>NC_009719.1:1905000-2239957 GCF_000017565.1 Parvibaculum lavamentivorans DS-1
CCACATGAGACCGTACCCTAAACCGACACAGGTGGACTGGTAGAGTATACCAAGGCGCTTGAGAGAACGATGCTGAAGGAACTCGGCAAATTGCCTCCGTAACTTCGGGAGAAGGAGGCCCCATGCTTGGGCAACCAGGTGTGGGGGGCACAGACCAGGGGGTAGCGACTGTTTACTAAAAACACAGGGCTCTGCGAAATCGCAAGATGACGTATAGGGTCTGACGCCTGCCCGGTGCCGGAAGGTTAAGAGGAGAGGTGCAAGCTTTGAATCGAAGCCCCGGTAAACGGCGGCCGTAACTATAACGGTCCTAAGGTAGCGAAATTCCTTGTCGGGTAAGTTCCGACCTGCACGAATGGCGTAACGACTTCCCCGCTGTCTCCAGCATCGACTCAGTGAAATTGAATTCCCCGTGAAGATGCGGGGTTCCTGCGGTTAGACGGAAAGACCCCGTGCACCTTTACTATAGCTTTGCAGTGGCATTAGTGACGGCATGTGTAGGATAGGTGGTAGGCTTTGAAGCGGGAGCGCCAGCTTTCGTGGAGCCGTCCTTGAAATACCACCCTTACTTTTACTGATGTCTAACCGCGGTCCGTTATCCGGATCCGGGACCCTGCATGGTGGGTAGTTTGACTGGGGCGGTCGCCTCCCAAAGAGTAACGGAGGCGCGCGATGGTAGGCTCAGGCTGGTCGGAAATCAGCTGTCGAGTGCAATGGCATAAGCCTGCCTGACTGCGAGACGTACATGTCGAGCAGAGACGAAAGTCGGTCATAGTGATCCGGTGGTTCCACGTGGAAGGGCCATCGCTCAACGGATAAAAGGTACGCCGGGGATAACAGGCTGATCTCCCCCAAGAGTCCATATCGACGGGGAGGTTTGGCACCTCGATGTCGGCTCATCACATCCTGGGGCTGGAGCAGGTCCCAAGGGTTCGGCTGTTCGCCGATTAAAGTGGTACGTGAGCTGGGTTTAGAACGTCGTGAGACAGTTCGGTCCCTATCTGCCGTGGGTGTAGGAAAATTGAGAGGATCTGTCCCTAGTACGAGAGGACCGGGATGGACATACCTCTGGTGGACCGGTTGTCGCGCCAGCGGCACAGCCGGGTAGCTATGTATGGACGGGATAACCGCTGAAAGCATCTAAGCGGGAAACCCACCTCAAAACCAGTTTTCCCTTGAGAGCCGTGGAAGACGACCACGTTGATAGGCCAGGTGTGGAAGTGCGGCAACGCATGGAGCTTACTGGTACTAATCGCTCGATTGGCTTGATTACTCTCATTTATCTCTGCTCATTCCGTGAGCGAGACAAGACAACGACAACAGACCAAACAACGATAATCATTCGAACCCTGACGATATGCCCTTCGCCGGCCTGGTGGTTATAGCGAGGAGCCTACACCCGATCCCATCCCGAACTCGGCCGTTAAATTCCTCAGCGCCAATGGTACTATGTCTTAAGGCATGGAAGAGTAGGTCGCTGCCAGGCCTGCCAAGCGCATATCGTTCATCCCTTCTTCCGATCCGAGCCGTTTCGCGGCCATCCGCCACTCATCCTGACCCGTTTGTCTTGATCGCGTGCGCGGGCGAGAAAGCGAAATCCGGTTCGCGCAGAATTTGACGCGGGGTGGAGCAGCCCGGTAGCTCGTCAGGCTCATAACCTGAAGGTCGCAGGTTCAAATCCTGCCCCCGCAACCAACGATACTTGCGATGCAAGCAACCCGGTTCCAGAAATGGAGCCGGGTTTTTTGTTGGCTGCGAAGGAGAGCATGGCGGCGAGGTCGCCTTTAAGCACGATCGTCAGTTCGCCATTTTCGGGAACGAGCGTCACTTGGTCGACGAGCGCGCGAATGGCGCCGCTTGCTTCGCTCTTGGCCTCCTTCTTCTGCAGGGCATCATGAAGCGTAGCCACGCGCTTGCGGTACAGGTGCGCCATGTTGGGGTGAAGGAGAGCGGGAGGTTCCTTGGCCTCGGCGAGGATCGCCGTCAACTCCGCCTTGCGCGTCTCGAGCGCGCCTATCTTGTCCTTGAGCTGTGCGCCCGGCACACCGTCGAAGATCGCCTGAATGGCGCGATCGATATCCCGTTCGATGCGCTCGACTTCCTTGCGTTGAGCGACCAGTGTCGTCCGGCGCTCGATGAGCTGACGATTGACCTCCCGCGTAAACTCCTCGCAGAACGTCTCGAACAGCTTCGGTTCCATCAGGTGCGTGCGCAGGCCGCTCAGGACCGATGCCTCAAGCGTTTCGACACGAATGTTCAGCCGGTTGTCGCAGGTCCCCTTGGTCCGCGCCGCGGCGCAACCGAGCAGGTTCTTCGAGATCAACGAGTAGCCACCGCCGCAGCGGCCACATCTGACAAGCCCGGAGAGAAGATACTTGGGCCGGCGTCGGTCGACGAGCGGGTTGGTGCCCGGCTCTTGTGGCCCGAGCGCCATCGTTTCCTGGCGCGCTTTGGCGTGGTCCCAGAGAGCCTGCTCGACGATCCGAAGGTCCGGCACGTCCTGGACAACCCACTCGGATTCAAGGTTGGCGCGTGAGACGCGCCTGCCGGTGTCCGGGTCCTTGATGTAGCGCTGGCGGTTCCACACCAGCCGGCCGACATAGAGTTCGTTATTGAGAATACCGGTGCCGCGTTTTGGATTGCCGTGGATGGTGCTCGGCCCCCACGCCTTGCCGAAGGGACCGGGCACGCCCTCTCGGTTCAGCACCTGGGCGATCGTTCGTGATGAGCTGCCGGCGACATAGTCGCGGAAGATACGCCGGACGATAGCGGCCTCGGACTCGTTGATCGTTCGGTCGCCGCGGACCGGCTCTCCGCTCTCGGACAAGCGCTGGACGACGTCGTAGCCGTAGCAGAGGCCGCCGCCTGATTTTCCGTTTTCGACGCGACCGCGCAGACCTCGACGTGTTTTGTCGGCAAGGTCCTTGAGATAGAGCGCACCCATCGTTCCCTTGAGTCCAATATGCAACTCGCTGACCTCGCCCTCCGAAAGAGTGACGATCCGTACGTCGGCGAAGCGCATGCGCTTGTAGAGGCCGGCGATATCTTCCTGATCGCGAGAAAGCCGGTCGAGGGATTCCGTCAGCACGGTATCGAAATGCTGACGTTGCGCGTCGGAGATCAACTCCTGAATTCCCGGACGAAGAAGTGAAGCGCCGGAGATCGCGCGATCGGAGTAGCTATCGACGACCTTCCAGCCTTGGCGCTCGGCATGAAGCCGGCAGAGCCGCAACTGATCTTCAATCGACGCATCGCGCTGATTGTCGCTGCTGTAGCGGGCGTAGAGGGCGACACGGGACATGCTCACTCCTGTCCTGATTGCTCCTTCTCTTCCTTGGGCGTAATTCTGTTCGCCGCTGATCGCAACCACTCCCGTGCTGCTTGCCGAGCAAGCAATTTCACCAGAGGGACGAACGCAAGACGGATTCTCTCAAGATCAGGGTCGACGTCCGAGTTTGCCGCATTGCCGTCGGCGGGCCGACGCCCGTCTCGATTACGCTTTGCCATCTTGCCATCCATCTGACATGGCATCCAGTGTCGGATGCGACCATCAATATCTGGCGATTGCCAGCAGGGGATCAACAAGAAGCAAAGCCACATCAAAGACTTAGAAGTAGTTGGGCCTGCTTCGTCGTAGTTGTGGCTTTGTCGGCGCGGAAAAAGATGAAATGGGCGTGGAGAAAATTCGATGGGCGATTTCGCATGCCCGGTCCGCGATGGAATGCGATCGCGTGTGCATTCCATGTGCACCGATAGAGCGCACTAAAGGATATTGTGGGCGCAAAAGTGTTAACTCCGCAATACGCGTCAACATCGGTAAGCGTCTTGGTACTTGAGAAAATGCGTCTTGTTCGTCCAGCGATGGATTTGGGAGATTTACCTTCGCCGGCTGTCGTTTAGAGGATTGCGTGTTCTCTGCGTGTGCGGTGAAGCGTCAGCAGAAGTTGCTGGTTTCTTGAGCAGGTCCGAGAGCGCGGAGATAATCAGGAATCCAGCGCCCCGACACGGGTGAATGACGGCAGATATGCCGGGGCGGCTATGCCGCACGGGCATCTGCGGGACCACTTCAGTTGGCCAAACCGAATTTGGGGTGGGTTTAGCCTTTGATTGGTGGCATTTCGGGGGGGCAGGCCACTTTTCGACGCGTGCAAGCGTGATGGTCCTGACGCCGCCCACGTTTTCAATCCTCACCGTCCCCAATCCGTTCCCCCCCCTCGCTCGATCTGTTCTTCCGATCGGCCATAACCGGCGCTTCTGCCTTTCGTGGACGGGGTGGACGTATCCCCCTTGAATGCGGTAAGCAATATGAAATTCATGATAAGGGATAGGGATGGGTATCAACGGAAAATCCTACATAGTCGGCATCTACGAGCATCCGTGCCGCGCGGCGCTGGACAAGACGCTGCCGCAACTTCACGCCGAGATCGCGAAGGGTGCGCTGGCGGACGCTGGTCTTTCAAAGGACGATGTTGACGCATATTTCTGCGCCGGCGACGCACCGGGGTTGGGCCCGATCAACATGATCGAATATATGGGCCTCAACAATGTGCGTCATATGGACAGCACGGAGACCGGCGGGTCTTCCTACATCGTCCATGTCAATCACGCAGCGCAGGCCATAGCCGCGGGGCATTGCAATGTGGCGCTGATCACGCTGGCAGGCAGGCCGGTTGCCGACGCGAAAGAAGGTAAGCCCGTCCGTTACTACAACCAGCAAGCGCCGGACTTTCCGTTCGAAATGCCCTATGGCCCCAACGTCACGAATATGTACGCCATGTGTGCGATGCGGCATATGTACGAATACGGCACCACCAGCGAGCAACTCGCATGGATCAAGGTCGCCGCATCCCATCACGCCCAGCACAATGAACATGCCAGGCTCCGCGACGTTGTGACCGTGGAGGATGTCGTCAATTCGCCGATGATTGCCGATCCGTTGCACCGGCTCGACTGTTGCGTCATTACCGACGGTGGTGGCGGCATTGTGATGGTGAGCCCGGAAGTGGCGAAGTCGCTGAAGCGTACCCGCGTCAAGGTTCTCGGTGCCGGTGAGGCGCCCAAGCATCTCGCGGCGGGCCAGGTCGATCTGACCTATTCCGGCGCGCGTTGGAGCGGACCCAAAGCGTTCGCTGAAGCCGGCGTCACGCCCGCCGATATTAAATACGCCTCCGTCTATGATTCCTTCACTATTACAGTGCTGGAAACGCTCGAAGATCTGGGTTTTTGCAAAAAAGGTGAGGGCGGGAAGTTCGTCTCGGACGGCAATCTGATTTCCGGCGTCGGCAAATTGCCCTTCAACACGGATGGCGGGGGATTGTGCAACAACCACCCGGGCAATCGCGGCGGCATGACCAAGGTTCTCGAAGCGGTTCGTCAGGTTCGCGGTGAGGCTCATCCGAAGGTTCAGGTTCGCAATTGCGATATTGCTCTCGCGCATGGAACCGGCGGGCTTCTGGGATCGCGTATGGGCAGCGCAACCGTTATTCTGGGGAACGAAGACGCATGAGCACCGAGCAGAAAAACAAGATCAATCTTGTCGTCAATTCCGAGAGCAAGCCCTACTGGGAAGGTGCCGCAAAGGGGCAACTCCTGATCCGGGCTTGCAACGCCTGCGGCAAGGTGCACCACTATCCGCGGACTATTTGTCCGCATTGCTTCTCGGAGGACACCGCGTTCGTCGAGGCTTCGGGCAACGGCGTGATCTACAGCTATTCGGTCACGAGGCAAGCCAAGCCGCCTTATGTCATCGCCTATGTTGAGCTTGATGAAGGGGTTGCAATGCTCACGAATATCGTCGATTGCGAAATCGACAAGATTCGCATCGGACAGAAAGTCAGGGTCAAATTTTCCGAGGCTGGCGACGGATACGCGCTGCCGGTGTTCACGTCCGCATGATGCGGAATTTTCATTGAACGGCATTCCGGTGGGTTTGACTTCCTGCCGGAATTCCGGCGACGGGTCGGTTGAGACAACGCACGGTTAGGGACGTAACGGCTTGATCGCAAAAAAAGCCGACCCCGAGGACCGGATTTTTCAGGGAGGATCATATGGCTTGGAATTTCGGTGACATTCTCGACAGTATTTCGGCGGTTCTGCCGCAGGATGCGCCCGCCCTTATTCATGGCGATCGGGTAATCACATGGGCAGAAACGACACGGAGGTCCAACAATCTCGGGCGCGCGCTGATCGCGCGCGGCGCCAGGCCCGGCGACAAGGTCGCGTTCTATATGCGAAACCGACCCGAATATGTCGAGACCATGGCGGCCTGCTTCAAGAGCCGTCTTGTCCATGTCAACATCAACTACCGCTACAAGGCGGACGAAGTTTTCTACATCTTCAATGACTCCGACGCGCAAACGGTCGTTTACGGTTCCGAGTTCCGGGACATCATCGTCGAACTGAAAGACCGGCTGACGAAAGTCGCCACTTTCATTGAGGTAAACGAAGACGGATCCGCCGCGCCCTTCGCGGAAAATTACGAAAAGATCGTCACCAGTGGAGATGGTGCGCCGCTCGGCATCGAGCGTTCGATAGAAGATATGCTTTTCATCTATACGGGCGGCACGACGGGCATGCCCAAAGGCGTCATGTGGCGCCACGACGACATGCGCGAAGCGCAGCTTACGACGCTTCGAGCGCTGGGTCCGATCCCGGAGACACTTCCCGCGTTGGTCGAATTTATCAAGACTTCCGGTTCGGGGCCCAAGGCGATGCCTGCCTGCCCGCTGATGCACGGCACCGGCTTGATTACGGCTATCGGCAATATGATGAGCGGCGGCTGCATCGTCACGCTGGAGAGCCCGACCCTCGACGCGCATGAACTCTGGTCGGTGGTTTCGCGCCATGGTGTCAATTCGCTGGCGATCGTCGGCGACGCTTTCGCCCGGCCGATGCTGGCGGCGCTCGACGAGGCGCCTGGCAAATACAACCTGGCCAGCGTCGTCTCGATCGTTTCTTCCGGCGTTATGTGGAGCACGGAAGTGAAGAGCGGCCTGCTCAGGCATTTGCCGAATGTCATTCTGATGGATTCCTTCGGTGCCTCGGAGGGACTCGGTTTCGGCAGTTCGATCATGACGAGCGCCGGCGAGGTCAAGACCGCCAGGTTCCAGATCGGCGGCCGGTGCCGCGTGTTCGATGAAAGCGATCAGCCGGTCGAACCCGGCAGCGGCAAGCCGGGCATCATCGCCCTGGGTGGCCCGATTCCCGTTGGCTATTACAAGGATCCGGAAAAGACCGCCAAGACCTTCAAGACCATCGCCGGGGCCCGCTATTCCATTCCCGGCGACTGGTGCGTTGTGGAAAAAGACGGCAGCCTGACATTGCTGGGACGCGGCAGCGTCTGCATCAACACGGCGGGCGAGAAGGTCTACCCGGAGGAGATCGAGGAAATTCTGAAGACGCATCCCGCCGTCGAGGATGCGCTTGTCGTCGGTGTGCCCGACCAGAAATGGGGTCAGGCGGTCACCGGCATCGTCATGCTGGCGAGCGGCGCGAAGTTCGACGAAGAGGATTTGCGCAAGCACGTCCGCTCGCATCTCGCTGGCTACAAAACGCCCAAGCGCATTCTGGTCGGCGCCGTGCCTCTTCGCGCGCCGAACGGCAAGGCCGACTACAAGGGCGTTACCGATTTCGCGAAACGCGAGCTTGGGGTTGCCTAGACGACGATTTGAGTGACAGCGCCGGAGTCGGCGCGGCATCCCAACGGGAGGACTGCATGGGACGGGTAGACGGGAAAATCGCCTTTGTGACGGGCGGCGCCAACGGCATGGGGCGTTCCCACGCCTTGCTGCTTGCGCGCGAAGGCGCAACGCTGATCGTGACCGACATGGACGAGAAGGGCGGCAACGCCGTGGTCGAGGAGATCAACGATCACGGTGGGCAGGCGCGATTTTTCAGGCACGATGTGTCGAGCGTCTCGGATTGGGAGCGGATTTCACAGCAGGCGAAGTCCACTTTCGGACGCGTCGACATCCTCGTGAACAATGCCGGTATTCTCGTTTTTTCTGCTGTGCAGGACACCTCGAATGAAGACTTCGCACGTGTTCTCGACGTCAATGTAAAAAGCGTATTCTATGGCACGAAATATATATTACCCGCGATGAAGGCGGCTGGCGGCGGTTCGATCGTCAATATTTCCTCGATCTACGGACTGATCGGTGCGCCCGCCACGGCGGCGTATCAGGCATCGAAGGGCGCCGTTCGCTTGCTGACGAAATCGACGGCTGTGGATTATGCGCCTTTCAAGATTCGCGTGAATTCCGTGCACCCCGGAATCATCCGCACGAATATGACAAAGGATATTCTCAGCGATGCGGATGTCGCCAAACAGGTCTTGAGCGCCACGCTTATTGGTCGGCCGGCCGAACCCGTCGAGGTGTCCTATGCGGTCCTGTTTTTGGCATCCGACGAGTCGTCCTACATGACAGGCTCCGAGGTTGTCGTCGACGGAGGCTACACGACCATGTGACGCATTGCGATGCGATGGACTCTGAATGCATTGAAGGTCGAAGCCGGTTTGTCGCTGGGGCGGAAAACAATCGCGTGCCGGTCTCGTGGCCGGCCAAAAGGCGAGGGAGGAAGCATTATGAGTACATCCGGCGTGAGCAACCCATTCGATCGCATTCGCCACGGTCTCGATTCATGGCTTGTCGAGGATACGTCGAGCGGGCGCTTCATGCTCGACCGCGCCATATTCACCGATCCCGAGTTGTTCGCTCTTGAGATGAAGCACATCTTCGAGCGCAACTGGGTGTTTCTCGCCCATGAAAGCCAGCTCGCCAACGAAAGCGCCTTTCTGACCCTGACAATCGGTCGTCAACCTGTGCTTCTGACCCGGAACCGGTCGGGCGAATTGAAATGCTTTATAAATGCATGCACGCATCGCGGCGCGCGGCTGTGCCGGGAAAAACGGGGCAGGCGAGCGACATTCACATGCCCGTTTCACGGCTGGACGTTCAGCAACGATGGCGCGCTGCTGAATGTCACAGACGAGGAAAATGGCGCATATCCGGAACATTTCGACCGGAGCGATCTGGGTCTCCGCGAAGTCGGACGCCTGGAATCCTACAAGGGATTCGTTTTCGCCAGCCTTTCAGAGGACGTGCCACCGCTGAGCGATTACCTTGCGGGTACGAAGACCTTCATCGATCTCATGGTGGATCAGTCGCCGGAAGGGAAGCTTGAAATCATCCGCGGGGTCGGGCGGTATACCTATCGCGGCAACTGGAAGATGCAGACCGAGAACGGTCTCGACGGGTATCACGTGCCGACCGTGCATTCCAACTACCTGTTGACCGTCGCAAACCGAATGACGGGCGGTTCAACGAACACCACCAAGAGCGCAAACGTATCCGCGTGGATGAAGACGGATCAGGGCGGTTTTTTCTCATTCGATCACGGACACGCTTTGATCTGGAACGCGTCGGCCAGTTCTGCCTCCCGGCCCAATTTTGAGTTTGTCGACCAGTACAAGCGGAAATTCGGCGAGGAGCGCTCCCGCTGGATGACCGAAACCACACGAAATCTTCTTTTGTTTCCGAATGTGTTCCTGATGGATCAGGTCAGCACACAAGTCCGTATCGTGCGTCCGATCTCGGTCGATGAAACGGAAATAACGACATATTGCATCGCGCCGGTTGGAGAAAGTGCGCGGGCGCGGGCGATGCGCATTCGACAGTATGAGGATTTCTTCAATGCCAGCGGCATGGCCACGCCCGACGATTTGACGGAGTTCAACAATTGCCAGATCGCGTATGGCCGCGATGGTGGTCGCTATAACGATTTGTCGCGCGGGGCAACGAGAAGCGTTCAAGGGTCGGGGAAGTTTGGCAAGGGGCTCAACATCGACGCGACCATGAGCAGCATCAATGTCGCCGATGAAGGACTTTTCGTCACCATGCACAAGGAGTGGATCGAGCGGATGAAACACGCGATCGCGCAGGAGCGGGCGGAAGCGTCCCTCACTCGCGAAAACGATCGTTCGAGGGCCGCAGAATGACGAGCGGCGAACGATGCTGGATTTCGGTGCAGCGGTTTCTTGGCAGGGAAGCGCTTTGCCTCGATGAGCGGAAATGGGATGATTGGCTGGCGCTTTATCGCGAGGACGCCGAATACTGGTTGCCGGCATGGGACGATGATGGGGAACTCACGGTCGATCCGCAGAGCGAAATCTCGCTGATTTACTATTCAAGCCGTGCCGGTCTGGAGGATCGCATCTACCGCATTCGATCGCGCCGGTCATCCGCGACGATGCCGCTCATGCGGACCTGCCACATGTTTACGCTGCTTTCCGTCGAGGGACGGGAAGGTGGCGTCCATGCGCGAACTTCCTGGACGGTTCAGTCGGTTCGCGAGGATCGAACCCTCGCCTACTACGGATGGGCGGAATACGATCTGGCGGAGCACGGCGATACCTGGCTTATCGCCCGGAAAAAGACCGTCGTTCTGAACGACGTCGCCGACACGATGATCGATGTCTACAACGTCTGAGGACAGCAGGACGTGAACAGCAAGCAAGCGCGACCCATTGTCGGCACGATGATCGGAGATCCGGCAGGGGTCGGTCCCGAGGTGATTGCCCGCGCCCTCGCGACTGGCCATGTGCATGAGCTGTCCATTCCCGTCCTGATCGGCAGCGCGGCGGCAATGGAGCGCGCCGTGGAAATCACCGGCGTGTCGTGCAGCGTGCGGGTGACCCGATCGATCGACGATCTGAGCGACGACCCTGCTATCGTCGACATCATCGATTCAGGCGCCTTGAAAGCGTCCGAACTGCCGCTCGCGGAGGATACGGTGCGCGGCGGGGAGGCATCGGCGCTGTGGCTCGACGAAATGAGTGCCCTTGCATCCGGCGGCGCCATCGCGGCTGGCGTCATGGGACCAATCAGCTCCGGCTCCCTCAAACTTGCCCGCAAGGTGCCGGGCATCGTCAGTCCGACACCCGGCGAAAGCTATCTTGTTCTGCTGACTGGTCCGCTCCGCGTCGCGCATCTGACCGACCATATTCCGCTCCGGCGCGTTTGCGAAATCATCAGCCCCGATCTCGTGGCGCTTGCCTTGCGGCAGATAGACGGCGCTATGCGGAACTGGGGGATCGCCCGCCCGCGGATTGTCGTCGCGGGACTCAACCCTCACGCGATGGGAGATGAAGACCGCGAAGCCATCGCGCCCGGCGTCGCGCGGGCGAGGGCGGAAGGCATAGATGCCGAAGGGCCCGTAAGTCCCGACTCCGTGTTCCGGCAATGCGTTGAAGGCCGATACGACATCGTCCTCGCGATGTATCACGATCAGGGACACATCGCGGTCAAGACATGGGGCTTTTCCGGCAATTGCGCCATCATCCTCGGGCCGTCCTACCTGCATGTGACGGTCGCGCATGGAACGGCCTATGACATTGCGGGCAAGGGCACCGCCGATCCGGCGATGATGCTGAGCGCCATGCGCACGGCGGCCTCTCTTGCCGCGGGCCGAGGATTTCCCGAGGAACGCTGACGGCCGGATACCGGATTTTATGTTCGGGAGGCGTCGAACCGGCCGGCCATCATTCGCAACGGCGTATATTCGATCACCGTTTCGTTCCGCTGGGTCACGATCCGGTTGCGGGTGCGCACCAGACCGCGCCCCCTGGATGTCGGTCGCGCCTGAAGCACTTTGCATTCCACATGAATCGTGTCGCCGACAAAGGTAGGTCCCTTGACGTTGAACTCCATGTGCAGGAAGGCGAGGCCCGTCTCCTGCATCATCGACTGGACGAGCAAACCTTCGGCCATGCAATAGACCAGCGCGCCGGGCACCACACGGCCGTTCATGGGGCCGTGGGCCTTGAGATATTCGACATCGGTGAAGAGCACTTCCACCATGCCTGTCGTGTTGATGAAATTGACCAGGTCGGTTTCGGTGATCGTCCGGCCGATGGTGCGGAATTCCTCGCCGACGGTGAGGTCGTTCCAGCACATGCCGAGGCCTATCTTTCGCATGCCCTCTCCTTGCAGGTAGCGGCGGCGACACGGTCCCGCCCGCGACATCCTGTGACTGAGGCCGGGAAATGCGTTCCGGTGTTTTGCTTCAGCCTGGAATTCTGACCGGCATGCTCGAGTAACCCTTGATCAGATTTGAAAAAACCCGCGTCGGTTCGCCGACCACTTCGATCGGCTTGTCGGGCCAGCGTTTCAGGATTTCCTCCCAGACGACGCGGAGCTGCATTTCCGCCAGCCGGTTGCCGACGCAGCGATGGATGCCGAAGCCGAAGGACAGGTGCTGGCGGGGGTGCTTGCGGTCAATGATGAAGCTGTTGGCGTTTTCGATTGCCTCCTCGTCCCGGTTGCCCGAGACGTACCACATGACGACTTTGTCTCCCTTCTTGATCTGCTTGCCGCCAAGCTCCGTGTCCTGAAGCGCGGTGCGGCGCATATGCGACAAGGGTGTCTGCCAACGGATGATTTCGGGGACCATGGATTCGACGAGCGATGGGTTGTCCCGCAGCTTCTTGTATTGAACCGGGTTCTCGTTCAGGGCCAGAAGGCCACCGGTGATCGAGTTGCGGGTCGTGTCATTGCCGCCGACGATCAGGAGAAGAACGTTTCCCAGATACTCCATTGGCCCCATGTTTTTCGTCGCTTCGCCCTGAGCCAGCATAGTGATGAGATCGTTTCCCGGCTCGGTCGCGTTGACGCGCTGATTCCACAACTCGGTGAAGTAGGCGGCGCAATCGCGCAATTCATTCCTGCGGGCCTTCTCGGTCTCCTCATCGCCGAAGGCGGTGCCTGCGGCGGCGACATCCGACCAGCGGGTGAGCTTGCGGCGTTCTTCCCAAGGGAAATCGAAAAGGGTAGCGAGCATCTGCGTCGTCAACTCGATTGACACGCGGTCTACCCAGTCAAAAGTCTCATTGACAGGCAGGGAATCGAGAATGTTGCCTGCGCGCTCGCGGATCGTGCCTTCAAGTTTCGCCAGATTGCCGGGCGCGACGATCGGGCTGACAACCTTGCGCTGCGCGTCGTGCTTCGGCGGGTCCATCATGATGAACATGGGCAGGAAGAAACCTTCTTCCTGATTGCGGAGGGCGACGCCGCCCAGAGTGGCTTCGGACGAATAGATGCCGTGGTTGGTGTCGACATGCATGATGTCTTTGTATTTTGTCACCGACCAGAACGAGCCGTATTCGCTTTCCTTGCAGTAATGGACCGGATCTTCGCGGCGCAACCGCTCGAAATACGGCCAGATCGCATTCGCCCTAAAGAGTTCCGGATTGCTGACATCGATTTTTTCAAGCGGGATCGCGTAGGCGTCCGCAATCGACTTGTCTCGAGCGGCAACCAGGGTTTCACTCATGACGGCGTCTCCATTGTGTTTCCAGAAGCCTGAGAAGGCGTGACATATGGGATGCTGGTTAGCCGACTCTCTCCCACCAAATCATTATAAGCATATTTCCGTGGATTGTCAGGTTGCATTCATTGGGCGGCGACGCGGTGTCGCCAACTTTCCGAACAGTCCGTCACACGCCTGTTGCCGGCCTTCCGCCACCGGCTGCCTGCGGAATGTCATGCCGGCAGGGCGACGGCGATCTCGCGCAGCTTGAACTTCTGTACCTTGCCGCTCGGTGTTCGAGGCAGTTCGCCGACGATTTCCGCCCGTTCCGGCAGGTATTGCCTCGCTACCCTGTGCTCTTCGAGGAAGGCGACCACCTCGCGCAAGCCAACCTCGCGGCCGGGCTTCGGCACGATGAACGCACATGCCCGTTCGCCCAGCCGTTCATCCGGTACGCCGACGATCGCTACATCCTGAATGTCGGGATGACGGAAGAGCAGGCCTTCGATCTCGACCACGGGGATATTCTCGCCGCCGCGGATGATGATGTCCTTGGAGCGTCCGGTCAGCCGGATATAGCCTTGGCCGTCGATCCGCGCCAGGTCGCCTGTGCCGAACCAGCCTTCCGCGTCGTGATTGTACCAGTCCGGTCTTTTGAGATAGCCAACAAAAGTCGAACAGGCGCGAGCCTTGAGCATGCCCTCCTCGCCGGCGGGCAGGGGTTTGTTCTCGCTGTCGACCACCTGGACTTCCATGCCTGGCAGCGCGCGTCCGTCAGTATTGATCGCCTTGTCGTCCGGATCGTCGAGGCATGTCGTTGTCACCAGGCCGTTCTCGGTCATGCCCCAGGCCGACACGATGTTCGCCCCGAGGATTTGCCGCGCCCGCTCGACAAGCGCGCGGGGGATGGGGGCGCCTGCCACCAGGAAGATGCGCAAACGGGATACGTCGCTCCCGTCCGCCGCCACCGTTTCGGTCAGATCGGACAGGAACGGCGTGGACGCCATGGTGAAGGTGATTCCTTCGCGGGAGATCGACGCGGAGGCGCGCTTCGGCTCCCACACATCCTGCAGAATGGCGGTCGCTCCGGCCAGAACGGGCATCGCCAGCCCGTACATGAAGCCTGTCTGGTGCGCCATCGGCGACGCCATGAACATCACGTCGTCCGCGCCGAGCCCGAGGCGCTCGGCGCAGACGAGGATATTGGAGAGCAGCGTATTCGACGTATGCATGACGCCTTTCGGTTCGCCGGTCGTGCCGGACGTATACATCAACTGCGTTACGTCGTCGGGATCGGGCCGTCGCGCCGCGAAGAGACGGCCGGCGTCGCGCCGCTGCTCCCACGGCGTATCAAGAAGGACTTTCTCAAAGCTGGTTTCGCCGTCGCCGCCGATGACGAGCACATTCCTCAGCTGCGGCAGGCCGGCCCGGATGTTGGCCACCATGGCAGGGTAATCAAAGCCGCGAAAGGTGCGCGGGATGACGAGTACCTTGCTTTCCGCAAGGCCAAGCATGAAGGACAATTCGCGCTCGCGAAAAATCGGCATCAATGGATTGGTCACGGCGTCGATCCGTACGCAAGCCAGATGCAGCGCGGTGAATTGCCACCAGTTCGGCAATTGGCAGGAAACAACATCGCCTTTCTCCACGCCGAGTTCCGCGAGGCCGACCGCGATACGTTCCACGATCTTGCCTAAATCGCGGTAGCTGAGGCGGGTGGCCTTGTTCGTCATGGAGTTGAAATCGACGACGGCCGTCTTGTCCGGCATTTTGGCGATGCAACCGTCGAGATAGTCGGCGGCGGTCTTGCCCGGCCAGAAGCCGCCGGCGTTCATCGCCTCGACACGCTTCCTGGTCAGAATTGGATCGAACATCGGTAACGCTCCCCTCGCAGGCGGGCTTGAACTCCAGGCATTACTTTGGCTGGAAATAATCCGGTCGTCCGGGGGGCCACGGGTCGCCCCAGAGCTGCTCGCCGCCATCGACCGTCAATACCTCGCCGGTAATGAACTTGGCGCCCGGCGAGGCGAGATAGGCAACAGCCTCGGCGATGTCGTGGGCGTCGCCGACATGCAGCATCGGATTTGCGCCAGGATAGGTCTTGAGACCTTCGGGTGGATATTGCGCAAAACCGCTCGTTTCGCAGACGCCCGGTGCGACGCAGTTGACGCGGATGCGATGGGGTGCCCATTCGACGGCCACCGATTTGGACAGATAGGCAACACCGGCGCGCGCCGCGCATGTGTGCGCGATGCCCGGCATTCCGCGCCATATGTCCGCGATGATGTTCACGATCGAGCCGGGGGTCTTTCTTTCGACCCACTGCCGCGCGGCGCTTTGCATCATGTACCAGGTGCCGTTGAGATTGGTGTCGATGACGGCGTTCCATCCCTTGACCTTGAAGTCGAGGGCCATTTGCGGAAACTGGCCGCCGGCATTGTTCACGAGAAGGTCGAGCGCGCCGAATTTATCCCAGACCGCTTCAATAAAACCGTCAACCTGATCCGGATCGCGTATGGTCAGGGACCGGCTGAAGACCTGCGCGCCCATGCTTTCCAGAAGTGAAACCGTCGCGGCAAGTTTTTCTTCGTTGCGCCCGCATATGGCGACGTTTGCGCCCAGTCGTGCCAAAAGACAGGCAATCGCCTTGCCGAAACCGCTGCCGCCGCCGGAAACGACGACCGTTTTCCCCGAAAAAAGATCAGCTCGATAAACCGTGGGTAGAGCCTTCAGTTCCTCATCGGAAAACCCGAATCGAGTCTTCTGAACTTCCATGCGCGTCTCCCTCGAATGTTTTCGGTCACGTGACTGTTTCGTTTTCCCTGCTTTGTGCGGGTTCTTCGATCCCGATTCCGTTGAACAGCATCAGGCACATATGATCGGCTATCGCCTGAATGGACGTTCTGCCGGGACGGTACCATTCGACCGACCAGTTGAGAGCGCCCATCAGCAGCATGCGTACGACGCCAAGATTGACGTCGCTGCTCAATGCGCCCGATTTCTGCGCCTTGGTGAAAATGTGCCGCCAGAGTTCGGCGTAGGCGTCGCGCTGCCTGATGTGATGCTGTTGCACCTCTTCGGGGACCTGTCCGAAAATGCGGATATTGGCGGATGTGTAGTCGTCATGCTTCAGAAGTGTGGTGAGATGCGCCTCTACGGCGGCGCGAATTCGGTCGCGGTGAGATGAATCCGCAGGCAGACGTTCCTGGCTCTCCTCGACGGCTTCGTGAACCCGCCTCATGCCTATGTCGAGAACTTCCTCGAGGAGTTCGTCCTTCGAACCGAAATGGTAATAGAGGCTGCCCGCCTGCATGCCTGCGGCTCTCGCGATTTCGATCAGGGTCGTCGCCGCGTAGCCTTTTTGCCGAAACATCTTGGCGGCGGCGTCCAGTATTCTCGCGCGGCTGATGTCGGATTTGCTTTGCTCGCTCGTCACAAACGCCCCCTCGCCGCCTGTTTGGCGGTGCCGATCGTAAATCTAATGTACGTTCGAAACATGTTGCGCCTCCCTCGAAAATCGAACTAGTATTAGAAAAAATGTGCCGCCATTGCTATGGCAAAGTTAAAAATGTGTCTGAAGCGGTGCAGCGAGGGAGGCGACTAACATGCGAGGACTCGATCAGAAGCCGGTCATCGTTACCGGCGGCGCAAGCGGTATCGGAAAGGCGATTGGGCTCAGGCTTGGCGAAGAGGGTGCCAGGGTCGCCATTTTCGACATGAACGAGAAGGGTGCCGAGGCCGCCGCCGCCGAAATTCGCCAGAAGGGTGGAGAGGCTTGGGCCTATAAGGTCGACATCACCGACTATGCGGCAGTGGCGCGGGCAGTCGATGCGTTCGAAAAGGCGGCCGGCCAGGTTTATGGACTGGTGAACAATGCCGGTTGGGACGAGGCGAAGCCTTTTATCCAGACAGAGCCTGATTTCTGGAAAAAGGTGATCGACATCAATCTTTACGGGCCGCTCAATCTCACTCATGTCGTTGCGCGTCGGCTTGCCGAGCAGGGTGCCGGTCGGGTCGTCAGCATTTCGTCGGATGCGGGCCGTGTGGGCTCGTCTGGCGAGGCCGTCTATTCCGCGGCCAAGGGCGGCGTCATCGCCTTCATGAAGACGATGGCGCGCGAGTTCGCCCGGAAGGGCGTCACCTTCAATACGATCTGTCCGGGGCCGACGGACACGCCGCTGCTCGCCTCCGTGGATGCGTCGGGCGGCGGACGTCTGACCGAAGCGCTCACCAAGGCGATCCCGATGCGCCGCCTGGCGCAACCGGACGATTATCCGGGCATGGTCGCATTCTTTCTGAGCGACGATGCAAGTTTCATTACCGGCCAGACGATCAGCGTCTCGGGCGGTCTCTCAATGCACGGTTGACGGGGATTTTCATGGACTACGAAGACATCCTGTATGACGAGAAAAATGGCGTCGCGACCATCACCATCAATCGTCCGAAGGTCTATAACGCGTTCCGCCCCCGCACCTGCGTCGAACTGATTGACGCTTTTCTGAAGGCGGGCTGGAGCGAGGAGATCGGTGCGATCGTGCTGACTGGCGCGGGCAACAAGGCGTTTTGCACCGGCGGCGATCAATCGGATCATGACGGTTCCTATGGCGACGGCGAGACGCGCGGAACCATCGGCATGCCGGTCGAGGAACTGCACACGGTCATTCGCGACGTGCCCAAGCCGGTGATTGCGAAGGTGCGGGGCTACGCCATCGGCGGCGGCAATGTGCTGGCGACGTTGTGCGACATGACGATTGCGGGCGAGAGCGCAATCTTCGGCCAGGTGGGCCCCAAGATGGGCTCCGTCGATCCCGGCTTCGGCACCGCCTATCTCGCCCGCGTGGTCGGGGAGAAGAAGGCGCGCGAAATCTGGTACATGTGCCGGCGTTACCCGGCGCGCGAGGCGCTGGCGATGGGTCTCGCCAATGCGGTCGTTCCCGACGACAAGCTGGATGAGGAAGTGGATGCCTGGTGCGCCGAGCTTGTCGAGCGTAGCCCGACGGCGATTGCGATTGCCAAGAAATCGTTCAACGCCGACAGCGATAATATTCGCGGCATTGGCGGTCTTGGCATGCAGGCGCTCCGCCTCTACTACAACTCGGCGGAGTCGAAAGAGGGCGTCAACGCGCTCAATGAAAAGCGCAAGCCGGAATTCCGCAAGCATATGAAATAGGTGGTATCTTGGACTTTGCCTTTACGTCCGACCAGGGAGCCATTCGAGATACCGCCGCACGATTTGCGCGCGAGCGGCTCGCGCCCGCCTACAAGGTGCGCGAAACCGCCGGAGCGATCGATCGACAGCTCGTCCGGGATATGGGCGAGCTTGGCCTCGTCGGCGCCGATTTGCCCGAAAAATTCGGGGCGCCGGGACTCGATAGCGTTACGACCGGCATTATTATCGAGGAAATATCACGCGGCGACATTAGCGTCGGTTATGTCCAGCTCCTGGGTTCGCTGATGGGATCGATCGTCGCCGCGCATGCAAGGCCTGAAGTCGCCGATGAAATCGTTCCGAAGATTTGCTCGGGCGAGGCGATCGTCGCGCTCGGTCTGACGGAGCCGCGAGGCGGCTCCGACGCAGCGCATCTGCAGACGAAAGCGCGCGCCGATGGCGACGGCTACGTCCTGTCGGGCGAGAAAACCTCGATCTCGATGGCCGAGCAGGCTGATTACATTCTTGTGCTCGCGCGCACGGATGAAAGCAATCCGGGCGCTGGCGGTGTGTCGGCTTTTCTGGTGCCGCTCGACGCGCCGGGTATCACCTGTTCGAGCTTCGATGATGTAGGTTCGAAAGCGGTCGGCCGCGGTTCGGTATTCTTCGACAATGTTAATGTGTCGTCGCGCTACATGGTCGGCCCGGAGGGCGAAGGTTTCCGGAAGGTCATGCAGGGGTTCGATTATTCCCGCGCGCTGATCGGCCTGCAATGTCTGGCTCCCGCCTTCGCATCGCTGGAAGAGACCTGGAAGTATGTGACCGAGCGCGTTGCCTTCGGCAATCCGCTGGCCAAATATCAGGGTGTCACGGAACCGCTGGCCGAAGCCCAGACGCTGCTCGAGGCGGCGCGTCTGCTTTGCTACAAGACGCTTTGGCTCCGCGACAATGATTTGCCGCATACCGCCGAAGCCGCAATGTGCAAATGGTGGGCACCCAAGACGGCTTTCCAGGTCATCCACCGTTGCCTGCTCACGCACGGACATGGCGGTTACAGCACTGATCTGCCTCATCAGCAGAGATTGCGCGACGTGATGGGGCTTCAGATCGGCGACGGCACCGAGCAAATCCAGAAGATGATCATTTCGCGCGAGAAAGTCGGCCGGGTGGCCGTGCCTTATGCGTGAGGGAGGCGATATGACTAGCGCCGCGGAAGCCCCGGTCCAGACCGAGATGCGAGACGGCGTCGGAATCGTGGCGCTCAACAGGCCTGACAAGTTCAATTGCCTCTCGTCGGTTGTCATGGCCGGTCTCGACGAGGCTCTCGCAATGTTCGAGGGAGACAGGAAGGTTCGTGCCGTTCTGTTGCTCGCGCGTGGCAAGCACTTCTGCACCGGTGCCGATCTTGACGAGGTCCTCGACGCTCGCAGGGAGCGGGGTCGGCTGGAAGCGTTTATCACGGGCGGTCATCGCGTCCTGCGCCGTCTTGAGGTCTCACCTCTGCCGATTGTCGCCGCGGTGAACGGTCTGTGTCTTGCGGGCGGGCTGGAATTGATGATGGCATGTGACGTGGTTTTTGCGGGGCAGTCGGCGCAGATGGGATGCCAGCATGCCCGCTACGGGCTCGTGCCGGGTTGGGGCGGCACGCAGCGTCTCGCGCGCATCGTCGGTTCGCGGCGTGCCCTTGATCTGATGTTCAGCGGCCGCTGGCTCAAGGTAGACGAGGCGCTGGCCTGGGGGCTTGTGAACCATATCGTTGACGACAGCGCGCTTGCCGGCAAGGCGGAAGCCTATTGTGCCGACCTCGCCAAAAAGAATCCGGGCGGTCTTGCCGCCATGAAGCAGCTTTGCAGAAACGGGCTCGACGGATCGCTCCAGGAAGGTCTGGATATGGAACGGAGCGCAGTCGTGGACGCGCTGATGGGCGAAAATGTTTCGGAAGGTCTGGCGGCGTTCCGGGAGCGCCGGGAACCATTATTCCGCTGACGGATAATCAAGGGACCTCTTCGGGAGAAGTGCGATCATGAAACACGAAGCCCAGGTCGAGCAGTTGCGGAAGATCTTCGGCTATCTCGACGCGGGTGAGACCGCGATGGGCGATGCCGTGTATCGTCATCATGTCAGTGACTACACCAGTCCGGATCAGGCTGGCCGAGAACGGGAGATGCTGTTCCGGCATGAGCCACTCCTGATCGGATTGAGCTGCGAATTGCCCAATCCCGGCGACTATGTAACCGACGATTTTTCGGGCGTTCCGATCCTGGTGGTGCGGAATGAAGCGGGGCAGGTCAATGCCTTCATCAATGTCTGCCGCCACCGTGGCGCGCGCGTTGCGTCGGGCTGCGGCAGCGGCAAGACCGTGTTCAGTTGTCCCTATCACGCATGGACCTACGACCGGAGCGGCAGGCTGAGGTCGATACCGTTCGAGCAGGGCTTCGAGAGCGTCGACAAGACGAGCAACGGCTTGCGGCCTCTGCCGGTGGTGGAGAAATACGGCATGATCTGGGTCATGCCGACGCCCGGCGGGTCGATCGACATCGACGGCCATCTTGCGGGGATGGCGGACGATCTCGTCGCGTTCGGCCTTGCGAGTTACAGCCACTACGAGACACGCGTGCTCCGGGCCCGCCTCAACTGGAAGCTCGTGATCGACACGTTTCTCGAAACCTACCATCTGAGCACACTTCACAAGAATACGATCGCGCCGATCCTGCACTCGAACCTCGGCACGTTCGACGGCATGGCACGAAATCTGCGCATGATTGGCGCCCGCAAGACGATCGACGCGTTGCGCCAGAGGCCGGAAAGCGAGTGGGATCTGGTCCGCCACTCCGCGCTTGTATACGTGCTCTTTCCGAATACGGTCTTCATCATGCAGGGCGATCATCTGGAGACGTGGAGGGTTTATCCGGGCGACAGCGTGGATGAATCAAAAATGCACGTCTCTCTCTATACGCCCGAACCCGCCGTGACCGACAAGGCCAGAAAGTACTGGACCAAGAACATGGACTTGCTGATGGCGACCGTGCAGCAGGAAGATTTTCCGCTGGCGGAAAATATCCAGCGTGATTTTCACTCGGGTGCACAAGATTTTGTGACTTTCGGCGCCAACGAGCCGGCTCTTGCATACTTCCACCGGTCGATAAAAAAGACGCTGGGGATAAACGCCGTGTGAAGCGGAATTGAACAAAAAGGAGATTCCCATGCATGTCGGCATGAGTACGTTCTTTCAGAACCTCGCTGGCGGTTATACCGACCAGGAGGTCTACGCCCATGAAATCGCGATGGCCGACATGGCCGAGCCGCTCGGCTTCGATTCTATATGGGCGGCCGAGCACCATTTCGACGAATACACCATGTGCCCGAACGTGGCGCAGTTTCTCACTTATATGGCTGGCCGTACCAATAGGGTCGGTCTCGGCTCGATGGTGATGGTGCTGCCTTGGCACGATCCCGTCCGGCTCGCGGAAGAAGTGCTGGTGCTCGACCATGTTTCGAAAGGCCGCGCCATTCTGGGCGTTGGCCGCGGCCTCGGCCGGATCGAGTTCGAGGGCTTCCGCATCAATATGGGTGAATCCCGCGAACGCTTCGTCGAATATGCGGAGGCAATTCTGAACGCCTTCGAAACGGGCTATATCGAGGCGAACGGGAAGTTTTACAAACAGCCCCGAACGGCCATCAGGCCGTTCCCGTTCCAGAGTTTCCGCGGCCGGACCTATGCGGCGGCGGTTTCGCCGGAGTCGGCGCGCATCATGGCGCGGCTCGGCATTGGCATTCTGATCATCGCTCAGAAGCCTTGGGAAACGACGGTCGCCGAACTCAACAACTACCGGGAAATCTACAGGGAGATAAACAGTACCGAGGCGCCCAAGCCGATCATCGCCAGTTTCATCGCCTGTCATGAGGACGCATCGGTCGCTCAGGAGATATACGAAAAATACATAAGGGGATACAGCCGTTCGGCCCTGAACCATTACGAATTTCATAACAAGGGGCTCGCGGACATCAAGGGCTATGAGTATTACGGAGCGCTCGCCCGGAATATCGAAAAGCACGGAGTCGACGAGTTTGTCGATTTTCTGGCGAAGCTTCAGGTCTGGGGCACGCCGGATCAGGTCTACGAGCAGATCATGGAAAACCAAAAGCGCGTCGATGCGGCGGGGCTGATTTCCATTTTCAGCTATGGCGGCATGCCGCAGGAACTTTCCACCAAAAACATGAAACTTTTCGCGGAAAAGGTTTTACCGCGTCTGAAGCGTCAGGAAGTCAATGGAAGTGTCGGCGGCATGCGCGGTCGCGTGACAATCGCCGCCGAATAGGAGTGGTTGCGCCGGTGAATATTCGTCCACAAACGAGGATAAGATCATGAGCAGCATGAACGTAGCCGAACGCGTCCAGTCCTTGGACGATCCATATGCCATTCCGCTCGACAAACTCAATGTCAGCGATCCGGAGCTCTTCAGGTCCAATCGGATGTGGCCGTATTTCGAAAGGCTGCGTCGCGAGGATCCCGTGCATTATTGTGCGGAAAGCGCTTATGGACCTTTCTGGTCCGTGACAAAATACAAGGACATCATGCATGTCGAGACCAATCATGGCGTCTATTCGTCCGACGTCGAGCAGGGGGGATTACGATTCGCGACAATAATGCGGGTCTGAAGCTTCCGATGTTCATCGCAATGGACCCCCCGAAGCACGACGCGCAGCGGAAGGTGGTGAGCCCGATCGTCGCTCCGGCCAATCTGGCCAAACTCGAAGGCACGATCCGCGAGCGCGCCGGCAAGATTCTCGATTCGCTTCCGGTGAACGAGACGTTCAACTGGGTCGATCGCGTGTCGATTGAGCTGACGACGCAGATGCTCGCCACCCTGTTCGACTTCCCCTGGGAAGAGCGCCGGAAACTCACCCGCTGGTCCGACGTCGCAACCTCGGAGGAAGCCTTCAAGACACCGGAAGGCGAGGCAGCCCGCGAAGCAGAGCTTCTCGAATGCGCCGCCTATTTTACCGAGTTGTGGAATCAGCGCGTCAACGCGACCGAACCGGGCGGCGATCTTATCACCATGCTAGCCCAGGGTGAGTCCACCAAGAACATGAGTCCGGCGGAGTATTTGGGAAATGTCATTCTGCTGATCGTCGGCGGTAACGACACGACCCGCAATTCGCTCACCGGCGGCTTGCTCGCGCTCCACGAGAACCCGGATCAGTACAGGAAGCTGCGCGAAAATCCGGCGCTCGTTGAAACCATGATACCGGAAATCATCCGCTGGCAGACGCCGCTCACCCACATGCGCCGCACCGCGCTACAGGATACCGAGTTGGCCGGCAAGCGGATCAAGAAGGGTGACAGGGTTGTCATGTGGTACGTCTCGGGTAACCGGGACGAGGAGGCGATCGACGAGCCGAACCGTTTCATCATCGATCGTGCAAGGCCGCGTCAGCATCTCTCCTTCGGCTTCGGCATTCATCGCTGCGTCGGCAACCGCTTGGCGGAAATGCAACTCCGCATTGTCTGGGAAGAAATCCTGAAGCGCTGGCCCGACAAGCCGATCGAAGTGGTCGATGAACCAAAGCGGGTCTTTTCCAACTTCATCAAGGGCTATGAGGCATTGCCGGTAAGAATCCCGGGCTGAACCTGGAGGAGGCGGGTGGAAAACTTCCACCCGCCACATAAGGTCGAAGGCGGCGCGGCGCGTGGCCCGCCGTCATTTTTTTCCGAATGAGGCGACCCGTTCGCGCGCGTCGTAACAGGCACCGGGGCTATGCGCGAGTTCGTAGGCCATCCCCGCTTGGGCGGTCATGCCGTCGGTCGCGCTCAGCAGACCTTTGTTGACCTGGTTGCTGTAGGTTGAATTGGCGGCGATACGCTGAGCAAGGTCGTTTGTCGCCTGTTCCAGTTCGACATCGTCGACACAAATGTCGACCAGCCCCATACGCTCCGCCGCCTCCGCCGCGAAAATATCGGAGGTAAACATCATCTGCTTGGCCTTCGACAGCCCGACGCGACGCGGCAGTCTTTGCGTCATGCCCCAGAGCGGGCTCAGTCCCCACTTGCTATGCGTGTCGCCGAACTTGGCGGAGCGCGCGGCGATGATGATGTCTGCCGCGAGCGCAAGCTCCAGTCCGCCAGTATAGCAATGCCCGCGGATGCAGGCGACGACCGGTTGCGGCAGTTCGGCCAGCGCCTGAATGGTCTTCGCCTGGAAATGCGGTTCCGGCGGGCGCTCGCCCTTCTGGATGTCCTTCAGATCGTGGCCGGCTGAAAAAGCCTTGCCCGCGCCCGTGATGATGACGCATGCCACCTCGTGAACCTGTCCACGAAGCGCATCCACATGCTCGCGCAGTTCCTCGAACAGCGAGACATTGAGCGCGTTCAAGGTTTCTGGACGGTTGAGCGTCAGCGTACAAATACGCCCGCTGTCCTTGCGAAGAACCAGATTCGACATCGGCTTTCTCCCTTCTTCTTCTCGATTTTTATTTGTTTGGGTTGTCTTCATCTGTCGAAGACGTACACGCGTGAATGAATCCACCCGTGGGGCTACGATGTGCTCGCGGCAGGCGCCATTCGCGTCAGAAAATCCAGAACGGCGCTTGTAAATATGTCGTTCTTGTCGCCCGCTACCATATGGCCCGCATTTGCGACATCGATAAACTCGGAATGAGGAACAATTTCGGCGAATTGCCGCGCCGCTTCGACCGTCACGAGGTCGCTGTCGCGGCCCCGGACAAGGAGCGTCGGTATTTTCAGGGAACGTGCCGCCATTTGGAGGCGTTCGGGTTCGCGGCTGCCTTGCGGCTTTTGTGTGCCGGTGATGAAACGTGGATCCCAATGCCAGTAGTAGCGGCCGTTTTCCCTGAGGCGAAGGTTCTTCGCCAGTCCGCTCAGGTTTTTGGGGCGAGGCCGACCGGGCATGTAGCGCGAGATCGTATCGGCTGCTTCCTCAAGCGAGGCGAAGCCTTCTTCCAGATTTGACGCCATGAATCCGAGGATTTTTTGAACCCCCTCCATGTTCATCTGAGGGGTGATGTCGACAAGGACCAGCGCCGCAAACCCGCGCCGTCCGGCCTTTGCGTATTCTCCCTGCGCGATCATGCCCGCGATGCCGCCCAGAGATGCGCCGACCAGGACAGGAGGCACGGAGAAGCCGTCCGCGACGTCGAGGAGATCCTCCGCGAAACGCTCCATCCTGTAGTCTCCGTCCGGAGACCAGTCGCTTTCGCCGTGCCCGCGCAAATCGACGGAGAGGGCGTAATACCCGTTTTCCCCCAACCTTCTACCGCAGGCTTGCCAAGCATGGCGTGTCTGCCCGCCGCCATGGGCGAGCATAACCGGACGCGCCTGGTCGGGGCCGAATGCGTCCGCCGCGATTTTGAGATTTTGGGCAAGGATGAACAAGGTCCGGTTTGCTGACATCAAACGCTTTTTTCCATGTTTTCATATGTGTATTCAAAGGCCGAAATCCATTATGATGAATTAACAGGGCGTTGCAAACACGGACGACGGTGTTGTAGTCGGGTTCTTCCAACCGTTCCCTGATCAGGGGCGATTGATCTTAAAAACAATGAAGTATGCGGGTATCTGAAATGAAAGCGATCGCGTCCGTTTCACGAGTCAACCGATTTCCGAAAGGGTCCGGCAAGCGTGCCCTCACAGTTGCAAGGCAGATTGTCGAGGACATCGAGCAGCAAGGTGCCGAGGTCGGAGATCGCTTGCTGCCAGAACAGGAGATGCTCGTACGGTATGGGGTGGCCCGCGCGACTTTGCGGGAGGCCCTCAGGTTTCTGGAACTGCAGGGCATCATTTTTCTGCGGCCCGGCCCTGGCGGTGGGCCGATCGTTCAGGAGCCCCGACCGAAAGATTTTGCCAGTACAATGGCGTTGCTGCTGCAGTTTCTCGGCACCACGTTCCGTTCGCTGATTGAAGTGAGACAAGCGGTCGGCCCGACCATGGCGGCGCTTGCGGCGGAGCGTGCGTCCGATGAGGATATCGACAAGCTGAATACGTCATTGGCCACTTTGAAGACGCTGTCCGTATCTTGCGACTCCTATGCGGAGGAGAACAGGCGTTTCCACGACGTGCTTGCATGGGCGTCTGGCAATCCCTTGATCGGATTCCTAATCGGTTCGCTTCACAACATCACGAATGCGTCGGAAGTCGGTATAATTTATACGGAGGGTGAGCGTGACTATCAGATCAAGGCGTACGGACGGCTTCTCAAGGCGATTGAAGATCGCAACCCAGACCTCGCTTTCACCGAAATGTCCCGGTTCATAAGCCGATCGGACAAGTATCTGGAAGCTCGATATCCCGACATCATGTCCAAAATCGTGCGTTGGCAGGATGCGGACGACCTGAGCGTGCCGCGGGTTCCCCGACGGAAACGCTAGGCGAGTGTTCGCGATTGCGATGTCGTTTTTGCAGCACTTGCGCCGCTCCCCGGGTGTCGCTAATTTATGATCATAAATAGCGCGGCCAATGAAGTCGCCCCATGGGAGGTTAGCTATGACTCTGCATAGCCGAGTATGTGATATTCTAGGTATTAAATACCCGATCTTGCTGGCCGGTATGGGCGGCGCGAGCGTTCCGCGGCTTGCGGCGGCGGTATCGAATGCGGGTGGCCTCGGTGTGCTTGGCGCGGCTGCTTGCTCTCCCGATCAGTTGCGCGAATGGATTCGGGAAACGCGATCGCTGACGGACAAGCCATTTGGTGTTGACACCCTGCTGCCAGCCTCCGTGCGTAGGGAAGCCTACAAGGGCAAGGCGGGTCCGTCTCCGATGGATATGCTGCCTGAGTACCAAAAATTCGCGCAAGATTTTCTGAAGAAGGAAAACATTCCGCCGCTGAAATCCAGGGCGCGGGAATCCGAGGAAGCTCACCGGTCGTCAAAATCGAACGCGCCGCTGTTTTCCAAGGAATTCTTCGAAGCGCAAATGGAAGTCGTTGTTGAGGAGCGGGTTCCTGTCTATGCGGCGGGTCTCGGCAATCCGGGGCCCTGGCTTGATCGGCTCCATGCCAACGGCACCAAGGTGATGGCAGTCGTCGGCGCGGTAAAGCATGCGCTGCAGGTAGTCAATTCCGGCATCGATCTGATCGTTGCGCAAGGCCATGACGGGGGCGGGCACAATTCACCCGTCGGAACGATGGCGCTCATTCCGCAGGTTGTCGATGCGATCGCTGGCCGCATTCCAGTGCTTGGTGCGGGCGGCATTTCCGATGGGCGCGGCATCGCGGCTGCAATGATGCTCGGCGCCGAAGGTGCCTGGATCGGTACGGCGTTTCTCGCCACCGAAGAGGCGGGCATCGAGGACTTCCAGAAGGAAGCGATTGTCGAGTCGGGTGACGGTGACACACTGGTTTCTCGAACCGTCACCGGAAAGCCGGCCCGGATCATTCGCAACAAGTGGTCCGAGGCTTTTGTCGAGGCGGGTCTGGAGCCGTTGCCCATGCCCTTCCAACCCATGGTTGCGATGCCGGTGCTGGCGGCGGCGGCGGCGGTAAAGCGGAAAGATATCGCTCCCGGTTTCGCAGGGCAGGGCATGGGTCTCATTCACAAGGTAAGGCCGGCTGCGGAAGTCATGGCCGATCTCGTGAAAAGCGCCGAAAACTCGTTGAGCAGCGCAAACACCTATCTGTAAGCCTCGGCTGCGCGCCTTGGGGATCATTGAAGGTTCGGAGAAAACGAAATGACAATTGTTGCAAAACTGCCGGAGTTCAACC
Source organism: Parvibaculum lavamentivorans DS-1 (assembly GCF_000017565.1). Taxonomy (NCBI): domain Bacteria; kingdom Pseudomonadati; phylum Pseudomonadota; class Alphaproteobacteria; order Hyphomicrobiales; family Parvibaculaceae; genus Parvibaculum; species Parvibaculum lavamentivorans. The sequence goes on from NC_009719.1 coordinate 1,933,171, forward strand.
AGGAAATCGCACAGGGCTTCATAAACGCCAGCAATTCAATGAAAGGGTTGCCCGAGTTTCTGGGGGTCCGCATCACGCATATCGAGCCGGGCAAGCTCACTGCCGAGATGGAAGTCTCCGACCGGCTGTTGACGCCGATCGGAAACATGCATGGTGGGGTGCTGGCTGCGATGTGCGACCATGTTCTCGGCTGCGTTTGCTATCCGCATATGCGGAAAGGACAGTGGGCGGCCACGACGGAATTCAAGCTCAATCTGCTGGCGCCGGTATCGTCGGGCAAGGTGATAGCAGTGGCCGAATTGATCGCGATGACAAAATCGACTGCGGTGGTTCGTATAGATGTGACGAACGAGGGCCGCGCCTGTTGTGCGGCCCAGGGCACCGTTCTCATTCGCGATCCAAAGCCCGCTTAGGCAACGCAGCTCCCCTCCCGGCGCTGCGAGGAAGATTGCTCGGCGACCGAATATGGTTTCGATGAGGTAAATTCCGGAACGACACCCACCGTTTCGTGGCTGGGATATGAAGGGAAGCTGTTTCCATGAGTTCGGTACAATCCAGCCAGACGCAAAAAAATGACGATGCCGAAGTATTTGATGCCCTCATTGTCGGAGCGGGATTCAATGGCATCTATCAGCTTCACCGCTTGCGGCAAGAAGGTTTCAAAGTGCGCCTGTTTGAGGCCGGTGCCGACATGGGGGGCATCTGGTACTGGAACTGCTATCCTGGCGCGCGGGTCGATTCTCATATCCCGATTTATGAATTTTCGATCGAGGAGTTATGGCGCGACTGGAACTGGACCGAGAGGTTTCCGGCTTGGGATGAACTGCGCCGCTACTTCCACTACGTCGACAAAAAACTCGATCTCAGCCGTGACATAAGATTTGGCATGCGCGTCAGCGCGGCAGAATTCGACGAAGCGCGCGATCAATGGGTCATTCGCACGACCGATGGCACCGTCGTGCGCGCCCGGTTCTTTATCCTTTGCACAGGTTTTGCGTCGAAACCCTATATTCCGAACTACAAGGGTCTTGAAAGCTTCGCTGGAGAATCATTTCACACGGGATTGTGGCCCCAGGAAGGCGCCAGTTTCACGGGCAAGCGGGTTGGCGTCGTGGGAACCGGAGCGAGCGGCGTTCAGGTGGTGCAGGAAGCCAGCAAGGATGCGGCGCATCTGACGGTGTTCCAACGCACGCCGATCCTCGCTCTGCCGATGCAGCAGCGCAAGCTCGACGTCGAGACGCAGCAGCGGATGAAGGCTGATTATCCGGAGATATTCCGTATACGGCGGGAGACGTTTGGCGGATTCGACATTCTGAGGGACGAAAGGTCCGCGCTGGAAGTGCCGCCGGAAGAGCGCTGCGCGCTTTATGAAAAGCTCTGGCAAAAAGGTGGCTTCCACTATTGGATTGGTGGATTTTCCGACATCCTGACGAATGAGGAAGCAAATCGTACCATGTACGATTTCTGGCGCGACAAGACCCGCGCCCGGATCAAGAATCCGGCATTGGCAGACAAACTCGCACCGATGGAGCCGCCGCATCCCTTCGGCGTCAAGCGCCCCTCGCTGGAGCAGTGGTACTACGAAGCGTTCAATCAGGACAACGTCAGCTTGGTCGATGTGCGCGAGATGCCGATCGTGGAAATAGTTCCCGAAGGAGTGCTTACGTCGGATGGGTTGGTTGAGCTCGATATGCTTGTCCTGGCGACCGGGTTCGATGCCGTGACCGGCGGGTTGACCCAGATCGATATACACGGGACGGGCGGCATAACGCTCAAGGAAAAATGGACCGAGGGTGCACGTACTTATCTCGGTTTCGCGACGTCGGGATTCCCGAACATGCTTTTTCTTTACGGTCCGCAAAGTCCTTCCGGATTCTGCAATGGCCCGACATGCGCCGAAATGCAGGGTGAATGGGTCGTCGATTGCCTCAAGCATATGCGCGAGAATAACAAGGGGCGGATTGAGGCGACCGCTCAGGCGGAGGAAGAATGGGCGCAGCTCCTGAATTCCATCGCCGGCATGACACTCTTTCCCCGGGCCGATTCCTGGTACATGGGCGCTAACATTCCGGGAAAGCCGCGTCAGCTTCTTAATTTCCCCGGCGTACCCATTTATATGGACCAGTGCAATACCGCTGCGGCCAAGGATTATGAGGGATTCGTCTTGGATTGATGGAACTGGGGCGGCCTCCCTACCGTTTTTTGGAGGGCGCGTGCGGGAACGAAAGTGTTTGACGCTGAATCGCCCACATGATTTATTATAATGAATTTGGATAGCATCCGCACGACGGGTGGATGCTGCGTAGACGACGATCTGGAGGGCAGAGAGATGACGACCGACACATTGGTTGGAGATACTGCTTCGACGGTCCCGCTTTCTCAGATGGATGTCAGCGATCCAAAGCTCTTTCAAAGCGACATGATTGGGAGTTACTTCGCCCGGCTGCGGCGGGAAGACCCCGTCCATTATTGCCCCGAGAGCGCCTACGGGCCCTACTGGTCGGTAACGAAATTCAACGACATCATGCAGGTCGAGGTGAACCACCAGACATTTTCCTCGGAGGCTAAACTTGGTGGTATCGCCCTGCAGGACATGCAAAGCGGCGAAGCGGCGCTTGAGCTTGAGATGTTCATTGCGATGGATCCCCCCAAGCACGACGCTCAGCGCAAGGCAGTCAGTCCAGCTGTCGCCCCGTCCAATCTTGTTCTGCTGGAGCCCATCATCCGCGAGCGCGCAGGGATTATTCTCGATTCTCTTCCCATAGGCGAGGAGATCGATTGGGTTGATCGAGTTTCCATCGAGCTTACGACAATGACGCTGGCGACACTGTTCGATTTCCCTTGGGAGGAGCGGCGCAAGCTCACGCGCTGGTCAGATGTTGCGACCTCAACACCAGAGACGGGCGTGGTTTCTTCGTTTGAGCAGCGCCGCGAGGAACTCCTCGAATGTGCGCACTACTTCAAGGGTCTGTGGGACCAGCGGGTCAACGAGCCGCCGAAGCCCGATCTGATCTCGATGATGGTGCATTCGCCGGCGACGCGGGACATGCCGTATCTCGAATTCCTCGGAAACCTGATTCTCCTGATCGTGGGCGGTAACGACACCACGCGCAATTCCATCAGCGGCGGGGTGCTCGCTCTTAATCAGAACCCGGCCGAATATCGCAAGCTGATGGCCGATCCGGATCTCATCCCGAAAATGATCCCCGAGATCATCCGTTGGCAGACGCCGCTGACGCATATGCGTCGGACGGCGCTCATGGACGCCGAAATCGGTGGCAAGAAGATCAGGAAGGGCGACAAAGTCGTCATGTGGTACCTCTCGGGAAACCGGGACGACGAGGTGATCGACCGTCCGAACGAGTTCATCATCAACCGTCCGAATTCCCGTCACCATCTTTCCTTCGGTTTCGGCGTACATCGCTGTATGGGGAACCGCGTGGCGGAGCTGCAGTTGCGCATCATCTGGGAAGAAATCCTGAAGCGTTTCAGCAAGGTGGAGGTCGTCGGCGCACCCGAGAGAACGCTGTCCAACTTCATCCGAGGGTTCACCCATTTGCCGGTGAAGCTGTACGTGCATTAGAGCCGGGCCCGGTCCGGCGCATTAATTCGCGACGGAGCGGCGCTCGCGGTTCGTCGCGAAAACGCCCCAGCCGGCTTTTCACCCGGCATGATTGACAAGAGAAAAAATGCCCACAATCATTTTCATCGAACCGGACGGCGTCGAATATCCGATTGCGGTCAAGAGCGGCACAACCGCGAGGGATGCCGCAGTCAACAACAGTGTGCCGGGTATTGACGGCGATTGCGGCGGCGAGTGCGCCTGCGCGACCTGCCATGTACATGTCGATGCCGCGTGGATGGCCCGGACCGGCATGGCCGAGCCGGGCGGCATGGAAGCCAACTTACTACAGTTTGCCGAGGGTTCGACGGAAAACAGCCGCCTTGCTTGTCAGATCACCATGACCGACGATCTCGACGGTCTCATGTTGAGAATACCTGACGGTCAGCACTAGGGTCCGAACCCTAGTCGCAGTCGGCGCGCGGATTTCGAGGCCCCTCCCCCGATCCTCCCCTTGAAAGACGGGCGTCGACTGCCCCTTGGGTCGAGAGAGATACTCCTGACCCAAACCTTGTCTTCGTGCCGATCTCGAAAGCCGGCAGTGTTGGAATGCTGAATCAGCCAAACTCATTCGCCTTCGAAGGCGCCGCTTTTCTCCAAGTGTTGGTTTAGCGAGCCTGTTCTTATTTTTTCCCGTTCTGCGACGTTCGCTTATTTCGCGAGGGTTCTGTTTTGTGTATGCCGTCTACGGACATTCCGTCGACCACGAATTTGAGCAGTACATGCATGTTTTTTTTGAAGATGCTGTGGCTGACATAGGTTCCCAGCCAGGTTTGCAACTGCTGATAATAGATGGCAAACAGACACCGCGCTGCTTCGACCGGATCGATATCGGCGTGAATTTCGCCGCGCGACTGAGCGGCTGAGACGAAATGGACAAGCTTTTCGATAATCGCTTCTGGAATGGTGAGCACGTCTTTCCGGCGCCCGGGGTTGCCGGAGAAGCTGAGTTCGCGAATTAGCGCGCGGGCAATGACAACATCGCGTCTGTGATATTCAATAAATCCGTCGAACAATGACTCCGTTTGCTCAAGCAGCGGGGCCTTCTTCCGAATTGTTCCATACACTTCCTCTATCAACTGGCTCATTTCATCCTTGAAAACAAGGATGAGGAGGTCTTCCTTTGATTTAGCATAGAGAAATAGTGTGCCAGCTCCGATGTCGGCAGCTTCCGCCACTTCCTGCGTGGTCGTTTCCGTATAACCCTTGATGTGAAACAGAGTACGGGCCGCCGCCGTGATGCGCGCGACCTTTTCCCGCTTGTTGCGCTCTCTTCGCCCTTCCGTCTGCGGACGTTCTCCCTTTGCGGATTTGGATCTGACTTGCTTGCTAGTTTTCGAGGGTGTGTCCATCGAGCGTCCTGATTATTGTGTGGTTGCGTCCAGCGGCCGCCAGGCCCCGTCTGTCAGATTATTTGGCGGCACGGCAAGTATCTCGACCATTCCTGCGCCAATTGTCGGCGAGCCTCGCCGGTTGACAAGTTTGTGCAACGTGCGGAAGATATGAGTCCACTCATAAATGAGTATATATAAGATATGGATGGTTGCGGGTGGATTTGCCAGCCATGCCACTTGAGCCGGGTGTCGAGACAAGAATCAATACGAGTGTAAAGGGAGAAAGCCATGCCGGCACGTACGGGCGCACAGTTTTTGGAGGGCCTCAAGCAACCTCGGGAGATTTGGGTCGGCGACCGAAAGATCGAGAGCGTCGCCGACGACCCCGCATTCGCGGGCGCGGCGCGTGGCGTCGCAGCCGTCTATGATCTCCAGCATAAAGAGGCTGACGCCTGCCTGATGCCGGATCCCGAGACGGGTGAAAAGATCAATGTTAGCCATATGATTCCTCGATCGAGGCAGGATCTGGCGCGTCGTCGCGCGGGGCTGGAAAAAATCGCCGCATATTCAGTCGGCCTGATGGGCCGCACGCCGGACTATATGAATGTGACCTATGCGGGCTTCGCTGGCCGCGCCGAGGAGTGGGCCGTAAATGGCAACGAGGAGGGCGCGGAAAACCTCGTCAACTATCAGAAATATCTGCGCCGCAACGACATTTCGCTGACGCATACGATCGTCAATCCGACCATTGACAAGGCGCAGGGCGACGCGCCGCAACCCGGCAACGATGTGGCCCTTCGCAAGGTTGGCGAAACGGAGCACGGCATCGTCGTGCGCGGTGCGCGGATCCTCGCGACGCTCGCCCCTTTCGCCGACGAGATTGCGGTCTATCCGTCCCATCCCTTGCCGCCCGATTGCGACGAGTACGCGATCTCCTTCTGCATTCCGATGTCCACCCCTGGTCTCAAATTCATCTGCCGGGATTCGTTTTCCGAAAGCAGCAATTTTTTCGATCACCCCATCTCGGGCCGGTTCGATGAGCAGGATGCCTTCGTGATCTTCGACAATGTCGAAGTGCCCCGGAACCGTCTGCACGTCAACTGCAACACCGCCGTCTACAATTCGGTCATGATGCGCAGCTGGTGGCCGAACGTCATGCAGCAGACAACGGTCCGGGCGCTGACGAAACTCGAATTTGCCTGGGGCCTCGCCTCGCGGATGACCGAGGTGATCAACGACGTCAAGCCGCAGACATGGGAGATGCTCGGCGAAATCTGGAGCTATGCCGAATTGACCCGCGCCTGCCTGAAAGCCGCCGAAGACGGGGCTATAGACTATGGCAACGGCGTCTGGCTGCCGGATGCCCAACCCTTCGCCGCCCTTCGCGCGTCGATGCCGCGATGGATGGCGCGGGTCAGCGAAATCATCCAACTCATCGGGTCGCATAACGTCTTCGCCGCCCCGAGCCGCGCTCAACTCGACGATGCCGGTCTTCGGCCGCTCATCGACCATTATCTGCGCGGCGCTGGCGATGTGGGTGCCGAGCAGCGCGCGCGTGTCTTCCGGCTCGCATGGGATTTCGTCGGCACGGGCCTTGCTGGCCGGAACCTCCAGTACGAGCGCTTCTATCTCGGATCTTCGGTCCGTAACTATCAGATGGCCCATCTGTTCGGTGACCGCACCCGCGCCAACGAGTTGGTCGATCGCTTTCTGACCGAGGACATTGGCGCGATGAAAAAAGCGGACCGCCATGTCGCGGAGGCCGTGTGATGAACGGTAACAGCGTAAAAGTCGCGGGCGTCGACATTTCCACCGATCACTGGATCGGCGGAAAGCGTGTCGCCTCGAAGCAGAAATTCGCCAACTTCTCGCCCATCGACGGCTCGCATCTCGGCGATCTGTCGGCGGGCGGCAAGGCGGAGGCGGATGCGGCCGTCGCGGCGGCACGCAAGGCCTTTCCCGCCTGGGCGGCGCTCGGTCCGAAGGGACGTCTGCCGATCCTCAAGAAGTTCGCCGAAGGCATCAAGGCGCGGGTGAACGATCTCGCCGCCGTCGAGACGATGGACAACGGCTCGCTCCTCATGGGCAATGTCCATCGTGTCGTGCCGCGCGCGGCGCAGAATATCGAGTTCTTCGCCGACTGGGCTTTGACGCTTGATGGTCATTCGATCGACTCGCCGGAAGTCGTGAACCATGTGAGATACGATCCAGCCGGCGTCGCGGTTCTCATCACGCCGTGGAATGCGCCCCTCATGCTGACCACCTGGAAGGTCGGCCCAGCGCTTGCAGCGGGTAACACCGTGGTCGTCAAGCCGCCGGAATGGGCGCCGCTCACCTGCTCGCTGATGGCCGACATTGCGCATGCGGCGGGCGTTCCCGCGGGCGTTCTCAATGTCGTGCAGGGGATCGGTGAGGAGGCGGGCGATGCGCTCGTCAACCATCCCGATGTCGACCGCATCAGTTTCACCGGCTCGACCGACACGGCGAAGATCATCGGGCAGGCGGCGGCGCGTTCGATCACGCCCATGAGCGCCGAGCTTGGCGGCAAATCGCCCTTCATCGTCTGTGCCGATGCCGATCTCGATGCGGCCGCGCAGACGGTCGCCGGGCAATACATGAATGCAGGTCAGGTCTGCCTCGCAGGCACCCGCATCATGGTCGAGAAGAAGATCGAGGAAGAGTTCCTGGAAAAAGTGCGTGGCGCCGCAAGCCACATGATCGTCGGCGACCCGCGCGACAAGGATACGCGCGTCGGACCGCTCATTCACAAGGAGCACTTCGCGCGCGTGGCCGGTTTCGTCGAGCGGGCCAGGGCGGATGGCGCCGTACCGCTCTGGGGCGGCAACCGCGCGAATTTCGGCGAACTCTATTTCGAGCCGACGCTCTTCGCGAACATCACGCCGGAGCTCGAGATCGCTCAGCGCGAGGTCTTCGGCCCGGTCCTCACCTGGCAGAACTTCTCCTCCGACGACGAGGTGATCGAGCTTGCCAACAACACGCGGTACGGTCTCGCGGGCACCTTGTTCAGCCGCAACGAAAAGCGCGCGATGGACATCGCCTCGCGCGTCACGGCTGGCACGCTCTGGGTCAATTGCTTCTTCGTCCGCGATCTGGCGGCGCCTTTCGGCGGCGCGAAGGACTCCGGCATCGGCCGCGAGGGCGGCACCTGGAGCTTCGATTTCTACACTGACATAAAAAACATTTCGGTCCGCAAGGGATCGTTCGCCTGAGGGGAGGCACACATGGTTCAGGTCACGGAACTCGGCTATATGGGGCTCGGCGTAAAGAGCCTCAATGACTGGAAGGACTACGCAACGAAGATCCTCGGCCTCGAAGTGGCGGATGAGGGCGAGGCGGGCCGCTGCTATCTGCGGATGGATTACTGGCATCACCGCATCATCCTGGAAGAGGACGGTACGGACGATCTGAATTTCCTCGGTTTCCGCGTCGCGGGCGTCGAGGAATTCCGCGAGATGCACAGGAAGCTTACCAATGCCGGCATCGACGTGCGGATCGGCTCTTATGAGGAAGCGGCGGATCGCCGTGTCATCGAAGTGATGAAGCTCAAGGATGCGAGCGGTTTCCCGATCGAGATTTTCCACGGGCCGCAGGTGCAGTCCGACAAGCCCTTTCACCCCGGCCGCCGCATGCATGGCCGCTTCAAGACGGGCGAGGGCGGATTGGGCCATCTCATTCAGAAGGAAACGGTCGGCTTCGAAAAGACCTATGAGTTCTACAAGCTGCTCGGCATGCGCGGCGGTGTCGAATACCGCATTCCCTTTCCCGGTCTCGACAAGCCCTTCGACCTCATGTTCATGCACTGCAATACGCGCGACCACACGGTGGCCTTCGGTCCGCCCGGCGAAAAGCGCATCAACCACCTGATGCTCGAGGTGGAAAGTTTCGATGATGTCGGCCTCACCTATGAGATCGTCCGCCAGGCGGGCATCCCCATCACCATGATGCCCGGCCGCCACGCGAACGATCACATGTATTCCTTCTACTTCCTCAACCCGTCCGGCTTTATGTGCGAGGTGGGTTGGGGCGCGCGCGAGGCGACGCACCAGTCGGAATATTACCAGCGCGACACCTATGGCCATGAGCAGAACGAAGAAGTCATGAAAAAGGGGCTGATGGAAGTGTGACCGGAGCGTCCATTCCATATTGCCGAATGAAAGAGGGAGGAAAACACATGTCGGTTCTGGACGGTCCGCGCGAGGAATGGCGGCGTATCCTGCATCAGGGAACGCCGGTCTGGGTGAAGCCGGAGGAGGGCGGCAAGCTCCGCCTTGGAGACGGACGGACGGTGGACGAAGCCGCCGCGACCTATCTTCCGCCTTGCGATCCGACCAAGATCATCTGCATTCACCTGAACTACGATTCGCGCCGCGTCGAGTTCAAGGCGCCGCCTCTCGTCACGCCAACCTACTTTCAGAAGCCGCTGACGACGCTCAATTCCCATCGCGGCTTTCTGAACCGTCCGGCCGACTGCCGCTACCTGAACTACGAAGGCGAGATCGCGGCGATCGTCGGCAAGCCGATGCGCAATGTCGCGCCCGATGAAGTGTGGGACTGCCTTGCGGGCTTCGCGCCGGCCAACGATGTCGGCGCGCAGGATTTCCGCGACACGGATGCAGGCTCCATGTTGCGCGTCAAGGGGCAGGACGGTTTCTGTCCCATTGGTCCGGGCATCGTGCGCGGTGTCGACATCCGCAAGGAAAGCGTCCGCACCTACATCAACGGCAAGATGGTGCAGGACGGGCCGGTCAGCGAGATGACCTTTCCGATCGACTACATCTTCGCCGATCTCTCGCGTCACATTACTTTCCTTCCGGGCGACATTGTGCTGACCGGCACGCCCGCCAACTCGCGGCCCATGAATATCGGCGACGTCGTCGAAGTGGAGGTGACGGGCATTGGACGCATCTCGAACACCGTCCAGGAAGTGCCGGCACCCGCGCATGATGTCGGTCACCAGCCGACCGACACCGACGCGGTGCGCCGCGTCGCGCTCGGCCAGTTCTGAGGGATATGAAAATGGCGGAAGCCGTGTCTCTGAAATCGCGTTGGGCGGCTGGAGAGGTGACATTCGGCGCCTGGTGCATGATGCCCGGCGCGCTCGGAGTCGAGGCCGTTTCGTCGCTTGGCTTCGACTGGATACTCGTCGATATGCAGCATGGCTGCATGGACTACGGACAGGCGCTTGATATGATCCGCGCCGCTGACATTCGCGGACTTCCAGCAATTGTACGCGTGCCCTGGAACGAGCCGGGAATCGTCGGCCGCGTTCTGGACGCGGGTGCCCTTGGCGTCGTCGCTCCGATGATTCAGACGGCCGACGATGCGAGGAGTTTGGTTGACTCCTGCCGCTATCCGCCGGTGGGGCGCCGCAGCTTCGGGCCTGTGCGTGTCGGAACGCGCGACGGCGCGGGGTATGCCTTCACGGCCAATGACCGTGTTGCCGTCGTTCCGATGATTGAGACGCGCTCCGCGCTCGATCAGGTCGATGAAATCGTCGGCTTGCCGGGGGTCGATGCCGCCCTGGTGGGGCCGTTCGACCTTTCGGTCGCGCTTGGTCTGCCGCCGGGAGACAATGACGGAAAGCCTGCTTTCGACGATGCCATAAAGACTGTTGTCGCTGCCTGCCGGCGGCACGGCAAGGCGGTAGCCGTCCTGTCGAACGCGATCGTCGCGCCGCTGCGCGTCGCGCAGGGGTTTCAAATGATCTCGGTTACGACGGACATCGCGGCGCTCTCTTCGGCGAGCATGGCGAGTCTCACGGCTGTGAAAGAAAAAACTGGAACAAAAAATGCTGGATAGTGCGACAAGGTCAAAAATCGTTGACGAGCTTTTCGACGTCTACGAGACACGCAGGCCGCTCCGGCGGCTGACCGGAACCTATCCTGGCTTGACCGTCGAGGATTCCTATCTGGTTCAGGAAGAGTTCGTCCGCCGCAAGGTTGACGCGGGCGCGAAGGTGAAGGGCTACAAGGTAGGGCTCACGTCGAAACCGATGCAGGAAATGGCCGGATCTTCGGAGCCGGATTTCAGCGCCATAACCGACGACATGTTCCTGCCTGAAGCGACGCCGATCGATGCTTCCCGGTTTTTCCGCCCGATGATCGAAATCGAAATCGCATTCGTCATGAAGCACGCGCTCAAGGGGCCGGGCGTGCTGCCCGTCGACGTCATCAGGGCGACCGATTTTGTTGTCCCTGCGATTGAGATTGTCGATTTCCGCGTAATGCCGGAGCCCGGTTTCGGCATGATCGACACCGTGGCCGATCTGGCTGCCTGCGGCGCTGTCGTGCTGGGCGCCAATCCGAGACGGCTCGACGCGATCGACGTGCGGCGCGTACATGGCGAATTGAGGTTGAACGGCAAATTGGAAGTCGAGGGCGATGCCTCGGCGGTTCTGGGCAATCCCGTCACGTCCGTCGCCTGGCTTGCGAACAAGCTCGGCCAATTCGGCGTTGTTTTCGAGCCGGGGCAGGTCGTGCTTACCGGGTCCTTTGTGCGGGCAATCCCCGTTAAGGCCGGCGACGACGTTTTGTGCCGCTTCGACCAGGGATTGGGCGATCTGTCGATGAGTTTTACCTGAGTCGTGGACGGCCGGTTACTGCGCCAAACAGGAAAAGTGTCGCGCAATTTCTCGCATATGCAGGTTATATCATTCTGTATAAGGATTAAAAGCACATGAAGCTAGTTCCTTTGATGAAAATTCACGTTCTTGTCGCCTCGCCATTCGACATCGGCGACACGACGCATGGCAAGCGGCTTGTCGCCAACATTACGGGGGGCGCGTTCGAGGGCAATCGCCTAACGGGCACCGTTTGCAGCAGTGGCGCCGACTGGATCGTCATCGATTCCGAGAATTTGGGGCATATCGACGTGCGGATCGTTCTGCAGACGAACGATGGCGCACACATCTATGTTCATTATACGGGCTTTCTCGAATATAACGACAAGTTCGTCACCGCGGCGCTTAGTGGCGGAGAAACGAAAATCGGCGACTCGTATTTTTTGAGCCAGCTGCGTTTCGAGACCGGCGCCGAAAAATATAAATGGTTGAACAGGGTTCTGGGCGTCGGGGAAGGGCGCGTTTATCCCGGCGGCATCGAGTATCAGGTTTACGAGCAGGCGCACGATTGAAACACGCACCCCGGAGAGCGGGAGGTGGCGGGTTGCCCGCTGTTCGTTTATGCGGCGCTGCAAGCGGGCGGCATGGGGTTTCGGTGCGTCGGACAAATTGAGGGAGCACGCATATGGCTGACAACGGAGCGGGAGCCGGTATTCGCTGGGACAAGGAAGTAGACTGGCTGGTCGTGGGCGGCGGCGGCGCCGGAATGGTGTCGGCTCTGACGGCCAATCATCTGGGCCTCGATACGCTGGTGATCGAAAAAGCGCCTTATATGGGCGGCAGCACGGCTCGATCGGGTGGCGTGGTCTGGATTCCCAACAACTACCTGGTGCGCGAAGGCGGGTTACCGGACTCGGAGGAACGGGCCAGGAGCTACATGGCCAGCACGGTCGGCAACCGCGTGCCCTCGGAAGTTCAGGAATCGTTTGTGAAGTACGGTCCGCAGATGATCGAGTTCCTGCGCGATCACACGGAAACGCGCTTCGTTTGGAGCAAGGGATATTCGGACTATTACCCCGAAGCGACTGGCGGCTTCCCTGAAGGCCGCGCCCTGGAAGCCGTTCCCTTCAACGGGACTTTGCTTGGCGCCAATCAGAAATATTTCCGCCCGCCGGTTCTGTCGGGCACTCATTACGCCGGCCTCCTGCTGTTCGAGTTGTTTTCGGTCGCCCGGATGCGCCGTCATTGGGATGGAAAACGCAAGTTCATGAAGGCGGCTTTCAACACGATCACAAACAGGCTGCTTGGAAGAAAAGTGATGACGGCGGGGCAGGGCACCGCCGGTCGGCTCTTTTACTCCATATTGCGTGCCAACATTCCGTTCGAAGTGAATACGGCCCTGACGTCGCTGGTGACGGAGAACGGTCGCGTCGTGGGCGCCGAGGTGTCGAAGGGCGGCAGGACGCTTCGGTACAAGGCGCGGCGCGGCGTGGCGCTGACCGCCGGCGGTTTCGCCCACAATCAGGAAATGCGCGATCGTTATCTGCCGCATCCCACAAGCTCGAAATGGTCGCTTGCCGCCGAAAGCGATATGGGCGATGCCATTCGTGCCGGTGAGAGCATTGGTGCCCGGCTCGATCTGATGGACGACGCTTGGTGGGGTCCGGTCAGTCACGTAAACGCCAACGAGAACCCGCATTTTTGCGTTCTCGAGCGCTCGCTGCCGGGATCGATGATCGTGAATTCCTCGGGCGATCGCTTTGTAAACGAGGCGGCGCCCTATTGCGACGTGGTCACCAGAATTTACGAAATGCATAACGGGACAGATACGTCCTGCGTGCCGGTATGGCTTATCCTGGATAAGGCGTACAAGGATTACTATATGATTGCCTCGAACATGCCGCGCCAGCCCATACCGAAGCGGTGGAACGAAAGCGGCGACGTGATCTCGGCGCCAGACCTTGCGGAACTTGCGGAGAAGATAGGCGTTCCGGCGGATCGACTCGCGAAGTCGATGGAGCGATTCAACAAGCTTGCCGAAACCGGTGTCGATGAGGACTATCATAGGGGCGACAGTGCGCATGACCGCATGTACGGCGATCCCTATTTCAAAAATCCGAACCTGGCGCCGTTGACGAAAGCTCCCTTCTTCGCCATCCGGCTCTATCCCGGCGACATCGGCACGCGCGGCGGGCTTGTTATCAACAGGTTCGGACAGGTGGTCTCGCAGTCGGGGGAGGTTATCGAGGGCCTTTGGGCGGCGGGCAACAGCACGGCGTCGGTCATGGGAAATTCCTACCCCGGACCCGGCGCGACTATCGGACCGGCCATGACATTCGGTTACATTTCTGCCATGAAAGGAGCGGGACTCATCTGACGTTTTAGGTATGTTTGACTTGGAAATTGTCGGCCCGCCAGTTCCGGGAGGGCGGCCTCTTGAAAGTTGCCGTGTGCCTGACGCCCGTCTCGTGGACAGATAGCTAAGCTGACAGCCTCTTCTTTTCGAGCTCCATAGGGCTCAAGTATACCCGAGCGTCGAGTGCCGGCGCAGGAGACCGCAGACGTGTTCGATGTCATCGAACACGTCTACCTTGGCGTGGTCTCTTGTGTGGTCGACCTTGCGGGCGCCCGTTCGATCTGGAGTGACGCATCGGCGCATCCGGCTTTCCACGCCGCCAGACCGCCGTCCGCGGAGCATCGGCGACAAGCTGGGTCGTCGCCCAATTCAGGGGCCAGACCGCCATAGGGCTTCCAGAAGCAGACGCATCAAGCCACCTTGCGTTTGCTGCTCTTTCTCAGGGCCGGTATGACGTGTCTGGCGAACGAACGCATGCTTTCGGCTGCCTTCTCATAGCTCATGCCGCCGAAAAGGAAGCAGGGATTGATGTCGAATTCGCCCAGAAGCGATTTGCGATATTCGAACTTGTCGACGATTTCCTTGGGCGTCCCCCAGGCCGTGACATCGAGATAGGTTCTGGCCATTCCATCCTTGCCGAGCGCGCGAATGGCGTCGACGGCCTGGGCGTAGGACTCGTAGCCCTTGGCATTTTTAAGATGCTCGCCGGCCAGTTCATAGTGATCGAGTACCGAAAGCAGATAGTTGGTCACATATTTCTGTCCCAACTCCTTCGCGCGTGCAGGATCGGTGTCGCAATAGGTGAAGTCGCATATCATGATCGGCGGTGCGTCTTCGCCATGTTGTGTCTTGTACGCAGCCTTGTATTCCTTGACGGCCTCGGCCTGAGCCTCCCACGGCTTTTGAGCGAAGATCACCATCCGCGCGCCAGCCTTCGCGCACTGAAGAACGGATTCCGGCGACATGGCGACCTGATAGATACGCTCCTTGAAGGAGCCGCGCGGATTGGGACGGATTTCGGTCCGCTTCTGCGGATAGAAGGGGCCGCTCCCTTCGATGAAGCCGGTCTCGAGAGCGTCGATAATCATCGGGCTTGCTTCGTCGAAGCGTTGGCGCGCTTCGTCCATATTCACGCCCATACCGGCATATTCCTTGCGCGCCAGGCCGCGACCCATCCCGAAGAGTGTTCGGCCTTGGCAAAGGTGATCCAGCAGGACGACCTTTTCCGCAATCCGAACGGGCACATTCCAGGGAAGGATGACGGCGCCGGTGCCTAGCTTGATGCGTTTGGTGCGCGCCGCCATGTAGCTCAGGAACTGAGTGTTGTCGGGACAAAACGAATAGTCCTCGAAATGGTGCTCGACGGGCCACAATGCGTCAAAGCCGAGTTCTTCCGCCAAAAGCCCGAGACGGATCTCCTCGTCATAGACTTGGCCGTCGGTTACGCCGGAGTTGGCTCTGTCGAAATTCTGAAAAACCATCTGAATGCCGAACTGCATCGGAATATCTCCCTGTCGTAATGATTTCGGTTTCTTGTTTCAGCGGCCCTTATAGTTAGGCCTGCGCTTCTCCATGAATGCCTTGGGCCCCTCGCGGGCATCCTCGGTCTTGAACACGGGTGCTGCGAAGCGCGACTCCATACCCATCGCCTCGCTCTCGGGGCGACCCAGACATTCGCGGGCGGATTTGCGAATTGCCTGAACGGCGATCGGCCCATTCGCGGCGATCTTCTCCGCGAGTTCGAATGCCGCGTCGAGCACCTGGTTTTGGGGGACGACACGATTCAGGAATCCCAGATCGTAGGCTTCCTGCGCGCTGATCAGGTCGCCGGTGAGCAGCAGTTCCATCGCCCTTGCATAAGGTATCTGGCGCGGAAGGCGCACCGTTGAGCCGCCGCCCGGAAAAATCGCCCATTTGACTTCCTGCACACCGAGCTTTGCCGTATCCGCAGCGATACGCATGTCCGTTCCTTGCGCCAACTCCATTCCGCCTGCGACGGCAAAGCCGTTGATCGCGGCGATGACCGGCTTTGTCACATCGAATGTGCGCAACAAGCCCTTGGCCAGGATATTCGGATCAGCCAGAATTTTCTGATCCCATTCGTTTTGCGGTTTGCGTGCGCCATTTATGAGCGGGATGAGTTGCCCGAGATCCGCGCCCGAACAAAACGCCTTGTCTCCGGCGCCGGTGACGATGGCGACGCGGATATTCGCGTCGTCGCGCACCTCTTCCCAATGACCGGCAAGCCTGACCAACATCTCCGGACTGAACGAGTTGCGCGCTTCCGGGCGGTTGAGCGTGATCAGCGCGATATGGCCCTTTTTTTCGAGCAGGGCCGGTTCCATCGTCATGTTCGCGTCTCCTCTGAATAACATATATGTGTTGCTGATCGCATGGATGTAAATTTATCTGGACTCGGGTTGCGCGGCCAGCGAAGATTTATGATCAGGGATTGTCAAATTAAAAGTCGCGCCCTTGAAACCAAATACGACGCTGGGAGAGCGCCAATGATCAAGAAGCCGATATCCGCGGATTCGCACATCACCGAACCTCCGCATTGCTATGTTGATTACATTGATCCCAAATTCCGTGATCGCGCGCCGCGCATCCAGCGGATCGACAAGATTGGCGATGCTTTCATCGTCGATGGTATGGGGTCTCCAGTTCCGATGGGGCTGGTGGCCGCCGCCGGCAAGGATCCGGCGGAGATCACGACAGACGGCGTCGCCTTCGAAGACCTGTGGAAGAGTGGCTGGGACGCCAAGTTCCGCGTTGCGGACCAGGAGAAGGATGGCATTGCGGCCGAGTTCATCTATCCGACGGTCGGAATGGTGATCTGCAACCATCCCGACTTCGACTACAAGAAGGCCTGCTTCGACGCTTATAATCGCTGGTTGCAGGAATACTGCGGGGAGGCGCCTGACCGTCTTTACGGTCTTGCGCAGGTTTCCATGCGATCACCGGAAGATGGCGTTGCGGAAATCAGGCATGCGAAGGAGATGGGCTTCAAGGGTGTGATGATGCCCGGAAACCCCGCCGTCGAGGATTATGATTCAACTGTATACGACAAGGTCTGGGCGACCGCTGTCGAGTGCGACATGCCGCTCTCGTTCCACATCCTGACCGGCAAATCGGACAGTCTTTCGGGGCAGGTCCGGGGTCCGCGTATCAACGGCTTCCTCTCGATCATTCGTGGCTGCCAGGACGTGATGGGCACTTTCATATTCGGCGGTGTCTTCGATCGCTTCCCCGACCTCAAGGTTGTCTGCGTCGAGGCCGATGCGGGCTGGGTTCCGCACTACATGTATCGCATGGACCATGCCTACAAGCGTCATCGCTACTGGATGAAGGCGCCGCCGCTCAAGCGGATGCCGAGCGACTATTTCAACGACAACATCTATGTGACGTTCCAGGACGACTGGGTTGCCTTCAGGATGAAGGATATGTGCAATGTTCGCCGCCTGATGTGGGCGAACGATTTCCCGCATTCGGATTCGACCTGGCCCTGGTCGCAGGCAATGCTGGAAGAGCACACGAAAAATCTGAGCGAGCAGGAACGCAACTGGATATGCCACGACAACGTCGCGGAACTCTACAAGCTCGCCGTTTGACGATCCGTATACTGATGTCAAGGCGCGGATTTTTTCGATTCACGGGGAGGACGTTTTCATGGACTACGATCTGAAGATCGTGGGTGGATTCATTGTCGACGGCACCGGCTCTCCGGGCTATGCCGGAGACATCGGTATTCGCGATGGCAAAGTTGTGGCTATGGGGCAGGCCCCCGCCGGGGCGAGGACGACTATCGACGCCCGGGGGCAGGTCGTTGCCCCCGGCGTCGTCGATATACATACGCATTACGATGCCCAGCTTCTGTGGGACAGGAATCTGTCGATCTCGCCGTGGCACGGCGTGACGACGGTCGTGGTGGGCAATTGCGGGTTCGGCATCGCACCGACGCGCAAGGAGCACCGCGGCCTTATTCTGCGGACGCTCGAAAATGTCGAGGGCATGAGCGTCAGGGCGCTGGAGGCCGGTCTCGGCGACGAATGGGGGTTCGAGACGTTTCCCGAATATCTCGACGTCGTGGAAAAGAAGGGTACGTTGATCAACGTGGCCGTTCTTCTGGGGCATACGCCGCTTCGCCTCTATGCCCTCGGGCCTGAATCCACCGAACGGGCGGCGCGGCCGGAGGAGGTCAGGCATATGAAAAGCCTGATGCGCGAGGGCCTCGAAGCGGGCGCACTCGGTTATGCGACATCGAAATCGCCGACGCATGTGGGCTACGAGGGCAGACCGGTTCCAAGCCGGCTGGCGGCGTTCAGCGAGATACGGGAGATCGCGTCGGCGCTGGGCGAGGCGGGCGAAGGCGTGATACAGGCGACTGTCGGCAAGGAACTGTCATTTGATGAATTCGCGGAATTGAACCGCGTTTCCGGTCGCCATGTCAGTTGGACGGCGTTGCTGGGCGGTGGCGGGGTGCTGAATGTCGGCTCCGCAGCCGAGCAGTTGGCGCGCTCAAACGAACTTCAGTCGGCTGGTTACGCGGTGTTTCCGCAGGTCACCTGCAGGCCACTCAATTTTGAATTTCGATTCGATCAGCCGTTTCTGTTCCAGAGCATGCCGGTCTTCGCGCCGGTGAACAAAGCCGACCGCGCGGAAAAACTGAGGCTTTACGCCGACAACTCTTTCCGGGCGGGATTCCGGGACGCGATGCGTGGTCCGATTCTCAGTGCATGGGACAAGGCGGTCATCGCTTATTGTCCGGATCGGCCGGAGTTCGGAGAACGGCTGGTGTGCGACGTAGCAGCGGAACTCGGATGCAACTCGATCGATCTTGCGTTGGATCTCTCGATTCAAAGCGATCTGCAGACGCGGTTCCGCCTGCCTGTCGCAAACGCCGACGAAGACGAAGTGGCAACGTTGCTGCGCGATTCCTGCACGGTGCTCGGCCTCTCGGACGCAGGCGCGCATGCGAGCCAACTCTGCGATGCATGTTTTTCTACGCATCTTCTCGGAAGATGGGTCCGTGAAAAGCGCGTTTTGACGCTGGAGGAGGCGGTCCGGATGCTGACATCGCGGCCCGCCGAGGTGTTCGGCATCAAGGATCGCGGTCGCCTCGCTGTGGGAATGCCCGCCGATGTCCTGATCTTCGACGCCGAAACGGTTGGCGCAAGTTCCCTTCGCAGGGTCTATGACCTGCCTGCTGGCGAAGACCGGCTGATTTCCGATGCCTCGGGCATTTCGGCCGTCGTCGTCAACGGGACATTGATCCGGCGCAATGGCGTCGATGTGTTGGGCGCCGAAGGTCGTTTGCCGGGCCGTCTGTTGCGCCATGGCGCAGCAGCCTGAGGAGGACGTGAAAAATGAGTCTTGAGGAACTTGCTGTCGTTCGTCAGCTGCTTGCGGGCCTTGTGACCGGGGAGGCTCGTTCTCTTGAGGATTTTCGTACCTCGTATGACGAGGCTGGCAAGGCGTTCGGTCTTCCCGAAGGCGTGACGGTCACGCCGGTTTCCGCCGGCGGGGTTCCCGGCGAATGGCTGGCGCCGGCTGCCGGTGCCGGCAAGCGGGTTTTGCTCTATCTGCATGGAGGAGGCTATGCGCTTGGTTCTCTCGACTCGCATCGCCATCTTGCGGCGCGCGCAGCTCTTGCCCTGAAAGGCCGGGTTCTGCTGATCGACTACAGGCGGTCTCCAGAGCATCCATTTCCGGCGGCTGTCGATGATGCGCTTGCTGCTTATCGCTGGTTGATCGAGACGGGCGTCGACCCGGTGAAGCTCGCTGTGGCGGGAGATTCAGCCGGCGGCGGCCTGACGGTTGCCGTGCTTCTGGCGGCGCGCGATGCCGGTCTCGGACTTCCGGCTGCGGCCGTTTGTATTTCGCCGTGGGCCAATCTTGAAAATAAAGGTGCCTCTTATGGCGCGAAAGCGAATGTGGACCCGATGGTGCGCCATGCCGATCTTGAGCTGTGGACGGCGGCCTATCTGGGAACTTCAACCCCGCGCAGGACGCCTCTGGCATCGCCGGTATATGCCGATCTCAAGGGATTGCCGCCATTCCTGATTCAGGTAGGCAGTTCGGAGGTTTTGCTCTCGGATAGCCACTTATTGGCCGATAGATTGAAAGAGGCTGGCGTATCCGTCAATCTCCATGTCTGGCCGGAGATGATTCATGTCTGGCACTGGTTTGCGCCGGTCTTGAGCGAAGGCCGCGCGGCGATCGACGAGCTGGCCAGCTTCCTGGATACAAAGCTCGGATGATTATGGCGCTGTATCGTCGTCGATTTCAAGTTGGTCCTCGTCGTCTACAGTCTCCTTAAAGCCTTGCCCGTTTTGTGAGATGTGCTCGGCGATAGCGTTTTTCAGTAACGCCGTGAACGGTTGTTTACGATTGCGAAAATACTCGTTGGGAGCGGCTATGCCGATCGCGACCGAGCGTCCGGACGGACCCATCGGAATGGGCATCGCCAGCATAGTCGCTCCCGGCGTCACGAGATCGCTGTAAAGCGCAAGCCCGCGTTTTCTGATTCTTTGCAGTTCGTCTTCGATCTCCTGCATCGATTCCCGCCGCTCCGGCATGGCGGCAAGGGCATCATGAATCAGACGTCTCGCTTCGGGCAACGGAAGTTCGCTCAGCAGAACGCGGCCAATCGTCGAAAAAGCGAGCATTCGCTTGGTGCTTGGCTTGACATGGAAGCGGATGGGCGACGTACCTTGAATCACCTTCACATATTGAGCATAAGCCCCTAGACGCGCAGCGAGGATGATCGTGCATCCCGTATCGGCCGAAAGCCGTCTCATAAGGCGCTGGACATTCCGGATCGGTAACGCCTCGGCTTCCACCCAGTTTCCCAGCAGAGATATCCGGATGCTTGGAAAAAAAGTCTTGCCCCGGTCGTCGTGCTCCAGATAACCGAGGCTCACGAGGCTTTTCAGAAGGGCGGCGGTGCTGGAATGAGGATAACTCAGCGCCTGCGCTACGTCTTGAATCGTCACCGGGCGTCTTACTTCGTCGAAATACTCGAAAATCTCCAGAACACGGGTCGCGGATTTTACCGTTGCAGCCGACGGCTGTTCGGATTTGAGGACATTAGCGTTCATGCGACAACTCTGATTTATATGGTCTCTTCCGCGTCTCGTTTTTCGTTTGTTTCCTCAAAGAAAGAGCGCGAGGCGCGTGCCATCCTCGATCGCCCTCACAGCATCAAGTTGTTGAGGCTTGTCGACGCCGCCGATCATGTGAACGGGTTTGCCCAAGGACTGCGCCAACGACAACGCATCGTCCGCCGATTCCTGTCCGGCGCAGACGACAATCGTGTCGACTTTCAAAGTCTGCGGTTTACCGCCTGCCTCGATGTGGAGCCCGGTATCGTCGATTTTCCGATAGGTTACATCGCCGGTCATCGTAACGCCGCGGAACATCACCTCCAGAAAATTCGCCCATCCCCTGGTCTTGCTCAGGCTGGCGCCGAAGCTATCGCGCGGCTTGCGCTGGAGAAGATGAATCTTGCGCGATGAAGGCCATTGATGATTGGCGGGCAGCAAAGCGCCTGGCTGCGTATAGCTCAGATCAATTCCCCACTCGGCGGAAAATCCCTCGACATCGGGATGTGACGGATCGTGTGGACCATGCGGATGGGACAGGAGTGCTGCCACGTCGAAGCCAATGCCACCGGCGCCGATAATGGCAACCTCGGCACCGACGCGTGCGGTGTTTGTGATTGCCTCTACATAGGTCATAACCGACGGGTGATCCGCACCCGGAATGTCAAGACGGCGCGGGCGAACGCCGGTTGCGACGACGATTTCGTCAAATCCTCCGCTCTCCAGATCGGCGAGCGCAGCCGGTCGTCCGCAGCGGACATCGATGCCCAGTTCGTCGAGCCGGTTCCTGAAATAGCGGACAGTCTCGGCATAATCCTCCTTGCCGGGAATCCGCTGTGCCAGATTGAATTGACCGCCGATATCGATGTCGGCTTCGAATAGTACCACCTTGTGGCCGCGTTCGGCCGCCGTCACCGCGCAGGCAAGACCCGCCGGGCCGCCGCCAAGGACCGCAATGTGCTTTCCTCTGGCTGCTGTCGCGATCTTGAACTCGACTTCGCGGCATGCGGCGGGATTGACCATGCAGGTCGTCAGTCGTCCGGTAAAGGCATTGTCGAGGCAGGCCTGATTGCAACCGATGCAAGTATTGATTTTCGACGATGCGCCCGATGCCGCTTTCGCAACAAAATCGGGATCGGCCAATAGTGGACGCGCGAGCGAAACCATGTCGGCTTGTCCGTCTGCAATCAGTTGCTCCGCTTGCTCCGGCGTATTGATCCGATTGGACGCGACCACGGGTATCGCGACTTCTGCCTTGAGCCGCTTGATCGCCCAGGTGAAAGCTCCGCGCGGCACCATATGAGCGATCGTCGGCACACGCGATTCATGCCAGCCTATGCCGGTATTGAGGATGTTTGCTCCGCTTACCTCGACATCTTTTGCGAGGGCTGCGACGTCCGGCCAGGAATTACCCCCCTCGACAAGATCTAGAACGGATATCCGGTAAACGATAATGAAGTCCGGTCCGCAATGCTTGCGGACACGCCCGACGACTTCAACCGGCAAGCGTCGCCGGTTTTCCGCCGAACCGCCCCAACCATCTGTGCGCTGATTTGTGCGCGCCGCAGTGAACTGATTGAGAAAATAGCCCTCCGAACCCATGACTTCAACGCCGTCATATCCGGCTTCGCGTGCGAGTGCCGCGGCAGTGCCAAAATCCTCGATGGTCTGGAGGATTTCATCTTCACCCAGGGCGCGGGGCGCAAGCGGATTGATGCGGGACCTGACTGCGGAGGGAGCCACCAGTTCGGCATGCCGGCTGTACCGGCCCGCATGCAGGAGCTGGAGAACGATCTTTCCGCCCTCATCGTGGACAGCGCGTGTGATCACACGATGACTCTCAACGAGGTCCTCAGTCATGACCGACGCGCGCTCTGCAAGCCTTCCCGCCCTGTTCGGCGAGATACCGCCGGTAACAAGAATTCCGACGCCGCCCTTTGCGCGTCGTGCGAAGAATTTGGCCTGTCGCTCGAAACCGTCCGGCATCTCCTCGAGGCCGGTGTGCATCGATCCCATCAAAACGCGGTTTCTGAGCGCAGTAAACCCGAGATCGAGCGGTGCAAGCAGATGAGCAAAGATATCTGGCGTTTTTTTCACTTCGACCAATTTCCGTCCGTCAGGGCTTGAATGCCGCTTTGGCCTGAGACAGCACGACATTACCGTTTTGCGTCTCGGCCTGCACGATTGCGACTCCGTCGCCCGTTTTCCACATCTTCGTTATAATGGTGTCGCCGAAATAGACCTGAGCGGCAAAGCGTCCGCTGAGAGATTTGAAGCGGGCAGGATCGTTGCCGCAAAGCTCGCGCAGGACCGCGCGGCCGACAAAGCCATATGTGCAAAGCCCGTGAACGAAGGGCTTTTCAAAGCCGCCCAGTTTGGCGAAGTCCGGATCAATGTGGATCGGATTGCGGTCGCCCGAGAGGCGGTAGATTGCCCCTTGCTCGGGGCGCGTCACATCCTCGACCACGGCGTCAGGCGTCCGATCCGGCGGCGTCGAGTCGACGCCCGAAGGGCCGCGCTCTCCGCCGAATCCGCCGGCGCCGCGCACAAATAGTGTTGCGTGAGTTTTGAAGAGGGGCCCCTTCTCGTCGGAACCTGTGCTCTCAACCCCGATAACGGCCGCCTTGCCTTTGTCCCAAACCTCGGAAACGCGTCCCGTTACCTTGATCTTGGCCGATGAGGGCAGGGGACGCAGCAACTCGACGGATTGCTCGCCATGCAGCAGCATTTCCAGCTTCATCTCGACGCCGCTCATCAGCCCGGCGAGCCCTCGCCCGCCAGGGATGACGGCGTAAGTCGGCAAAACTTTCGGTCCCCGGCCTTCGTAAATGAAATCAAGCCCGTCGGCGGGACGAGCGCCGACGCCGAGTGCATAGAGCATCGTGTCCTTGTCGGACCATTCCACATCGACGGCCGGAAACGTCATGCCGACCAAATCCTTCGAAATCGCCTTTTTTCCGCTCATTGTCGCGATCCTGTTCTTGAATTGTTATTCCTCGAATTGTTATTCCTCGCCAGATCAAGGCTTCTTGCCATCCGGTGGCCAGGCGACGACGCCATCCTCAAGCGGGATTTTCAGGCTTTTGAGCAGTTGCGAGAAAAGCGTCCAGTTGCCGATGGCGACAACCAGTTCGATGCGTTCTTCGGCCGTTTTCAGGTGTGCCGCACAGGCAGTCCATGTGGCGTCCGAAATCATGCCGCCGTCGAGCGTCTCGTCGGTCGCGGCGAGAACGGCGCGGTCGGCGTCTGACAGGCAGGAAGCATTTTTCCAATCCCGCGTGGCGACCAGATCCGCCTCCGGAATGTCCAGCATGCGGGCGACCCGCCAATGTTGTGTCCATTCATAGAGCGATTTTGTCTTCCAGCCGATACGCATGATGATGAGTTCGCGCAGTCTTGCATCGAGCTTGTTGCCCTGGAAAAGCAGGGTGTTCAGCGTCGAGGCAAGCTCGCTCGCTACATCGGGATGCCGGAGCAAGACCCTGAAGACGCTGAGTGGCGCCATTTGTTCGGATATGCCGGCCTTCGCGGCCGCGGCCGCCGCTTCCGCCATCGACAGCAGGGGAACCCTGGGCGTTTCATCGGTCATTATTATTTTGTCCTCCCCAAAATTTTGCGAAGCCGGAAGTTTAGGGCTTCGCATCCTACCTTTGAGCCTCTATAACACATACGAAGATAAAAAAATATATATGTGTTATCGACGCGTCGTCGGCGCCGACACGAAACAGGGAGTTGAAAATGTTGCCGAAAAAATCGATGGCGATGGTGCAAACGGCTCCGCGCAAACTCGAAGCCCGCGATTTACCGATCCCCCAGATCGCCGACGACAGCGCCATCCTCCGCATCGAAGCCTGCGGCATTTGCGGCAGTGATTACGAACAATACGAAGGGGTCTTGCAGACTCCGATGCCGGTGATTCCGGGCCACGAACCTCTCGGGATTATCGAGGCAATCGGCGACAAGGCCGCCAGGCGCTGGGGCGTCGATGTTGGTGATCGGGTCGCCATCGAGACGATGTTGTCATGCCATTGCTGCGACACCTGTGTCGGCGGGCATTATCACCTCTGCGACCGTCGCCAGATCTACTCATATATTCCGCTCACGGAGTCACCGGGCCTCTGGGGTGCCTATTCGCAATATATGTATCTCGCGCCCAACACGATCCTTCACAAGATGGACAAGAACCTTCCGGCGGAACTGGCGGTCATGTTCAATCCGCTGGGCGCCGGTTTCCGCTGGGCGGTAGAGATTCCGCAGACGCAGGTTGGCGATACCGTTTTGATTTTTGGGCCCGGACAGCGCGGGCTTGCGAGCGTCGTTGCCGCACGTGAAGCCGGCGCGGGAAAGATCATAGTCACGGGGCTTGCGGCCGATTCAAACAAGCTCCAGATGGCGCTTGCTCTGGGCGCCGATCACATCATCGACGTGCAGAACGAAAATGTTGTCGATCGCGTGCGGGCGTTGACAAACGGAAAGGGCGCGGACGTCATCGTTGAGGTTACATCCTACGCGACTCAGCCGGTCCGTGATGCGCTGGATTGTGTCCGTATGGGCGGAACGGTCGTCCTTGCCGGCGTCAAGGGATTTAAGCCCGTCTCCGATTTTGTGTCCGACCTTATCGTCATGAAGGAAATCACCATCAAGGGCGCGATCGGCGTTACGTCGTCGGGATACAAGAAGGCGATCGAGATGATCGAGCGCCGCAAATATCCTCTTGAGCTCATGCACACTCATAATTTCGAGCTTGAGGAAGCTGAACTGGCGATCAAGACGCTGGCGCGCCAGATCGAGGGGCAGGAATCCGTCCATTCCTGTCTCATTCCGGCGACTTGATCTGTCTACAGAATATTTTCTACGGAAGGTGTGCGGCGGATCAACGACAAGGCTGCGTGCCGGGGCAATGATGATGAGGGCAGTTTCGTGAAGAATTTCAGCGACAAGGCTGCGATCGTCGGGATCGGCGAGACCGGCTATGTAAAAGGGTCGGACCAGACGGCCGTGGCCATGATGCTCGACGCCGCCAGGCGGGCCATCGCGGATGCGGGGCTGAAGCCCGGGGACATTGACGGCATGGTGCCGCCGCCCGTCTATACAACCTCGGAGGAATTGGCCGCCAACCTTGGCGTTGATGTGCTGCGATATGCCTCGACGGTCAACATGGGAGGCGCGAGCCCGACCACGGCGTTGCAGAATGCCGCCATGGCCGTGGCCTCCGGTATCTGCGACAACGTGCTGGTCACGCTCGGCTGGAACGGCTACTCGGCGCTGCGTCCAAAAGCGGGGGTGCCGCCAAGCCGGCCGATGAATATGAACACGCTGACCTCGACCATCCGGGGTTACTATCTCCCCTATGGCGTTCTGTTGCCGGTGCAGATGTATGCTTGGCTCGCGACGCGGCACTCGAAACTTTACAATGTTGGCCCCGAGGCGACGGGTTGGATTGCGATGGCGTGCCGCAAGCATGCCCAACTCAACGACCGCGCCCTGACCTGCGGTCAACCGATGACGATGGACGATTACATGCGGTCGCGCATGGTGTCCTCGCCGTTCCGTTTATACGATTGCTGTCTCGAAACGGATGGGGCTTGCGCCGTCGTGGTGACGAGCGCTGAGCGGGCGAGGGACTTGCCTCACAGGCCGGTCTATATCTCCGGTGCGGCCGAGGGCCATCCTTATCCTGCCGACGATATTCCGTCACGGCCGGATCCTTTCAAGATCGGTTTGAGCTACGCCGCGCCGCGCGCGTTCGCCATGGCTGGCGTGACACCGAAGGACATGGACTTTCTGCAGGTCTACGACTGTTTCACCTATGTTGTGCTGCTCCAGCTCGAAGCCCTGGGTTATTTCGAGCCGGGTGGCGCGCTCGATTTCGTCAAGGATGGACAGATCGAGCTCGGCGGTAAGCTCCCGCTTAACACGCATGGCGGACTTTTGAGCGAGGCACATGTGTGGGGCCTCAATCATGTGCTTGAGGCGACCCGCCAATTGCGCGGCGATGCGGGCAAGCGGCAAATTCCGGATGCCGAAATCGGACTCGTGACCGGATGGGGCGATCTCGGCGATGGTAGCCTCGCGATTTTGAGGAGGTAAAAATGGAAATTGAGCAACCCAAATATCCTCAGCCCGCGACCGTCGATCCGGTCGATGCGGAGTTCTGGAAGCTTTGCCAAGACAGCGTCCTGCGTTTTCAGCAGTGCAGCCATTGTGACACCTGGCGGTTCCTGCCGCGTTACATGTGCGCGAAATGTAGCTCGCCGGATTACGAGTGGAAGCCGAGCGGCGGGCGCGGCCGCATTTTTTCCTGGACGGTGACCTACCAGCCCTTTCATCCGGCTTTTGCACGCGACGTGCCCTACATAGCTGCGGTCGTGGAATTGGAGGAAGGCGTTCGCATGGCGACGCGCTTGCTCGACTGCGACCCGGAGGCAGTTGAACTGGACATGCCTGTGGTCCTTGTCTTCAAGGATATCGGCGACGGATTCATGCTTCCGTGTTTCAAACCTGCCCCGAAATAAAAGCAAAGCCAATCGCCATCTACGCATCGGAGATCGAAAATGGATCTGGCATACGGCCCCAAATACGAGGCCTTCCGGGAAGAAGTCAGGGCGTTCCTGACGAAATACAAGAGTCAGGCGCCTAAGGGGCTCGGTGCTGCCGGGCGCCCGTCTCCCGAAGCCTGTTCCTGGCAGCAACTGCTGATCCAGTACGGCTATGCCGCGCGGACGATTCCGAAAGACTACGGCGGTTATGGTGCCAAGCCGGATATTCTCGAATCGCGCATCATCGCGGAGGAATTTTCCGCTGCTCGTGTGCCTTCGGCGTTGCAGAACCAGGGTATCTCCATGCTGGTGCCGACGCTTCTGGAACTTGGCACCGAGGAGCAAAAGAAAAAATGGGTGAAGCCGACGCTTCGCGGCGAGGTGGTCTGGTGCCAGGGATATTCCGAGCCGGGTTCGGGTTCGGACCTCGCCAGCCTTCAGACAAGGGCGACTGTCGATGGCGACGATTTCGTCATCAACGGTCAGAAAATCTGGACCAGTACCGCGCATGAGGCGGACATGATCTTCTGCCTGGTGCGCACTGAGCCCGACAAGCCGAAGCATGAAGGCATTTCCTATCTGATTTTCTCGATGAAAACGCCCGGCATCGAAGTCCGTCCGCTCACCACCATGACGGGCCATGCCGAATTCAACGAAGTCTTCTTCACCGATGTGCGCGTACCGAAGACGCAGATCGTCGGCCAGCGCGGGCAGGGGTGGTTCGTCGCCAACGCAACGCTGAAACACGAACGCGGAATGCTGGGTGATCCGGCCGCTATGGAAACCAGGTTCCAGGCCCTTGTCGATCTGATGCGCGAGGAGACTGTCGACGGGCAGCGGGCCATCGACAATCCAATTTTCCGGGACCGCCTGGTAAGGCTTCAGGCAGAACTTGCCGCCATGAAGTTCAATGGGCTCCGGCTGCTGACCAGCGCCAGCAAGGGCGAAGATTCCGGCTTGGCGCGCCTGATCGTGAAGCTTCAATCCTGCGAACTTACCCATCAAATATCGGCGCTCGCGATCGACGTCATGGGAGAGTTTGGCGTTCTCTACGACGACAGCCCCTATCTGCGCAGCCACGGCTCGTGGCAGTGGGGATACATGTTTCAGCTTGGGCTCATCATCGGCGGCGGTACGGCGCAGATTCAGAAAAACATTATTTCGGAACGTGGGCTTGGAATGCCGCGCGAACCGAAGCTGGCAAAATAGGAATTTATCCGATGGAATTTGCATTGTCGGAAGAGCAGCGCATGTTGCAGGATAGCGTCCGCCGTTTTCTTGAACAGAATGCGCCGCTTGACAAGGTACGCCTTGCCGCCGGGAACACGCATACCGTTCAGCGGTCCCTGTGGGCGGGCGCCAGCGAGCTGGGTATCCCTGGAATGCTGATTCCGGAAGATTTTGGCGGCATGGGTCTTGGGTTTCTCGACGCGGCGATCGTTTACGAGATGTTCGGTCGGCATGTGGCGCCGCTGCCTTTCCTTGGGGCCGCCGTCATGGCGCCGCTCGCGCTGATGCTTGCAGGCAGCGAGGCCCAGCAGGAAAAGTGGCTTCCAAAAATCGCCGCGGGCGAGATTGTCGCAGGCGTGGCCGTCACGGAAAGAATCGGCATCCGCGAAGGTGCCGGCGTGAAAGCCCGGAAGGGAACGCTCACGGGCAAGTCCCTCTTCGTGATCGACTGGGCTGAGGCCGATCTCTACATCGTGGCCGACAGCGACCATGGACTTCATCTCGTTTTGCCCGACGCGAAGGGTTTGTCGCGGCGGGCGCTCAACACCATCGACAAGACCCGATCGGTTGGCGAACTTGTCTTCGATCGGGTCGCGGCTGAGCCCTTGCGCCTATCCAGCGCCGACGCGGTTGCGCGGGTGATAGATGCCGGTAGGGTCATGCTTGCCGCCGACACCCTCGGCGCGGGTCAGATGATGATCGAGAAGGCGGTAGCTTATGCGGGAGAGCGCAAGCAGTTCGGCCGTGTGATCGGGTCGTTTCAGGCCGTGAAACACCTCTGCGCCGAGATGGCGGCCGCTCTCGAACCATCGCGTTCGCTGGTGTGGTATGCGGCCCATGCGCTGGACGAGGTGCCGGGCGACGCGCGCCTCATGGCATGTCATGCCAAGAGCCATTTGTCGGAAGTGGGCCGCTTCGTCGCGCGCACCGCGACCGAGGTTCATGGCGGCATGGGCTTCACCGATCTGCTTGGCCTGCATTACTGGTTCAAGCGTATTGGTTTCGATCGGCAGCTGTTGGGCGGGCCGGAGCTGGTTCGTCTTGAAGCGGCGCGCTTGCAGGGCTGGGCTGCCTAGACCCCGATCCGGGTATCGGGAAGCATGGATACGGTTGTCGATGAGTGTTGCCGCGACTCACGACGCGGTAATATTCGCATCGGCCCGGCAATGGGGAGAGAGGCGGATTTATCGCGGCGAACCTTTCGCCGAAATTTTTGAAAGAGGCGGACAATTCGGTCTTTTGCCCACCCGGATAAATTCATTATAATAAAAATACAATCACCCGGATCGTCGCCGCGAAAGGTCTGTAGATGGATATCGAGCTTACGAAAGAGGACGATGCCTTCCGCGCGGAAGTCCGCCGGTTCATTTCGGAAAAACTCCCCAGGGAGCTCGCGGAGAGAGAGACAGTGGGCGCGTCTGGCGAGCGCGGTGCGCTCAGGCGCTGGCAGAAGGACCTCTTCGAGAAAGGCTGGGTAGCGGTCAATTGGCCCAAGCAGTATGGCGGCACCGGATGGACGCCGATGCAGAAGCATATTTTCAATGAGGAGATGGCCGCCGCTAACGCGCCGCGTCTTTCGCCTTTCGGTCTGTCAATGGTAGGCCCGGTGATCTACACCTTCGGCAATGAAGACCAGAAAAAGCAGCATCTGGCGGGCATTCTTACCGGCGATGTCTGGTGGTGCCAGGGCTATTCGGAGCCGGGATCCGGATCGGACCTCGCCTCGCTGAAGACTAGGGCTGTGCGCCAGGGCGACCATTACATCGTTAACGGCCAGAAAATCTGGACGTCGTACGCCCACGAAGCCGATTGGATATTCTGTCTCGTGCGAACGGATGAGACCGCTAAACCGCAGGAAGGTATCTCGTTCCTTCTGATCGACATGAAGACGCCCGGCATCGAGGTGAAGCCCATCATTTCAATCGATGGCCTGCATCACTTGAACGAAGTTTTTTTTACTGACGTCAAGGTGCCGGTGACGAATCGCATCGGCGATGAAAACAAGGGCTGGACCTACGCGAAGTTCCTGCTCGTCAATGAGCGCACCGGCATTGCAGGTGTTCCTGAGTCCAAGCGCAAGATCGCGCACCTCAGAAAAATCGTGAAACAGGAAAGGCTCGGCGATGGCGCGGCGCTGGCGGACGAACCGGCATTCATGACGAGGCTCTCCGAAATCGAGGTAAAGCTTACGGGTCTCGAATATACCAATCTGAGGATCGTCGCGGAGGAGGTGGCGGGCCGCCCTGCGGGCCCCTCTTCTTCGACCTTGAAGATTGTCGGGACCGAAGTTCAGCAGGCGTTGTCGGAGCTTGCCGTCGAAGCAGCCGCCTTCTACGCCATGCCGTTCCAGAGGGAACATTTGATGGGAATCGCCAATGAAGCGCCCATCGGGCCCGCCTATGCGGTGAGCGTGACAAGTGCCTATAATTTCGGTCGCGCCGCTTCGATTTATGGCGGCTCGAACGAAATCCAGCGCAATGTCATCGCAAAGGCCGTTCTGGGACTTTGACGGACCATCCGGGATGCGTCCCTTTTTTATGTCAGTCCACCAACCCTTCAGGCTCAAGCCGTCCGCGAATAGCGCTTGAGCTGTTGATCGACATTGCCGAACTGGGTTTCGATCATGGTGAGGTGCTTGTCGTCTCCCAGGCGCGGCCGGAGAACATCGTGCGGCGGTCGACGGCGAAGGCGCCGTCTTCTGGAACAAAGAGAAGATGGCGGACAATCGCGAACTTTTGGACCGGATCAAGGAAGTGGCGGTGCTGGAGCCGCAACCGGAAGTCCATGTCCGGGGCGACCGGAATGCGGGCTTCGAGTTCATCGGCCGGGTGACTGTCACCTGTCAGCGCGACGGCATCCAGAAGGTCGCCTTCATCACCGAGCCCGTCTCCGGCGCGGCGCAGCAGGAGTGAACCCATGGCCATGAATGTCGGCGACGGCAAGGAAGACGACGTGATGATGGAGGTCAACACGACGCCCCTGATCGACGTCATGCTGGTGCTGCTGATCATGCTGATCATCACCATCCCGATCCAGACCCATGCGGTGAAGCTCGACATGCCGCAGAACCTGTCAGCCCCGCCGCCCGAGACGGAGCCGCAGGTCGTCGATCTCGAACTCGACTTCGACGGCACGGTGTTCTGGAACGGTGTCCCCGTCCCGGACCCCGGCGCGCAATGCCTTCGCGACGGTCAAAGACCCGAACCCCACGTCACTCGCGCAGATATGGATCGTCCTCACCAGATGAGCGGTCCATTGACCATATCCGAACCGGAATAGAAGGCTCCGGCGACTTATCTCTTTTTCGAACCGGTCCCATGAAATGGCAAAACACAGAGCAATATGAGTGGCTTCAGGCCTTATCGGCGCATGGGCTTGCGTGGGAATTTTTGCGCCGCAATCGCGCCTACAGGAGCGCGGCTGCAAATCTTGGCGTGACGTGGCCGCCGGATGGCAGCCCGCCCGATGAGACCTGGTCCGCCGGCGACCAAATGTCCGAGGCACGGGAATGGGGCTTGCTCCTTTTCGAAACGCCCGATCGCGACGCGCGCGAGGCGAATATTTTCTGGATGCCGGAGTTCTGCCCGAGTGTTCTTCCGGTCGTTGCGAGCCAGAATGTCGGTCACGTGTCGGGCCGGTTTCTGAATTTAAGCCGCCTGCGATGCCGCAATGTCCTCATCCCCGGAGAAGACATTCAACATCTTCTGTGCGCCGACCAGGGCCGGTTCCTGCAACTGTCTGTTACTGGCGAATGCCTTACGCGCCCGGTGCAGGTGCTTGCGAACGTCTTGCCCATGACGCCCTATTCGGAGACAAGATGGCGCGGCTTCAGGCGGCTGAACGACCTTGTGTGCACCGAGACGCTACGAACGAAATTTTATCCGCCGGACCTTGGCGCTCGACGCCTCTCCCGAGTTCTGCAGGCGCTGGACGGCTATCTCGCTGGAGCATCCCAGCGCGAGGTCGCGATTGCGCTGTTCGGTGCGGAGCGTGTCGAGGCGGACTGGCGCGATCCGCGGAACCATCTCTGCGACCAAGTGCGCCGCGCCATCAGGCGTGGCCGTGACCTCATGAATGGCGGCTATCTGAAATTGCTGCGGTGAAGGAACTCAGTGCGCGCCGGCATTGAGGAGATGACGGTAGCCTTTTTCCGACATCCATCTGGCGCGGCGTAAATGGCTTGCCAACGCGTTGCGTGCCCTTTCGGCCTCACGCGTGGGGTCGATGCCCAGAACGGTCCTCGACATCGCCTCATCCGACGCTCCAGCCGCGACCGCGTCGAGCAATCGCAGATAGACGATCAGATGACGCTCGTCATAGTCGGTGATGGTCTCCGACCAGGGGACATCGTCGGCGATCTCGGGATTGAGTTCCGGTTTGGACATGTCCCGCTCCGCTCATTGTTCCGTTGTTACCAGATAACATATTATAGTTGATAAACTTAAAGTATGTAATCCGCTGACCTTGGCGCATGGATATGCGCAAGACGGTCGGCGGCAATGTCAGGCGAATCAGGCTCAAAAAGGGTCTGACCCAGGAGCAGTTCGCCGAGATTTCCGGTTTCAGCCAGCAATACATCAGCGGGCTCGAACAAGGCCGCCGCAATCCAACCGTCGTGACGCTTTATGAACTCGCGACCGCGTTGGGTGTCAGTCATCTCGATCTCCTGCGTCCGGACAGATCGGGCTGAGACTCGATCACCTTGTTTTTCGGATGTGGCGAAGGGCGATCTCGTCCCATCAGTCAAGTTCGCACCGCATCAAAATATCCTAAAATGGGATAATCCGAAACTGGGATTATTTGATCGGACCGTTTCGCTTCCAGCCGGTCCGGCCGAATGTCCAAGACCCTTCGCACGCCGCGTCAACGAAAGCTGCTGGCGCTGCTGATCAAGCTTCGCAAGGCGAAGGGCCTGACGCAGGCGGATGTCGCCGCGCGGCTCAAGCGCACCCAGTCCTTTGTCGCCAAATATGAAGGCGGCGAACGCCGTCTCGATATCATCGAATTCGTCGACGTCGTGCAGGCGCTTGGTGATGATCCCGGTGACGTTCTCAAGGAACTTTACAAGCCCAAGGGCTAAGGTCGCCGCGCTCTCGCGCGGCGTCTTTCTTTGAAGCGTCTCCCCGTCACGCGTGATGGGCGGCGCTCCCTTCTAGGCCCGCCGCGGCAGGCCGCAACCCTCCGCTTGCGCTCCGGGTCCTCCACTCCGTTCCGGCCTTCGGTGCGTCCCGCCTCTGACGGCGGGCCTTCCGGTCGCTTTTCGCCGCCCATCCCGCTTCCGGGAGAGACGCGGCGGGATTTGACGGGAGCTGGCCGATGCGCGGAGAACATAATCGTCAGGCCGGGAGGCAGGCGGGGCCGCAGCTTTATGCCGATGTGACGGCAAAGATCGTCGCGGAACTGGAAGCGGGCCGGGTGCCTTGGGTGCAACCCTGGGACGGGGCCAAGGCCGGGCTCGGTTTGCCGCGCAATGCGGCGACGGCGAACGCCTATTCGGGGATCAATATCCTGATCCTCTGGAGCGCCGTCATCGAGCGAGGCTTTACCGTCCAGAACTGGCTTACCTTCCGGCAGGCACTCTCGCTCGGCGGGCATGTCCGCAAGGGCGAGAAGGGCGTGACCCTCGTTTATGCCGACCGCTTCACGCCGAAGGCGGAGCGCGAACGCGCGGCGGCGGACGGCGACGAGGCCCGGAGCATCCCCTTCCTCAAGCGCTTCACCGTCTTCAATGTCGCGCAATGCGACGGCCTGCCGGACGACCTGCTTGCACCGCCCGCCATACTGCCGGAGAGCGAGACCGTGCCCGCCGCCGAGGCGCTGATCACGGCGACCGGGGCGGCATTTCATGTCGGCGGCGCGATGGCCTTTTATATGCCGAGCCTCGACTGCATCGAGGTGCCGCCGCAAGCGGCCTTTCACGAGCCGGTCAATTATTACCGCACCTGTTTCCACGAACTCGGCCACTGGACAGGTCACCCCTCGCGGCTGGCGCGCGATCTTTCCGGGCGCTTCGGCTCGCGCGCCTATGCGGCGGAGGAACTCGTCGCCGAAATGGCAAGCGCCTTTGTCTGCGCCGCGCTCGGCATCGTGCCGACCGTGCGACATGCTGATTACATCGCCTCATGGCTCGACCTCTTGCGCGACGACGACCGCGCCATCTTCCGCGCCGCGAGCCTCGCCTCCAAGGCAGCAGATTTCCTGCTGGCGTTCCGCGCGGAGGGCATAGAGCCGGGCGAGGGGAGGGCGGCATGAGCGGGCACCCGCCTCTCGATGTGGAAACGACGCCCGAAGGCGAGCAGTGCCTCATGCCGGGTGTCGCACCGATCCGGGAGTGCGACCGGCTGGCCGCCTTCATGGCCGCGCCGCTGCGCCCGCGCAAGGCCCAGAAGCCCCTGAACATCGGCCTCTTCGACGAGGACGCGCGCAACCAGCTGAGCCTGTTCTGAAGGAGACGCCCCATGAAGAAATGGACCGTGCAATGCGGCTTTGCCGCCTATTACGCCAACACCGTGACGGTCGAGGCCGAGACGTTCGACGCGGCGCTGGAGAAGGCCATCGTCGCGGCCAATGAGAGCGACGGCTGGAAACCGCTTGATGATTGCGGCCCGACCTTCATTGATGCGGTTGCCGAAGGCGACGACGCTGATCCGTGGCGGGAGTTTGCCTCCTCGCTTCCCGTGCCGCCGCGCTTTTCGGAGCGCGGCGAGCCGGTCGCCGTGACCGTTACGGTTTCCGGCGGCACCGTGCAGCAGGTCGAGATCGAGGGCGGACGCGCAATCGTCCATGTCCATGACTACGACACCGAAGGCGCCGCGCCCGGCACGCCCGGCCTTCATATCGATGCGGACGGCGGCACTTACGCGCTCGCCGACTGGTCGAACTTCTCTCTGCCCCATGAAACGGCGGAGAGCCCGAGCCCCACCCAAGAGCACCCGAAAGGAGAGACCCATGGAACTGCGTCACATCCCGATCGATGAACTGCGCCCCGCCGCGATCAATATGCGGCATGGCAAACGCCCGCCCGATATCGACGACATCCTGCCCTCGATCCGGGCGCGCGGCATCCTGCAGCCGTTGCTCGTACGCCCCGTCGAGACGGAAGCGAATGCCTATGAAATCGTCGCCGGACGGCGGCGTTATTTCTCGGCCAAGGCGGTGAAGGAAGAGCAGGGTGAGGTCGAACCCTTGCCCTGCGCCGTGATGGAGCCCGGCGACGATGCGGCCGCGCTCGAAGCCTCGCTGATCGAGAACATCGCCCGTCTCGATCCCGACGAGATGAGCCAGTATGAGTGTTTCGCGCGGCTCACCCGCGAGGGAAAATCCGTCGCCGACATCGCCGCGACCTTCGGCCTTACCGAGTTGATGGTGAAGCGCCGTCTCGCGCTCGGCACGCTGATCGCACCGATCCGCGAAGCCTATCGGGCGGAGAAGATCGATGCCGCATCGATCCGCCATCTGACGCTTGCCTCGCAGGCGAAGCAGAAGGAATGGTGGAAACTCTGGAAGACCGACCGGAGCGCCTGCCCGACGGGCCATCGGTTGAAGCAATGGCTCTTCGGCGGCCAGTCGATTGCGACCGGCGCGGCGCTCTTCCCGCTCGATACTTACGAAGGCGAGGTCGTCGCCGATCTTTTCGGCGAGGAAGGGTATTTCGCCGATCCCGACCTCTTCTGGCGCAAGCAGGGCGAGGCCATTGCGGCCAAGGCAGACGCGCTGCGCGAGGCGGGCTGGAGTGAGGTCATCGTCATGGAGCCCGGCGTCCGCTTCCCCGCATGGGACTACGAGAAGGTGTCGAAGAAAAAGGGCGGCAAGGTCTATGTCGAGGTCTCAGGCCGCGGCGAGGTCGGTTTCCACGAGGGCTATCTCTCCCGCGCGGAGGCGCGCCGCAAGGCGAGACAGGAGGGCGCGAGCGATGATGCGGCGGAGGTTCGCGCCGCCCGGCCCGAGGTGACCAAATCGATGCGCAACTATATCGAACTGCATCGCCATGCCGCCGTCCGTGCCGAACTGCTGGACCATCCCGGCATCGCGCTACGGCTGATGCTCGCCCATGCCATCGCCGGATCGGCGCTCTGGCAGGTGACGCCTGAGCCGCAGAAAGCGGCGTCCGACGCCATCGCGAAAAGCCTCGCGGCCAATGTCGCCGAATGTGCCTTCCGGGGCTGGCAGGCCAATATCCGGGCCTTGCTCGGTCTGCCGGAAGAGCGCGAAAACCTCACCGCGCCGCACGGCGACGACGCAGCAACCGTCGCCCTCTTCGCCAGGCTTCTGATGCTCAACGACGAGGAAATCATGAATGTGCTTGTCACCGTGATGGGCGAGACATTGCAGGTCGGGAGCGCGGCGGTCGAGGCGCTGGCGGTGGTGCTGAAGCGCGACATGGGCCCGGTCTGGGAGCCGGACGAGACCTTCTTCGAGCTGCTGCGCGACCGGGGCACGATCAATGCCATGCTGGCCGACATCGCCGGAAAAAGCGTCGCCGACCAGAATGTCGCCGAGAAGGCGTCGGTGCAGAAGCAGATCATTCGCGATTGTCTCGCGGGCGCGAATGGCCGCGCGAAGGTCGGCACATGGCTGCCGCGCTGGATGCATGTCCCGGCCCGGTCCTATCGCGAGGACGGAGCTTTCCCGCCCGCCGAGGCGTGGGATCGCGTCGCGGGATATTTCGGGAAGACCTGAGACTTGTGCGGGCGGCTTCTTCGCCGCCCGCTCTTTTTCATGAGCGAACAGCTTGTTGTGCATCGCCTGCCGCGCTCCGGTATCGCGACGGGGCACGATCGTGGACATGATTTCAGAGACAGCTACGGTGTCGTCAAGCGGCACGCGGGAACACGATGCGGGCGCGCTTGGCCGCATTCCGGTGGCGAGTCGGGGCTCTCTGTTTGCCCGTCCTTCGCCACGCATCTACCGCGTCATACGCACACCCCGCGTGAGCGTTTTCCGGTGCCGTCGGCGTGTTGCCTCGGTGTTGAATCGATCTATCGCTCCGGCCTTCATCATACGGCCCGTCCGCCTCAAGAGGCTTGGTGCGCATGGATTGCATGGGCTCTTTCCCCCTTCGGTAAGGCGTCAAGGGGCCATTTCCTCGCTTGAGCCGCGAGACCTATGGGCGCTGCCGCCCGCCCGAAACCGTCGCGCCGGGCTTTTTTCCCCGCGCGCTGTCGCGCGCTCCTCGCGGTCGCTTCGCTTCAATAAAGCCCGCCGCTCGGGTCCTTCGCTTGCGCTCCGGCCTCCGGTTCGGCGGGCGGCTGCCGCGCCCATCGGGGTTCGCCATCGCGAGGGGAATGGACCCCTCGGCGTTCATCGAAGGAGAAAGACCATGCCTGCGATCGGATATGTCACCAAGCAGTCGAGCGGCGGCTACAAGGGCCAGTTGAAGACGCTGACCATCCGCGTCGAGATCGATATCGTGCCCAATGCGGCGAAAAGCGCCGAGGCACAGCCGGACTTCCGGGTCCTCACACAGGGCGTCGAGATCGGCGCGGGCTGGACGCGTACCGGCGAAACTTCGGGCCGGGACTATGTGAGCCTCAGCCTCGCCGCCCCGGAATTCGGGCCGCGCCGGCTCTACGCCAATCTCGGCCGCGCCGCCGGTCAGGACGACGATGAGACCTTCGCGCTGATCTGGAATCCCGTCGACTGACGGTCACGCCTCGCCTCCGCGTCCCTCCGGGCGCGGAGGCTTTGCCCTTCTGCGATCTGTTGCGCTGGCGAAACGACGTGGCCGGATATTCGCCGCTCGGTCACCGGACCTCTTTTCCCGATCCTTGCCGTGGTGGGGCGTCCTTGCGCGATTCGCGCGTGGATCACATGCGAGGTGCCTCATGGATGACGACGCGACCCGGGCTGCGAACGCCAAGAAGGGCAGCCCCTTTCTCAACACGCCGCAGGCCGCGCACTATGTCGGCCTCTCCGAGCGCACGCTGGAAAAGATGCGCGTCGTCGGCGGCGGCCCGGAATACCGCAAGCATGGCCGTTATGTGCGCTATCACATCGACGATCTCGACGCCTGGTCGCGGGAGCGGGCAAAGCGCTCGACCTCCGATGAATGAGCGGCTCTCCCTCATCGCCGAGAGCGGCGCGCTGATTCCCATGCGGTCTCCGCGCGGCCCGAAACATCCGCGCCGCCGCAGGCGTCTTCTTCTCTGGACGGTGTTCGGCGTCGGCCTGATCGGCGCAACGGCGCTCTTCGAACCGCTGCCGCGTCTCGTCTGGAACGCGAGCGCCAGCGCGCCGCGCGGGCTCTATCTGCGTCTCTCGCAGGATTTCGTTCGGGGCGATCTGGTGCTGGCGCGATTGCCCGATGAAGTGCGGCAGCTTGCCGACGAACGGCACTACCTCGCGCGGGACGCCTTGCTGATCAAGCGCGTTGTCGCCTCCCGTTTCGACACGGTCTGCATGATGGGCAACGATCTCTATATCAACGGACGGCACACGGCGCGGCGGCTAGAGCAAGACGGCGCGGGCCGCCCGATGTCGCGCTGGCAGGGCTGCGAGCGGTTGGGCGGCTATCACGTTTTTCTTCTCGCCGAAGGCGAACCCGTCTCCTTCGACGGGCGGTATTTCGGGCCGGTTGAGCGGCGGCTCGTCATCGGCAGGCTGGTGCCGCTATGGATATTCTGACGCTGGTTCTCGCGCATGCGATCCGCAACGCCGAGCCTGAACATGACCTTTCACCGCTCCTCACGGTGAGCATGGCGGTCGAGCCGGAAGCAGGGGACATGGCGCAATGGCGGCCCCTCATCGTCGAAGCCGCGCGGCGTTTCGGCATTCCGGTGGACTGGATCGAGGCCGTCATCGAGGCGGAAAGCGGTGGCCGGACCGTGCTGGACGGTGCGCCGATCACCTCGCCCGCAGGCGCGATGGGCCTGATGCAGCTGATGCCCGCGACCTATGCCGAACTGCGTGCGCGCCACGGGCTCGGGCCCGATCCGCATGATCCTCGCGACAATATTCTGGCGGGCACCGCCTATCTCCGCGAGATGCGCGACCGCTTCGGCTTTCCGGGACTTTTCGCCGCCTATCATGCCGGACCGACGCGTTATGTGGCGTGTCTGAAAGGCGAGGAACCGCTTCCCGAGGAGACCCTTGTCTATCTCACTACATTGCTGCCGCGTATCGATCTGGTCGCCGCAGACGACAGAAAAGTCGTCCAGAGAATGACCGCGCGAGCGTCATTCGCGTCAGGAAAGTCGCTCTTCTTTCCGCTCGGCGGGCATGAAATGCGTGCCGAAATCGGCTCGTCGAGCGATCCGAAGCGGCCTTCGGAACAGCATCTGTTCGTCGGTTCGGGCGGCAAATTGCAGGGCGAATCCGCAGCCGTTGATGGCGATCTATTCGCGCCGCTCTCCGGCACCTTCCGTTAGTCAGTCCCAGGAGAAAGTACTTAAGCGCCGGTGAGCGTGAGGCCGGTTCTGGATCGCGGGAGGGCAAGATAAAAGAACGGCGCCATGAGCGGCTTATGTTCCTGTCTGCACATCTCTTTTGACGGCGCCATGCGCCGAAGGCGTGGCGCCATGGCCGCGCCAAGTCCCTGTGCCTCTTCGGTCTTCATGGCGCCGTCTTGTTACGCGGCGAAAGCCGATCATCTTGAAGATGGGTCACAATCGCGGAGAGGAGACGATGCAGGACGACGGCTTCGAGCCACGTCTCGGCAGGATCGGGGCGCGCGCCGGAAAGGCCGAGCGGCGCTACCAGCAACGCGTGCTGAAATCGGCGGCGCTGGCGGGCGGACGCCGCTTCGGTGGAGCGTCGCCGGGCTCGGGCTTTCACGGCAATCGCATCGGCCGCGGCGCCGGCATCGGTCGCGTGCTCGCGTCGCGCGGAACCCATGCCGCCTTCCGCGCGCGGCGCGTGGTCGTCAAATCCCGCATCGTGAAGCTGAAGGGGCAGGGCCTGAAGGCGGCCCGTCTCCATCTCCGCTATATCCAGCGCGACGGCGTGACGCGCGAAGGGCAGCCGGGCGAGCTTTACGATGCCGAACACGACCGGGCGGACGGCAAGGCGTTTCTGAAACGCTGCGACGGCGACCGGCACCAGTTCCGCTTTATCGTTTCGGCCGAGGACGCCGCGCAATATGAGGAACTGAAGGGTTTCACGCGGCGCTTCATGGCCCGCATGGAGGAGGATCTGGGAACGCGTCTCGATTGGGTCGCGGTCGATCATTACAACACCGGCCATCCCCATACCCACATCATGCTCCGGGGCAAGGACGAGCGCGGACAGGACCTGGTCATCGCGCGGGATTATCTTTCGACGGGCATGCGCGAGCGCGCCGCCGAAATCGTCACCCTCGATCTCGGTCCCCGCAGCGATCTCGAGATCGAGGCGAACCTCGCGCGGGAGGTCGAACAGGAACGGTTCACGGGTCTCGACCGCGGCCTGTTGAAGGACGCGGACGGCGAAGGCTGTGTTCGGTCTGGGGCGACCGTCGGCGACGCCTTCCGGCAAAGCCTGCGGGCCGGGCGATTGCAGAAACTGAAACGGTTGGGACTGGCGGAGGAGATCGCCACCGGAACGTGGAAGCTTGCCGGGGACCTGGAACCGGCGCTCCGCCGCATGGGGGAGCGCGGCGACATCATCAAGACGCTTCACCGCGAAATGACGGAGAAGGGGCTCGCGCGGGTCCCCTCCGACTATGCGGTTCATGAAACCGCGAACGGGCAGGAGCGACGCGTCGTCGGGCGTCTTGTCACCAGAGGGCTGTCGAATGAACTCAACGACCGTCACTATTTGATCGTCGACGGGATCGACGGTCGTGTGCATTACGTCGATATCGGTGGGGCGGAGACGGTGGACGCGCTGCCGGACGGCGCCATCGTCGCGATCAGGCCGAAGCCGGTGGGACAGAGAACCGTCGACCGAACGATTGCGGAGGTCGCGGCGGCGAATAACGGGCGCTACGACATCGAGGCGCATCTCCGCCACGACCCAACCGCGTCACGCGCCTTCGCCGAAACCCATATCCGGCGGCTGGAAGCGATGCGGAGGATTGCCGGGCTGGTCGAGCGAGAGCCGGACGGAAGCTGGGTCATCGCGCCGGATCACTTGGAACGCGCCGCATCCTTCGAGCGCGGTCAGGCAAGATCGAGCCCGGTCATTGTCGAGACGCTTTCCGCCTGGCCGCTCGAGCGGCAGGTGACCGCCAATGGCGCGACCTGGCTTGACCGTGAGCTTGTGGCGGAAAAGCCGGAGCCCTTGCGCGAGGCGGGCTTCGGCGGGGAGGTGCGCGACGCGCTCGCGATGCGTCGGCGATGGCTGGCCGGGCAGGAACTGGCACGCGAGGAACAGGACCGGATCGTCTATCGCGCCAACATGCTCGGCATCCTGCGCCGGCGCGAGCTGCTGCGTGTAGCGGAACAGCTCTCGGGCGAGCTCGGTCTACCCTATGCCGAGGCAGAATTGGGGCAAAAGGCGACTGGCACCTATCGCCGGCATGTCGATCTCGCCAGCGGGCGTTTCGCGGTGATCGAAAGATCGCGCGAGTTCACGCTCGTACCCTGGCGGCCGGTGCTGGAGCGGCATCTCGGGAGGCAGGTCGCAGGGGTCGTCCGGGAAGGGAGGGTCTCGTGGACGATCGGGAGGCGGAGAGGGCCGGGGGTTTCATAGCTGTTTATATTCCCCGCGGGAAGCGGACGATTGGGTTGCCGGCGAGGAGAACCGACCGTACATGACAGAAAAACAGCAACTATGGGAGACGGCACCGGAAAATTGGCAGCACCTAGCTAAATATAGATCGGATCAGTTTGATTTAGTCGCGAAGAGTGGATGTCTGTTACCAAAGGACTCGAGAACTAGGTGGGGTAATGGAATCACGAAATGCTGTGCCGAAAATTGGACACGCGTGTAATTCGATCGACGAGGTATGCTCTGTAGTCAGCAAGAATTCCGTTCGTGTCGGTGTAGTCGCTACCCAGAAGAGCGTCTGTCTCTTGGAGTGCCCGCCGAAGTGTCAACCCACCGCTTTCTTCCTCAACAAGTCGGTCTGTCAGTTCGCGCTCCACACGGAGGCGTATCTCTTCCGGCAAGACAGAACGATGTTCGAAATAGACAAGACGGAGCCCGAAGCATCGGAGGCGCTCGTCCTCAAAGCTCTGGACGATGGACAACACTTCTCGCCAGCCGACCTTGTGGAATCTTTCCATGCGAGCTTCGTCGTCCGGTCCTGGAAACCTGTCATAAATTTGCTCTTCGACATGTCGGGACGGCGCATGTGGTCCGCGTATTGAGGCGTAGGCCGAAATAAGATGGGCGCAGAACGTTGGATCGTCTTTCACTCGACGAGCTCGAGTTTCCACCTCATCTAAATCGATACCATTCAGCATCTGATCCCGCGCGTCGTAGAGCGCTGTCAGAGTCGGAGCGGCATTAATTCGAAACCGTCGTATGGGGCTAGGCTTCCGAGCCAACTCCACCCGCAAATCCTCATCTGACATCGTGTAGAAACGACCAACGTCGCCATCTAGCCTCAAGCATAGACGACCGTTGGGTTGTTCAGGATCTCTGCCCAAGCAGACGACCGGTGCATGATAAGCTTCATTGCTAAAAAATTCTGTGAGAATGAACGCATCCTCGCTGTCAACGAAATCAGCGACTGTCGCTTTCTTCGAAAATCGCACGAAACGCTGCCAGAGCTCTGATGAGCGCTCGTACACGCAGCGACATAGTCCAAGCGTGGCTAGGACATCGGCCATCGCGTCATGAGCTCTGGTATGTTCGATACCGTTCGCTGACGCCAATTGCTCCAGTCGAAAGGTCGGGCGGCCCGTTGCTCCAAACGGAACCAGCAAGCAGCTTGGAGAAAGCGCCGCTGCAGCTGTCATCAGCCCCAGGGCATCAGCACGGCAATTGCCATGATTGCTTGTGAGGTAGGCCGGATGGAGTGTCTGAAAGAACGCTTGTCTCAACATTTCTTCGTCAAAACGAATCGAGTTGTATCCAACGAAGATCGATGGAGACCATGACAACAGCTTTCGTCGGATGGTTTGGACCATGACATAATGTGACGGAAGCCCATCATCGGTAAGCCTCCCGATAGAAAGACCGTTTGTGTACAGGGCAAAGGGGTGAGGCACCACGTGTGGGAGAAGTCGAGAATGCGCTTCAAATCGGTCGATCTCATTGAGATCGGCGTCGGTCCGAATGGCAGCAAAATGAACGATCTGATCGAAGCCGTGCCTCAGGCCGGTTGTCTCTGTATCGAAGAAGACGAAACTCACCGGGCCCACCTATGCCTAGAAGCGGCCCGCCAAGCGATATCGCATCGCAGAGGCGCTTACCCTAAATTTGCGGGCTAACGCTTCAATGCCCGAATCATCCTCGATATCCAGACCGCTTGCGTCCAGCGCGTCCATCAAGAATTCCTGCGGCATCAACAGTTCAGATGCGAAAGCGTTGGCTTCAATTTCCAACGGATCAATGCCCTGCGAAGAGACGTCGTCACGCAGCAAGACGCGAAATCCCTTGTCGATATGAACGGATTTCTGAATCTCTGGCGCATGCAGCACATGATGAGCCAACTCATGTGCCGCCGAGAATCGTTGCCGGTTGGGATGATGCAGGGCGTTGACCCCGATGATCCCAACTCCATCTTTAATATAGGCCATTCCGGAGAGGTCTTCCTCAAGCGGAGCGTATTGAAGAACAATGTTTCTTGTCTTGATAATGCGCTCGACCGGAACAGGCACACCTTTTACCCCGAAGTCTTGCAAGACCGCGCGGGCGGCTTCTCTGGCCCTCTCTGGGTTCGCTTTCACGACGCCGCCTTTGTAGAACTGCGTTGGGCCAACGCGCTCGCGATTAGGTCGGTGACC
This sequence comes from Parvibaculum lavamentivorans DS-1, assembly GCF_000017565.1. NCBI lineage: Bacteria > Pseudomonadati > Pseudomonadota > Alphaproteobacteria > Hyphomicrobiales > Parvibaculaceae > Parvibaculum > Parvibaculum lavamentivorans. Next base: position 1,977,747 of record NC_009719.1, read on the forward strand.
TGGGCTTTGCCACGCGCGGTTAGAGTTTCGTCCGATAGGATCATGTCTAAGTCCTCCTGCGTCGCAGGTTTCAGTTGGGTCGGCAGCAGATCTGAGACTTTTGAGAATTGAAGCGCCGAGGCGAGATTGTAGACGTGATGCAGCAGCACGTTCTGCCGGCCACTCTCGATATTGGCGACAGACGCGCGCGACATACCCACCCGGCCAGCCAGATCGGCTTGAGTAAATCCGAGCTCTTTCCGCCGCGTCGCGACGGCCCGCCCGAACGCCTTGTAAATAGCTCCGTCCGACATGCCTCATGTTTGCTACACGTGAGTCTCGATGTCAATCTCACAAACATGTGCTCAATAAGCACATTGCAATGTGCTTATTGACAACATTTCCACATTATGGAATCAGTAAGCAGCCGGTAAGCGCAGGGCTTGATCAGCGGCAAGTAGAGGAGATTCAGTAGAGTGTCCAAACGCATCCATGTTGTTCCACACGATTCCGGTTGGGCGACGCGCCGTGAGGGAACGTCGCGCGCGGGGTCGACCCACGAAACTCAGGCCCAGGCCACGGAAGCGGCGCGCAGCACCGCAATCCGCGAGCGGGGTGAGGTCATCATCCATCGACCGGACGGCCGGATCAGGGATGCAAATTCCTACGGCACCGATCCCTTCCCTCCGAAGGGTTGATCCATAGCGCCGGACCCCTTTCAGGTGCGGCATTTTTCCTGAAACATGTTTACCCGCGCCACACAGGCGATACGAAGGGATCGACGATGCAGAAGTTGGCTGCGGTGCAAGATGAGGATTTCAATCGACCGAAGGGTATCCAGCGGATGCGGCGGCTTCCGGATCCCAAGCTTGGCGCTCTTTGGGAATCGATAATCATTGAAGAACGCCTGAAAGCGCAGCTCCTTTCGCAGGCGATGCTGAATTTCACGATGCGCGGCAAGGTCGATCGAAGTGTGATCCCCTTGCATGGCGTGATCCTTCTAGTCGGGCCGCCAGGGACGGGGAAAACCTCTCTCGCTCGCGGATTGGCGCATCGTACTGCCGAGTCGTTCAAGGGAAGCGGGTTCCACCTGCTCGAGGTCGAGCCACATGCATTGACCAGCTCAGCGATGGGTAAAACTCAACGGGCCGTATCGGAGTTGTTTTCGCAGTCAATTGCAGAGTCTGCCGTCAGAGGACCGACTATCGTTCTTCTCGACGAAGTCGAAACACTGGCAGCTGACCGCTCAAAGATGAGTCTCGAAGCCAACCCGATCGACATTCATCGGGCAACCGATGCGGTCCTCGTCCAGCTTGACGCCCTTGCCGAGAAGCATCCGAACCTGCTGTTTCTCGCTACTAGCAATTTCCCTCAAGCTGTCGACGCAGCGTTCACGTCGCGCTGCGACCTTGTCGTCCATGTGCCCTTGCCGGACCGCGAAGCGTGCGCACGCATTCTGAGGGATTGTCTAACGGGCCTCGGTAAGGTCTACCCAGCTATCGCAAGATTGCCGAGTGTTGCGGGCTTTGATCGCTGCGCAACCGAATGCGTTGGTCTCGACGGGCGAGCCATCCGCAAGATGGTGGCCAATGCACTGGCGAGCAATCAGAAGACGGCCATGGATCCGGAACGTGTGACGATCGACGACCTGCTTGCAGCCGCTCGTGCCGCCAAGGCGGGACGTATCATGGGAGGCGGAGCGTCATGAGCACCGTTGCAAGCCGCACTTTCAGGAGCACTCCCGGGCGTGATGCCGCACAAACCTGGATAGCGATCGTCGACCTTCTGACGCAGGGAAAATCCGGCGATGCTCGTACTGAGCTTCTTGCTGTCGTTGGCACCGCCGCCAGCGTGATCGCGGATCAAGCGCCGAAGGATGCCGCGATTACCGTGACCTGCGATGGCCCCCGCACCCGCATCTATTGCCTTTATGACGAGGATGCGATCGAGGGCTCTGATGCCAATGAGGATCCACTCGGCTTTGAACCTTTGAAAGGGGACTGGAGGATTTCGCTTCCCTGCCTGGCTGATGATCTCGTCTGGGTTCAGAGCGCCCTGAAGCAGCACAGCACTCGCATTACGGCTCGCGATCTCGACGCAACTGTCCCCGGTGCGAACGAGTCGGCAACAACGAAATCCCAGACACTTGTTTTTGACTCGAAAGGATTCCTCGGCTCATGACAAGCGTCGCCGTCAACACATACACATACTCCGTCACATATGTAGCGGACAATATCCTGAAAAGCCTGAAAGACATCATTCGTCTTAGCGGGCTGAATCCATCGGAGTTCGTTGGCGATTGGGAGACCAACATGCGCGGTATTCAGACCTGGCTGAGCACCGGCGACCTTGAGACCGTGAAGCTTGAGATCTATGACCCGAAGACGAACACGCTGATTTTTCGCTGGGACATTGATATCTCCTATGGCTCGTCGGATGGAGACGGTAGCTTCTGGACCGACACCGAGCAGCTCAAGTATGCGATAAAAAAGGCTGGTCTGGCACCAAGCGAGGCTCGCTATCGTATGCTTGTGCACACGAAGCCCGGTAGGCCTGACGTGATCGGATGGAGTAGGACCAGCGGACGTTCGACAGAGGGAATGGTCCGTCAAAGCCTTGGCACCACAGTTGAACACAGTGGCCTCGGCGCTCGCACATCATATCTGAGGAGAGCTTGATGCTCACGGTCGACGAAGCCTTCAGAAAGTTCAAAAGCCGTCTTGAGCTGAACGACAAAGAGCAGAAAAACGCATCCGCACGCCAAACGGAGGTGCGAGACTACATCGATACTAAGTTCAAGATCGATCGGAGCTTTCTCACAGGCTCATATGCACGTTGGACCAAGACGAAGCCTCTCAAGGACGTCGACATCTTCTTCGTCCTGAAGTCCTCCGAGGATCACTATCGGTCCAAGGCGCCATCAACGGTTTTGACCGATTTCCATGATGCATTGGTCGAAAAATACGGCGACAACGCCAGGAAGCAAAATCGATCAATCAACATCGACTTTGGGGTCACGGCCGACACCGACGACAACACTGACTACCGTGTTATCAGCGTAGATGTCGTTCCGGCGTTTGATGTAGGTGATGATTTCGAGATTCCCGATGATGAACTCAAAAAATGGATAAAGACAAATCCACAAACGCACGCCGCAAAGGCGACCGCAGCGCACCAAGCTTATTCCAGTGAGTGGAAGGGGCTGGTGCGGATGGTGAAGTACTGGAACAACCATCCGAAGCACGGTGAGAAGCCGGTAAAGCCCTCATTCCTTCTCGAGGTCATGGCGCTTCAGTGCCTGCATGGCGGGTGGGGTGGAAGCTTCGACCGTGAGGTGCAGGGTTTTTTTGCGACGCTTGCAGATCGAATGCTTGATGAGTGGCCTGATCCGGCAGGTCTTGGTCCGGCGATTAGCAACGGGATGGATACCGCGCGCAGAGCGCGGGCATGCGATCTTCTCCGCGCGGCAGAGCGCCAAGCCACGCTTGCAATTGCTCATACACGTTGCGGTCGAAATGGCGAAGCGCTCCGGGCGTGGCGAGATCTTTTTGGGCCGAAGTTCCCGCTATCTTGACGGTCGGGGCCAATAAATACAGAGGTTTCGGATGGCGGAATGGTCTCTATCCCAACTCCTTTCCTCGCTGCATGAAGATATTCAGCAGCGTCTCGCGGTGGTACGAAAATCCTTCAATCATCCTGGAACGAAAGGCGACGCCAGCGAGAACGTTTGGATCAGCCTGCTAGAGACATATCTTCCTAAGCGATATCAAGCGGCCAAGGCGCATGTGGTGGATAGCCTTGGCAACTTCAGCCAGCAGATCGATGTGGTGATCTTTGATCGCCAGTATTCTCCCTTCATCTTCACTTATGAGAATGAAACAATCGTCCCCGCCGAAAGTGTCTATGCCGTTCTCGAGGCCAAGCAGACGGCAGATGCTTCTCTAGTCGCATACGCTCAGGAGAAGGTCGCAAGCGTTCGTCGTCTACACCGGACAAGCCTGCCTATTCCTTATGCGAAGGGCACCTACCCGGCTAAGCCCCTAATTCCGATCTTAGGTGGTTTGCTCACCTTCGAAAGCGAGTGGAACCCAGCATTGGGATTGTCACTCGACAAAGCATTGATTGCTGACCTGGAAGACGGGCGGCTCGATATAGGGTGCATTGCTGCGCACGGTCATTTTTTCTTCGATCAGTCAACGTCGGCGTATTCGTTCGTAGACGAGAATAAGCCCGCCACGGCATTCCTATTCAAGCTGATCTCACAGCTGCAATTCAGCGGTACCGTGCCAATGATCGATATTGAGGCGTACGCTAAGTGGCTGACTAAATAGAACACCGTTTCTAGGGTGCCGATGACGTCGATTGAAGATATTGATGCGCGCAGTCAGTTCGAGGATCTGGATGTATGGCCAAGAACGAGAGCCCTATGGCTAACCATGACCATATCGAACGCGCCTGCCAGCTGGGCCGACCCAGCAGCGAGAAGGGCAAGAACACCACCCCAGGCGGCGTAATGCTGGGCCGCAACCTCGTTGTGTGTTGCGACGGCACCAGCAATGAGATTGGCAAGCAGTTGTCGAACGTATTGAAGCTCTATCGGATTGCCGAGAAGAGTGAACGGCAGATCGTTTTCTACCAGCCCGGCATTGGCACGGTTTCCATGCCCAACAACTGGGGTAAGTGGAAGCAGAAATTGAGGTCGACTTTTGAGATGGCGACCGGGCATGGACTCGATCGAGATGTCTTGAATGCCTATTGCTTCCTCGCGCGTCACTATCGTGATGGCGATCGGATTTTCTTGTTCGGGTTCAGTCGGGGCGCATATACCGTGAGCGTCGTGGCAGGCGTCATTTACCTCATCGGGTTATTGCGCGAACATCAGGTGAATTTCGCAAGCTATGCACTCAAGGCCTATAAACAGGCCAGTGCAGTTGATGACTATGCAGTCGCTCGCGAGTTCAACGAAATCGCCCTGCCGCAATGCGTGCCCATCCATTTTCTTGGGCTCTGGGATTCTGTGGCCTCGGTGATCGTGCCAGGCCGTCTGTTTTGGTCGAAGCTGCGGCTCGAGGAGCTACCATTCACTTCGACGAATCCAGCGGTTTCCACGCTTCGTCAGGCGATAGCAATTGACGAGTTCCGCCGCATGTTCCGTGTTCAGCGCTGGATCGAACCGCAGCAATTCAAACCCAACCGTCATTCCCAAAGCAAGACCATTCCGGTGCAAGACAGCCGGCAAGTTTGGTTTGCGGGCTGTCATTCGGATATTGGCGGCGGCTTTGTGGAAGAAGAAAGCGCGCTGTCCAAGTATCCGTTGCGATGGATGCTCGAGCAGGCCGCCGACAAAGGGCTTCGCATTCGGCGCACCATGCTCAACCACATCGTCCTCGGAAAGGAGCGCAAACATGCCCGGCGCTATACTGCACCCGACCCCAAAGGCCGGTTGCATCACTCGTTGAACAAGATGTGGTGGCCGTTCGAATGGTGGCCGAAAAATGTGCGCCGTCGTGACTGGCACGACCGGCATACTTTGTGGGGCTATTATCTCCCCCGAGGCGAACCGCGCTTTATCGCACCCGACAGCCTCGTTCACATCTCGGTCGTCGACCGGCTCCGCGTGGTTCCGTCTGATCGCCCGGTCAATCTGAGATTGCCCTATCGGATTGAATCCATGACCGGTCCAATTTCGGCGAAGCGAAAGTGACAATGGCTCTTAGACGAAAAATTGTGGGCGCAGTTCAGCGCAATCAAACCCCCACGATCTGGCGCGGGTGAGGGAGCGTGGGCTTCTAGCGCGGAGCGGTCTTCAGGGACGGTGTAGAGCATTAGAATTCTTCATAACGACCGGTGCGGGTTCCGGATCAAGAAATCTGATCACCACCGAACACGCTGCGGCTAGGCCTGCGGCGACTCCAAACACATACTGCCACGCACTCATCGGCATGGTGAGCTGCCATATCTCCAGCACCATGCCGTAGCCGACCAATGCCGCAGGTACCGCGAACACCCCTACAGTCAGGAATCGAAGCACCGACGAATGGCTCGTTGCGAGCGCGGCCTGCCCGAGGCCGAACACAAGACCGCCGACGACCAAGCCGATGAGAACGCCACCGACCAAGCCCGCCCCAAACATGACCGCCCAATAGCCGGTCCAGAGTCCGACCATGACGGGAAGCGCATAGACCGCGCATCTGAACAGCAGCACGCAGAAGGCGCCGAGCCCGAAGGCGGTGAGCAGAAGCATGGCGATCATATCGGATCTCCATCCGTCGCGGTGAGGTCTTGTTTCATCGGGGCGGTGCAAACGATCTCGTGCATCGACGCTCGTTGCTGGATTCTACACCTCTCGATTCCGCGTTTCCAGAGTCCTTGTTCTCACGTTCATGCATTCTCTTCAACGCTCTCTTTTCCGTCAGTGCTCGTCGTCGCGCGAGAGCGCAGATAAAGGCGATTTTCAGAATCCTTCTTCCGATTGAATCCTGTCTCTCGTTTTCGCGAGCTATGGCGCGATGGAGAGAGACGGATGACCCCGACAAAACTTCTGATCGGTCAGGCGCTGATCGTCTTCGCGATCGTCATTCTCGGCGTCTGGACCGCGACGCAATGGGCAGCCTTCGCGCTCGGTTTCCAGGCACGTCTCGGCGCGCCCTGGTTCATCCTCCTCTCATGGCCCGTCTATTATCCCTGGCGGCTCTTCGAGTGGTGGTATGCCTATGAGGCCTATGCGCCGGGCGTCTTTACGCGGGCAGGCGCGATCGCCGCTTCGAGTGGCGTCGCCGGATGCGCGGTCGCCATTGCCGGCTCTCTCTGGCGCGCCCGGCAGGGCAAGCTCGTCACCACTTACGGTTCGTCGCGCTGGGCGAAGCGCGGCGAGATCGAGCGGGCAGGACTCTTCCGCGCCGCCGGCGTGTTTCTGGGGCGGCTTGGCGAGCAGTATCTCCGTCATGACGGACCGGAGCATGTCATGGCCTTCGCGCCGACGCGCTCCGGCAAGGGCGTCGGTCTCGTCGTGCCGACGCTTCTTTCCTGGACAGGCTCGGCCGTCATTCACGACATCAAGGGCGAGAACTGGCAGCTGACCGCCGGTTGGCGGAGCCGCTTTTCCCATTGCCTCCTCTTCAACCCGACCGATCCACGCTCTGCCCGCTACAACCCGCTGCTCGAAGTGCGCAAAGGCCCGGACGAGGTTCGCGACGTCCAGAACATCGCCGATATCCTGGTCGATCCGGAAGGCGCGCTCGAACGCCGCAATCACTGGGAGAAGACGAGCCACGCGCTGCTGGTCGGTGCGATCCTGCATGTCCTTTATGCGGAAGAAGAGAAGACGCTTGCCCGCGTCGCGACGCTCCTGTCGGACCCGCGACGCTCCTTCGAGCACACGCTGCGTGCCATGATGGCGACCAATCATCTGGGAACACCGGAGCATCCGGAGGTTCACCCCGTCGTGGCGTCCGCCGCCCGCGAGGTCTTGAACAAGTCCGACAATGAGCGCTCCGGCGTGCTCTCGACCGCCATGTCGTTTCTGGGGCTTTACCGCGACCCGATCGTCGCGGCGACGATCTCGGCCTGCGACTGGCGGATCGCCGATCTCGTTGATGCAGCGCGGCCGGTCTCGCTCTATCTCGTCATTCCGCCGGCCGACATTTCGCGCACGAAGCCGCTGGCCCGGCTCGTGCTCAACCAGATCGGGCGGCGCCTCACCGAGAAGCTCGAAGGCGATCCGGCAAAGCGGCGGCGCTACGGGCTGCTCATGATGCTGGACGAGTTCCCGGCGCTCGGGCGGCTCGACTTCTTCGAAACGGCGCTCGCCTTCATGGCGGGCTACGGGATCAGGGCCTATCTGATCGCCCAGTCGCTCAATCAGATCTCCAAGGCCTATGGCGAGAACAATGCGATCCTCGACAATTGTCATGTCCGGATCGCCTTCTCCTCCAATGACGAGCGGACCGCGAAGCGGATATCGGACGCACTCGGCACCGCGACTGAACTGCGCGCCCAGCGCAACTATGCCGGGCACCGCCTGGCGCCCTGGCTCTCCCATGTCATGGTCTCGCGGCAGGAAACGGCGCGGCCGCTCCTGACGCCCGGCGAGGTGATGCAATTGCCTTCGGCAGACGAGCTTGTGCTGGTCTCGGGTCTTGCGCCCATTCGAGCGAAGAAGCTCCGTTATTACGAGGACAAGAACTTCACCGAGCGGGTGAAGCCGGCGCCGGTCCTTGCCGAGAATGGCTATCGCGACAGGCCCGCTCCGCGTCCCGACGACTGGAGCGGCCAGGTGCGCGGGCTCGATCACCGGCTCGCCACCGCAAGCGTCCCCGATCCCGATGCCGGACTGGCGGAAGAGGAAGGCGGTCTCCAGCAGCAGCGCCATCCGGGCCGGCCCGCGAAGGAGGTCGCGAAACGGCGCGAGCACCGCGAAGCGACACTCGGCCTTTTCGACGATGACGGCGATGCGGGCACCGATCCTAGGGCAATGGATGGAGGAAAACGCGGCGGGCGCAGCTCGATCAGGCGCGCCTATGCGGCCAATGCGGGGAGCGACGGCGACCGTCACCGCGCCTCGCAAGAACTGCTCCCTGGATTTTGAAGGTGCATGCGATGAAGCCCCGCCATCATCTCTATCTCGACGATGCGCTCAGCGAAGAGCTCGAGAAACTCGCCGCGAAGCCCGGCTCATCCAAATCCGCCATCGTCAGCGATGCACTCCGCGCCTATCTCGCGCGCCGCGGCGCGAAGGAGCTCGACGATCTCTTCAAACTCCGGCTCGACCGGATGAGCGCGCAACTGAACCGCATCGAGCGCGACCTCGCGATCGTGATGGAGAGCCTGGGGCTCTTCGTCCGCTATCAACTGACCGTCACCGCGCCGCTGCCCGAGCCCGATCACGCGGCCCGCGCCGTCGGCCGCGACCGCTTCGAGGCCTTCATCGACCGGGTCGGCCGGCAACTTGCGGGCGGCAGGCGGGATCTGAGCGGCGACACGATCCTGCGCGGCGCCGACATGGAGGAGACGCCATGAGCGGTCCCGCCGAAGCGCAAGCGAGGGAACGGCGCCGTTCGATGCTCCGGACCGCCATGGGACCGGCGATCGCGGCGGCGCTCGCCGATCCCTCGGTCGTCGAGGTGATGGTCAATCCGGACGGGAGCCTCCGGCTTGACCGGCTGGGCGAGGGCAGGGTCGACACCGGCGTGCGCTTCGAGGCGGCCGAGGTCGAACGCGTGATCCGGCTTGTGGCCTCGCATGTTCGCACCGAAGTCCATGCCGGCAACCCGGTCGTGAGCGCTGAGCTTCCCGAAAGCGGCGAACGCTTCGAAGGCCTGCTGCCGCCCGTCGCGCCCGCACCCTGTTTCGCGATCCGCAAACCCGCCGCACGGATTCATACGCTGGAGGACTATATCGCCGACCGCATCCTCTCGCCCGAGCAGGCAAGCGCTTTACGCGATGCCGTCGCCGACCGGCGCAATCTTCTGATCGCGGGCGGTACGAGTTCGGGCAAGACGACGCTCGCGAACGCGCTGCTTGCCGAAATGGCGACGGCCGACGAGCGCATCATCCTGATCGAGGATACGCGCGAGTTGCAATGCGCGGCGCCCGATTGCGTGGCGCTCCGCACGAAGCCGGGCGTGGTCTCGCTGGCCGATCTCGTCCGCTCGACGCTTCGCCTCCGGCCCGACCGCATCATTGTCGGCGAAGTGAGAGGCGGTGAGGCACTCGACATGCTGAAGGCCTGGAACACAGGCCATCCGGGCGGCATCGCGACGCTGCATGCGAACTCCGCCCGCGCCGCCCTCTACCGGCTCGAACAGCTCGTCCAGGAGGCGAGCGCCGTCGTGCCGCGCCGTCTCATCGCCGAAGCGATCGATCTCGTCGCCTTCATCGAGGGAAGAGGGGCGGCCCGCCATGTCGGCTGCATCGCCCAAGTGACCGGCCTCGACACCAATGGCGACTATCTCGTCACTGAGACCACGAGCCCGCATCGCCCCTCTGTCTGACCTGAAAGGACTGCCTCATGCGCTTGCCCCATCGTCTCGTCCGAACCGGTGCGCTGTCCCTGTTCTTGAGCCTCATGTTTATCGGTGCCGCAGAGGCCGCCGGCACCGGCATGCCCTGGGAGCAGCCGTTGCAGCAGATCCTCGATTCCGTGCAAGGCCCGGTCGCGAAGATCGTCGCGGTGATCATCATCATCGTGACCGGGCTGACGCTCGCCTTCGGCGATACGGCGGGCGGCTTCCGGCGCCTGATCCAGATCGTTTTCGGCCTGTCGATCGCCTTTGCCGCTTCGAGTTTCTTTCTTTCCTTCTTCTCCTTCGGCGGCGGGGCGGTGATCGCATGAGCGCGCATCTCGAAGGCTTCGAAGTACCGCTCCACCGCGCTCTTGCCGAACCGATCCTGCTTGCCGGCGCGCCGCGCAGCGTCGCGATCCTGAACGGCACGGTGGCGGCTGCGCTCGGTCTCGGTCTTCAACTCTGGATCGCGGGCCTCGTCCTCTGGCTTGCCGGTCACACGCTCTGCGTCTTCGCGGCAAAGCGCGATCCGCAATTCGGGCAGGTGCTGGCGCGCCATCTTCGGCAGAAGGGATTTCTCTCATGCTGAACCTAACCGAGTACCGCCGCAAGCCGGACCGCCTCGCCGATCACTTGCCCTGGGCGGCACTCGTGGCGCCGGGCGTTGTCCTCAACAAGGATGGTGCGTTTCAGCGGACGTTGAGGTTTCGGGGCCCGGACCTCGAAAGCGCGACGGAGGCCGAACTGATCGGCGTTTCGGCCCGCTTCAACAATGTCGCGCGCCGCTTCGGCTCGGGCTGGGCGCTCTTTTTCGAGGCAGAGCGTTTCGCGGCGGCGGATTATCCCGACAGCGTCTTTCCCGACGCCGCTTCCTGGCTGGTCGATCGCGAGCGCCGCGCGGGCTTCGAGGGGGCGGGACATTTCGAGAGCGCCTGCCACCTCACCCTTTATTATATGCCGCCGGCGGATACGGTTTCGCGGGCCGAGCGGTGGCTCATCGAGAAGGAGAGGGCGGAGAGCGCCCGCGACTGGCGGGAGGATCTCGACGGCTTCATTGCCGAGACCGACCGGATCGCCGATCTCCTCAAGGGTTTCATGCCGGAGCTCCGTCCGCTCGACGATGCGGAGACGCTCACCTATCTCCACCGCGCCGTCTCCTCGAAGCGACACCTTATCGTGCCGCCCGAGACGCCGGTCTATCTCGACGCGGTGCTGGCCGACGAGGCCTTGAGTGGCGGCCTCGAGCCGATGCTGGGCGCGCGGCATCTGCGGACGCTGACGGTGCTCGGCTTCTCGAACCTGACAAGGCCCGGGCTGCTCGATGCGCTCAATCATCTGGCGCTCCCCTATCGCTGGATGACGCGCTTCATCGCGCTCGACAAGACCCTTGCAACGCGGGAACTCACCAAACTCCGCCGCCAATGGTTCGCGAAGCGGAAGTCGGTGACCGCGCTCCTGCGCGAGGTCATCTATAACGAACCGGCGCCGCTTCTCGACACGGATGCCGACAACAAGGTGGTCGATGCCGATCTCGCCCTGCAGGCGCTGGGTGGCGATCATGTGAGCTTCGGCTATCTGACGACGACGATCACCGTCGCCGACGAGGATGCCGAAGTCGCGGACGAGCATCGCCGTGCTGTCGAGCGCGCGGTCACCGGCGCCGGCTTCACCGTGATCCGCGAAAGCGTCAACGCGGTCGAAGCCTGGCTTGGCAGTCTGCCGGGTCACGTCTATGCCAATGTCCGGCAGCCGATCGTCCATACGCTCAATCTCGCCCATCTGATGCCCTTGTCGTCGGTCTGGGCCGGACCGGCGCGGAACGCGCATTTGGACGGTCCGGTCCTGCTCCATGCCGAAAGCGAAGGCGCAACGCCCTTCCGGTTTTCGACCCATATCGGCGATGTCGGCCATATGCTGATCGTCGGTCCGACCGGCGCCGGCAAGTCGGTGTTGCTGGCGCTGATGGCGATGCAGTTCCGGCGCTACGAAGGCGCGCAACTCTATCTCTTTGACAAGGGTTTCTCGGCGCGTGCCGCCATTCTCGCCATGGGCGGCGCCCATCATGCGCTGGGCTCGGGCGAGGGCGAGACCGCGCTCGCCTTCCAGCCGCTTGCCCGAATCGACGAAGCGGCGGAATGCGGCTGGGCGGCGGAATGGATCGGATCGCTTCTCACGCATGAGAAACTCGAGGTGACGCCGGAGGTGAAGGATGCCGTCTGGTCGGCGTTGAGGAGCCTCGCCTCCGCGCCGTGCGGTGAGCGGACGCTGACCGGCCTCTCCGTCCTGCTGCAATCGAACGCGCTCAAGGCAGCGCTCACGCCTTACACGCTGGAAGGTCCGTTCGGGCATTTGCTCGATGCGGCAGAAGACGGGCTCGCGCTTTCCGGCATCCAGTGTTTCGAGATGGAAGCACTGCTGCACGAGAAGGGCGCGGTGATGCCGGTTCTCACCTATCTCTTCCATCGCCTTGAGGAACGCTTCACCGGCGCGCCGACGCTTCTCATTCTCGATGAGGCCTGGGTCTATCTCGACGACCCGCTTTTCGCCTCCCGCATCCGTGAATGGTTGAAGACGCTTCGCAAGAAGAATGTCGCGGTCATCTTCGCGACGCAGTCGCTTGCCGATATCGCTGAGAGCGCCATCGCGCCCGCTATCATCGAGAGCTGTCCGCAGCGGATATTCCTCCCCAATGACCGCGCAATCGAACCGCAGGCGCGGGCGGCTTACGAGCGCTTCGGTCTCAACACGCGCCAGATCGAGCTGATCGCGGAAGCCATGCCGAAGCGGCACTACTATCTCCAATCCCGCCGCGGCAACCGGCTTTTCGAACTCGGGCTCGGTCCCGTGGCGTTCACCTTTTGCGGCGCGTCTTCTTCCGCCGACCGGAAACTCATCGGTCGTGTGTTGAATGAGACGGGGTCAGCGGGTTTCGCGAAGAGATTTCTCGCCGCGAAGGGCCTCGATTGGGCCGCCGATCTCATCGACATCCATACAGCGAAAACTTCTTAATCGGAGACATGCTCATGACATGCACGACACTGCGGGCAGTGCTGCTCGTTCTCTGCCTCTCGGCTGGTCTCGTAATGGCATGCCTACGTCCCGCCGCCGCCATGACCGTCTTCGATCCCACGAACTATGTGCAGAACCTGCTGCAGGCGGTGCGCGCGCTGGAGCAGATCGACAACCAGATCCGCTCCCTCCAGAACGAGGCCGTGATGCTCGAGAATATGGCGCGCAATCTGGAGCGTCTCGACCTCTCGACACTGGAGGGCATGGTCTCGGGCCTCACAAGGATCGGTCAGCTGATGGATCAGGCGCGCGGCATCGCCTTCACCATCGAGGCAACGCAAGCCGCGCTGGAGCAGAGCTATCCCGAGCGTTATGGCGCGGAGGTCACTCACGACGTGCTTCTCGCCGATGCCAAACAACGCTGGCGCGATGCCATGTCGGCCTACGGCGACACGATGCGCCTGCAGGCGGGCATCGCGCGCAATGTCGAGAGCGACCAGGCGGCGCTCGTCTCGCTGGTCGCCGCCTCGCAGGGCGCGGTCGGTGTGCTTCAGGCGCAGCAGGCGGCGAACCAGTTGCTCGCGCTCTCGACGAAACAGCAGCTTCAGATCCAGAGCCTGATGGCGGCGCAATACCGCGCCGAGGCGCTCGACGCAGCGCGCAAGGCCCAGGCCGAGGAACAGGCCCGCGCAAGCTTCGACCGCTTCATGGGCGAGGGCAAAGCCTACAGGGCACAGTGACAAACGAAGAGTGAGATTGGAGATACGAGGGCATGGACGATCTCGGCGTCATCGACCGCTTTATGGAAGCCTTCACGCAAGCAGTCGACAGCGGCTTCGGGCTATTGCAGGGCGATGTCGCCTTCCTGACCGCGATATTGATCGGTATCGACATCACGCTGGCCGGTCTCTTCTGGGCGATGGAGGAGGGCAATGTGCTCGGTCGCCTCCTGCGGAAGGTGCTCTATGTCGGCGTCTTCGCACTGATCCTGAATAATTTCGCAGGCCTCGCCGATATCATCTTCCGCTCCTTCGCAGGTCTCGGGCTTCGTGCGGCGGAGAACGAACTCACCGCCGACGATCTGCTCCGGCCGGGCTATCTCGCCGGCATCGGCTTCGAGGCGGCCTGGCCGCTTCTGCAGCAGGCAGGCTCGCTGATGGGCTTCACAAGTTTCTTCAACCATGCCGTCACCATCATCGTGCTGGTACTTGCCTGGACCGTCGTCATCGCCGCCTTTTTTATTCTCGCGGTACAACTCTTCATCACCATCATAGAGTTCAAGCTGACGACGCTGGCGGGCTTTGTACTGGTGCCCTTCGCGCTCTGGACCAAAACGGCGTTTCTGGCGGAGCGCGTGCTCGGCAATGTCGTCGCCTCGGGCGTCAAGGTGATGCTGCTCGCGGTCATCATCGGCATCGGTTCGGGCTTCTTCACCGATTTCGTGACGGCGCTTCAGGGCCGCGAGCCCAACCTCAACGACGCCATGGCACTGGTGCTCGCCTCGCTCGCCTTATTCGGTCTCGGTATCTTCGGGCCGGGCATCGCGGCGGGTCTCGTCTCCGGCGCGCCGCAGCTCGGCGCCGGCGCGGCGGTCGGCGCGACCGGCGGCGTCGCGGCTGGTGCGGCGCTTGCAGGCGGAGCCGCATTTGGCGCCGCGCGGATAGGGGGTGGTACCGGACTTTCGGCACTTCGGGCCGGCACCGGCATGAGCACCGCGACGGCAGGTGCATCGGCGATGGGGTCTGCGGCGGGCATGGCCGCATCATCCTCCGCCGGAATGTCTTCAAGCATGGCGGCGGGCACGCCCGACTGGGCGCGGCGTCTCCGCGCCGAGCAGCGCCGCCGCACCCATACCCAGACCGCGATTCAGGCGATCCGCGAAGGCGACCGGCCGGGCGCCGGCGCCAATCCTTCCTTCGATGATGGGAGGTCCTGATGCTCTTCAAGCGCGCTACCGAGCGATATGGCCGGACCCCCGAACCGGTCACGCCTTATCAGAAGGCGGCGCAGCTCTGGGACGAGCGGATCGGCGCGGCGCGCGTGCAGGCGCGGAACTGGCGGCTGATGGCCTTCGGCTCGCTTGCACTCAGCGCCGGGCTGTCGGCCGGCCTCTACTGGCAATCGCTGCAGTCCCACGTGATCCCTTACGTCGTCGAGATCGAGCGTTCGGGCGAGGTTCGCGCCGTGCGGCCCGCCGTCGAGAGCTACACGCCGGGTGACGCCCAGATCGCCTTTGTGCTGGCGCGCTTCATCTCGAGTGTCCGCTCGCTTTCCTCCGATCCGATCGTCCTGCGGAAGAACTGGCTGGAAGCCTACGACCACGCGACGGGCAGGGCGGCGACATTCCTCAACGAATTCGCGCGCGAGAGCGATCCTTTCAAATCGGTCGGCACGCGCAATGTGTCCGTCGAGGTGACGAGCGTCGTCCGCGTCTCGGAGCGCTCCTTCCAGGTCAAGTGGCGCGAGCGGCATTACGAGCGCGGCAGTCTCGCCGCGACGACACGCTGGACCGCGATCCTCACCACCGCCATTCGACCGCCGCGCGATGCCGAGACGCTCCGGAAAAACCCGCTCGGTCTTTATGTCGAAGCGCTCGACTGGTCGCGCGAACTCAACCCCGGTGAAGCCCCCTGACGAAGGAGATCCAGATGACCCCGATCCGTTCGTTCTTGATGGTAAGCATCTCGGCGCTTGTGTTAACCGCCTGCGCCGACAAGGTGCCGCCGCCCCAGATCCGCTATGACGCGGCCGATCTGCAACCGGCACAGCTCGAACCTCAGGCCCCGAAACCCGTCGAGATTGTTGCCATGCCCGAGCCTTTGCCGCTGCCGGGTCAGTTGCAGCCTCTCGATACGGCAAAACCGAAGCCCGACAAGCGGGTGCCGACGGAACGGGTCGACGCCGCCAACAAGGTGGCGCTGATCGAACCTATGCGGGATGGCTATATCAATGCGATCCAGGTCTATCCCTTCGCCGAAGGAGCGCTTTACCGGCTCTATGCGGCACCGGAGCGCGTCAGCGATATCGCGCTGCAGCCGGGTGAGGAACTCATCGCCGTCTCGGCCGGCGATACGGTGCGCTGGGTGATCGGCGACACAGTAAGTGGCAGCGGCGCCGGCAAACGTATTCATGTACTGGTGAAGCCTTTCGCCGCCGGGCTCGAGACCAATCTCGTCATCACCACCGATCGACGTGCCTACCATCTGGCGCTCGAAAGCACCGAGACGACGGCCATGGCCGCGCTCTCCTGGACCTATCCGCGGGACGAGCTGCTCGCCCTGCAGGCGCGGAATGCGAGGGCCGAAGCATCGTCTGCAATTGCGGGCGGCGTCGATCTCGCCGCGCTCCGCTTTCGCTACGAAATTACGGGCGACGATCCGCCCTGGCGGCCGCTCCGCGCCTTCGATGATGGCGCGAAAGTCTATATCGAGTTTCCGGCGCGGCTCGATCAGGGCGAGGCGCCGCCGCTTTTCGTCGTCGGCCCGTCGGGCGGCAGCGAACTCGTCAATTATCGCATGCGCGGCCACTACTACATTGTCGACCGGCTCTTCGCGGCGGCGGAACTGCGGCTCGGCGAGGCACCGCAACAGGTGGTACGCATCAGCCGCGCGGACAGGGTGGTGAACACGGGCGACAACCGCCCCGCGCGGCTGCGGCCGGGACGATAGGAGCGTGCCATGGCCGGTCCCGCTTCGCCTCAGGGTCAAACGCCCCCGCCCGGAAAAGTCGATCCCGAAACGCTGGCGCTGCGTGCAAAGCCGCGCCGCGTGACGCGCTTCCGGCGGAGCGTCGTCATCGGCGCCGCGGCGGCAGGCTCAGCAACGATCTTCGCGCTCGCCTTTCTGGCGCTGGAGGGCTCAAGCTTCCGTCTCATGGGACCGGATGGCTCGGAACTCTACCACCCGGAGCGGAAGGAGAGGGCGGAGGGACTGGCGGCGCTGCCCGAGAGCTATGACGAGATCCCGAAGCCTATCCCCGAACTCGGCGCACCGCTTCCCGGCGAGTTCGGCCGTCCCATCGTCAGGCAGGAAGCCGAACTCGGCATCGACAGCGGCGCCGGTCTCCGCCCAAACTTCGTGCCGAGCGCCGAAGAGAACGACGCCCGCGCCGAACGATTGCGGCTTGCGCAACAGGCGCGGCAGGCGGCGGAAGCCGGTGTGTTCTTTCAATTGAAGGGAAGCGGAAGCGGGAAGGGCAGTGCTTCACAATCGAGGATGTCAGACGCGGGAGACAGCACAGGCTTCCAAGCTGTTGCAGTCGACGAACGCCTCCATCTCGATCCGAAGCGCGACCTGTCCTCCGTAGCTTCAGCGGAGGGGGACCAGAACCATCAGCAGCGCAAGCTCGATTTCCTGAACCGGGGACCGGACCAAGACATCTATAACCGCCACGCACTGCGGGAACCGGTCTCGGCGCATCAGCTGATGGCCGGCAGCGTCATTGCTGCGAGCCTGATCACGGGGTTGAATTCCGATCTGCCGGGCCTTGTCGTCGCCCAGATCACAGAAAATATTTTCGACACGGTGAGCGGGAAAACTTTGCTTATTCCGCAAGGATCGAGGCTGATCGGCAGTTACGACAGTGTCGTCGCCTTTGGTCAGTCGCGGGCGCTGCTCGTCTGGCACCGCATCATCATGCCGGATGGGTCTTCGATCGTGATCGACAATCTGCCGGCAACGGATGCCGCCGGTTATGCCGGCGTCGCCGATAAGGTCGACTACCACACATGGGCGCTCGTCAAGGGCGTGGCGCTGGCGACACTTTTAAGTGTCGGCACCGAGCTTAGTTTCGGCAGCGAGGAGAGCGATCTCCTGCGCGCGATCCGCCAGTCGACGCAGCAGAACGTTTCGCAGGCCGGTCAGCGTCTCACCGAGAAGAACCTCAACATCCAGCCGACCATCACGGTGAGGCCCGGCTGGCCGATCCGCGTCATCGTGCAGAAGGACCTGATCCTGCGTCCCTATCGAGGATGACATCCATGCCCGACCTGAAACTCGGCAAACTGCCCGACCGCACGCCGGTCAAGATCACCTTCACCGCGCCGCCCGATCTCAACAAGGCGCTCCACGCTTATGCCGCGCTCTATCGCGAGACCTATGGCGAGGCGGAGTCGGTATCGGAGCTCATCCCCTACATGCTGCAGAGTTTTCTGGAGGCCGATCGCGGCTTTGCCAAGGCGCGGAAGGCGTTGCCGGAAGGAGAGGGCAAGGGATCTGGTATCGCTCAGCCGGGATCGGGAAGACGCGCACCTCGAACGCTGTTGCTGCCAACGGACAAGAAGGATTGAGATGTCTGTGATAGGGATGTTCACGCCCACGAAGGAGGGAGGCTGGTCCGGCACGATCCGAACCCTCACTATCGATGCGAAGCTGCGCTTCGTACCGAACGACAATCGCGACAGCGAGCGGGCGCCGGCCTTCAAGCTCTATGTCGGCCGCTCAGAGATCGGCGCCGCCTGGCGGGAGCGGAGCGGTGAGAAGGAGTATCTGAGTGTCCGGCTCGACGATCCGGTACTGGCGGCGCCCCTTCACGCGGCGCTCTTCCCGACGGAGGGGAATCGGGAGGCTCACCTCGTCTGGCGGCGGTGGGAAACGACTTGAAGAATGGCTCGGATGCGGTTCGAGCCGAATTTAAGATCGCTGGTCAGATGAGTATGAGCGTCGGCCAATACGGGATCAGTTCGGAAAGTTATGTTCGAATTTCCGCTCCTTGTGCGGACTCCTGGAAACAGTTGGCCCGCGAGAAAAAGCGACATCCGAGACACGTGGCCATTTCAAATGGGCAAATCGATATCTGTCCCCTGAGCGGTCGTGGCAGGGCTATCTCTGTCCCAACCTTCTGTGATGCAAATCCTTGGACTAGGGGTTCTGAGCTGTGAGGATATGTATCAATGATCCAGGTCACGCTCGCAACGAGAGGTCACCCACGCGCTCCTTAGGCACATGGAACCGGGCGGGAAGCTGGTCCATTTTGCGCAGAGATTCTCTTACTTGATGAGCTGTCCAAAAGTCTGAATGGCGGCCTAGTTAAAGCCAGTGTTTGAGGGAAGATTATAGCTATATTATGGCATACGTCCGAAATTTGCATACAGATTTCGGACGCACTCCTTGAAGGTTGTCCGAAAAAATACTACATATTTCGGACATGACGGACACTGCATCAGACTTGAAAACCGCGATCCTGAGGCGCATCGAAAGTGGTGCGCCAAGAGGGGTCTGGACGCCACGAGACTTCCTCGATCTTGGCGGGCGCGACGCCGTGGACAAGACACTGCAGCGACTGACACGCGCCGGAAATCTGCGGCGGGTCGATCGAGGGCTTTACGACAAGCCGTCGTTCAACACTCTCACACAGAAAAGCAATCCTCCCGACCCACGACAGGTGATTGAGGCTATCGCCCGGCGGGACCAGATCCGCGTACTCGTCGACGGTATGACCGCCGCCAATGATCTGGGGCTTACGAATGCAGTTCCTGCGAAGATCGTCGTGCACGCGGATGCGCGGCTCAAATCGGTCTCGCTTGGCCAGCTCGGAATCACATTCAAGCCAACCGCTGCAAGCAAGCTATATTGGGCGGGAAGGCCGGCCATGCGCATTGTTCAGGCGCTACATTGGCTACGGGACACCATGGGTCAGGTCGATGACGATGCAGTTCTTAAGCGCCGCCTGAACGCAATTCTTCAGAACCCAAAAGATGGACAGGCGCTCCGGGCTGACCTGTTGGCTGGCCTGTCGACGTTGCCGAGCTGGATGCAGAATCTGTTGCGGCCGATGTTGAAAGAACAGGCCGGCACATGATGAACTCTGCATTCGACCAGGTCATCGCAGCAGACGATGAGACACGGCTGGGTCTTTATACGACGACAGCCCAACGCCTCGGTACGACGCCCCAGAACGTCGAAAAGGACTTCTGGGTTTGCTGGACCCTTGATGCGCTCTTCAATGGATTAGCAGACCGGCCACGCTTGCTGTTCAAGGGCGGCACATCGCTCTCCAAAGGGCTTGGCCTGATCAAGCGTTTCTCGGAGGATATCGATGTCACTGTCTTCCGTGACGATCTGGGAGAAGCAGCCTCTATCACGGAACTAGAAGCTCTCAGCGGTAAGAAACGCGGCAAAGCTCTGGATGCGATCAAAGCAGCCTGCGAGGCTTACATCAATGGACCGTGCCTAACGGGGCTGTCCGCGATCATAGGCGAAACGGCCAAACGCAATGGGTTAAGCGCGGAACAGTTCCGAATTGAGCCCGACCCTGAAGACAGTCAGGCGCTCTATGTGCGTTATCCGACGGCAACGCCCGAAGATGCATATGTCGGCAAGGCTGTAAAGATCGAGTCCGGCGCGAAGTCGGCTCTCGATCCCAATTCGGATCGAGTCATCCGGCCGTATCTGGAAAGCGATATCCCAGATATCGACTTAGGTGTCGGTAACGTCACAACGGTCGATCCGGAACGGACCTTTTGGGACAAGGTCGTGATCCTGCATGGGCTTCGGCGCTGGTTCGATAATCGTGGGGAACTCAAAGGAAACGGTCAGCGGGTCTCGCGCCACTACTACGATTTACACCTACTGCTGGCTTCAGAAGCCGGGAAGAGGGCCTTGAAAGACCGCGAACTGGGCGCCGACTGCGTGGCCCATGCCCGCATGTTCTTCAATCGCCCAGCCTTCGATCTCGCGACGGCAACGCCACCCACATTCTCTCTTCGTCCCGAAGGCAAGATGCTCGACGACCTCAGCCGCGACTATCGCGCCATGTCGAGCATGATCTTCGGAGAAGCTCCGGCCTTTGAAGAGATTGTCGACGATATCATTGAACTTGAGACGGCTCTGAATGTTCCGGCGGAAGGAGCTGAAGAAAGCGACGGCCAGGAAGATGGCTAAGAAGACAAAAAGCCCGAAGCCGCGCCGTGATCCAAAGCCATCGTCCAAACCGGCCAAGGCTGCATCCAGGGCCGGATCCAATGCAGGCCGGGGCTTTCGTTACCAGGATGCCGTGTCCGCTTGGTTAGCGGTAGAAATATGGGCCGGTCAGCGAGCGCCCGCCATAGTGATTCCGGAAGGCGGTGACGATGTTGAGCTGCGTGGCGACGCAGAGAGCTTTGTCCAGATCAAGAGCCGACGTGAGCACCTTGGAGACTATACGGAAGGCGAGACCGTCGGGTATATAGAAGATCTGTGGAAACGGTCGCTTGGCTCGGCACCGCGGCCGGAGCGACTGGAACTCGTTCTTGAGCGGGAGGTGGCGGGCCTCGTCCCCTTCGAAGATCAACCGGCAGTCCGCTCAATCAAAGGCTCGATCAGCGCTAGGCTTTCAAAGCTCAGTGAGGCCTCCGACCTTCTTCCGAGAACGTCGATCACCGTGGCGACCTCACCGCAGGAATGGGCGATCAGCTTGATCGCAAATCGGCTGGGCTGCGCTCCGATCGCGGCCCAGATGTGCTTTGCCGATCTGCTTGTTCGCGTGGGTTCCTTGGCAGACGCCAATGGCAGGTTATCGCCGGAGAGTTATCGCGGCCTTTCGATCTCCGATACCGAAACGTCAATCCGCGATGTCTTGGCTGCTATCGATGTTGACGCGATCGAACAGGCCCTCAGGGAAGGCGTCTGCGAACCGGTCGATTTCCTCACACCGCTCAATGATCCGAACTTTTATCTTGGGGTCGATGTAGAACCCGGTCACCTCGCGGCGGGACTGGTATCCGAGCGGCCCCAAAGCAGATCAGCATTGGTGGAAGGTATTGAACAACGCCGGGCCGCGCTGATCGTCGGACCGTCAGGGGCCGGAAAATCTGCTTTGATGTGGGAGGTCGCCAACACGTTGAGCCATACGGTGCGGTGGTTTCGTATCCGTCGTCTGAGCGCGGCGGATATTCCTTCTCTGCGCCAGTTAGTCCGGACGTTCCGCGCTTCAGAAGACAGTCCCTTGGGCTTCGTCATGGATGATATCGGACGGAACGGGCCGGAAAGCTGGGGCGCCTTGCTCAAAGAAGCGATGTCCGTACCCGGCGTCGTACTGCTCGGTTCGGTCCGGGAAGAAGATGTAACGCTGATTGCCGAGCGCGCACGTGCAGCTGAAATACGCGCCGATCCCGATGATGAACTCGCAGAACGACTCTGGCGAGAACTGCGCGAAGCTGAAAAGACGAACTGGGCGGGTTGGCGCGAGCCGTGGAAGATGAGCGATGGCCTTCTTCTAGAATATGTCCATATCCTGACGCGCGGGCGAAGGATGCACGAACTCCTCGCTGATCAAGTCGCGGCCAGAATTTCAGATCCGAAGCGTTCCCTTGAACTGGATATTCTGCGATCCGGCGCTTGGGCAGGCGCAGCGAATGCTGAAGTCGATGCATCGCGATTGGCACGCGCTCTCTCGGTCAGTGACGCCGATCTGTCACGCGCCTTACAACGCCTCATCCAGGAACATCTGGTTCGTTCACCTGCGCCGGGCGCAGTCACCGGCCTACACCAGCTTCGATCCGAAGAATTGCTGCAGCTCGCGCACCAAACAACGTTGCCGACCCTCGAAACGAGTTTCGAACGGACGATTGCAAGTGTGCCCGCCGCCGATCTCGAGCCGTTGGTCGCGGACACGCTATCTGCGCGGCGCTTGCCTGTTCCAGCGGTGCTCAATGGCTTGATTGCCTGCTTGGAGGACGAACAGGATGCGCGGGCGTTGGCTTCAGCGCTTCGGGGCCTCGGTTCGGGCCTCATTTCTTCGGGCGTGGACGAATGGCTGGACACTCCCGAAGCGCGTGTGTTGCCGCGAACGCAAGTCACGAACGCCGCAATGTTCGGGGTCGCCGGTACTAGCCTGAGTAGTCTCACCATCATCCCGGAGGTCCAGGCCGCGGCGGATCGACTTTCGCAGATCAAAGGTTCGCCGGAAGATGACCCTCGCCGCCTGTTGATGGAGCGCATGTCGCTCTCTGTCCTGTCGGCCCTGATCGAGACAGCGGATTTGGTGAGCTTAGATGAGATTCTCGCAGCGTTGATCGGAATGCCATTGCCAGCCGCGGTGCGGACCAGTCTCATGCAGGCTCCAGAAGGCCTCTTGTATGCCAATCTCGATCTTTTGGGCTCTCTGATGGGCACCTTGTCCGCCCTGGATCGTGAGATTGCCAGTCATTGGGTAGCGGAGGTCGGGCAAGAGACGCTGTTCGCACGGGTTCAAGCAGAGACGGCTTGGGCCGGGCCTGTAACAATCGAAGATGCCGATGATGGAGTGATCGTCCGTTGCGATCTTTGGTACGTTGCCGGCTCTGTACAGAAAAATCCGCACGACGCGGTTGTTAGTTTGTGCGAGCGGATATTGGCACTGTGTCCGTCGGCTGACATTGCGGTGTCCAACGCTATTACCGCAAGTGGCGAATTGGCAGGCCTTGCCCAGTTGCCGCTCGGGACAAAGCGGATTCCCCGAGAGAATCTTCCTCCACCGTCGGTTCCTCAATGGAACCGGCGCTGGCGGGATCTGATCTCCCGCCGCGTCGCCGCTCCGAGCTATAGCGATTATCTTGCAAGAGGCGTGGCCATTCTCGAGGCCCTTGTGCCGACGTTGGAGAAGGTCTTCGACGCGTATTTTCGAGGAAAGGATGCACTCGGTAGCCTCGCCGACAGGCTGAATTCACTCAACGCGGATACTGAAGCGCTGACACCTCCTGCTGTTTCGTCATTGGAAGCGTCGGGCGCGGGAGGCGGAGAGGCTAGTACAGCCGTCACCAAGTTTCAGAACCTCCTGCACAGCGCAAGCGTCAATCTCGTCAAGAGGTTCGCGATACTGCCGGACCAAGCTGGCGCATACATTGCTTGGTTGACCGATCTCATCGCCGATGTCGACACTGCAATTGCCGAAGAGCCTTGGCAGCTCATCGCCGACGGTCCCTCGCCAATGCTTATCCGACTCAAGACGCTCTTGGAGGCGTTGCGACTTCTGGCTGGAGAAGCCCACGAAAGGAAGCAAGCGCCAGCGGTAACTTGGGCGGCACGCGGCAAAGGCGCGCGAGTAGGCAACTCAGTTCGGCTCGTATCCCTCTCTGCCAAAGCTGCCGGCGAAACACGACTAGCTCAGCGAAAGGCAGAAATTGAGCGCCTGGCAGAGGAAGCCGGGGTCGTCGCACAGTTTCATCTTCGCGTTAACGCCAAGGGTATTTTCCCGTGGCCGCCAGCAGATGTTCTCGCGCTAATACCTGCGCCCGACATTGCAGATGCGGTGGTCACGCTCGCTGAACAAGCCGAACTCGTGCGGTCATTGGTGGGCTCGTCTGTCCACCTGACAATCATGCCTTACATTGCGGATGTCGCGTTCCCGGCGCTCGCGAAGTCTGGTTACCGGACCCTCCTTCCCGACGTGGAAGGGGCTGCCGTCTGGGCGGAACAACTCGGATTGCCACAGGCCCCAACTGCTATGGCAAGCATATTTGGGGAGGTGCTGAGCCTTGCTAGCGAACTTGGAGCAATGGATCAAAAATGGCTCGGCAATGAGACTCGTCCTGAAGAAGAGATCGCTGCCCGTCGGAGCTTGGAGGCCGCCTTCGCCAGAAAGCACGAAGAACTGATCCGACGCCTCGATGCCTTTGATCCAGCTCTGCGATCGGATGTGTCTGAATTGATCGAGCATCTGCGAACTGGGGAGATCGATTTTGCTGCTGACGCGCAGGCTGCGATTGGCGGATCTTCAAGCAATTTCGCCGAGGCAGCGGGGTATCTGTCTCTGCTTTTGATTTCAGCCGAGACCGGCAATATGTCCACCGGCGGACAAAATATAGAACATGTACACGCGACCAAATTTGAGCAGACCGCCGATGACCAAGAGTAAAAACAGGGACGATTTCTCTCAGGCGACCAAGAATCGCCTAGCAAAGCAAGCCCGGTATCATTGTAGCAATCCAAGTTGCAGGAAGCTGACGTCAGCGCCGACCAGCGATGGCTCAAAGGAAGTGAATATCGGAGTTGCCGCTCATATCTGTGCTGCAGCCCCCGGAGTTGGTGCGCGCCGCTATCGCGCCGATATGACCCCAGAGCAACGGAAATCGCATGAGAATGGGATTTGGCTTTGCCAGGACTGTGCAAAGGCGATTGATTCAGATGATCCCATTTTTACCGAGGCGTTTCTGCATACCTGGAAGCAGAAGCACTCTGAGGACATGTGGCGCAGCATTATCGACAAGCTTGCCTTCGGTCCGACCATGCCGCCGACGTTTTCGGAAATCAGTGCACGCTTTCAAAAAGCTGCCGCTGCGGACTTGGCCGTGTTCCGTCGAACACCCAAATGGCCGGGCACGAACGTAGCGCTCACGCTGACGTTAAAGGTGAAGCACGTGGACGAGGCGCTCAGCACGCGCGCGCTTGCCAACGCCGTGACCACGCTGGATGACCTTATCCTTGTCGCGGCACCCGGAATGGGAAAGACGACAACCCTCTTTCAGGTCGCCGATGGTCTGTTGGAAATCGGCAACGGCACGCCACTCATCGTACCGCTGGGAGATTGGGCCACCGAAGGCGGAGCGCTGCTCGCATCCATTCTCAAACGACCTGCGTTCAACGGAATTTCAGAGCAGGATTTCCGCGCCGTCGCCACGAAACCCGGCGTCGTGCTACTTCTTGACGGTTGGAACGAACTGGATGCCGCCGCACGCGAACGCGCGCGCGTGCAAATCACTGCTCTCAAGGCTGAATTGCCGGAGCTCGGTCTTGTCATTTCCACGCGCAAACAGGCCCTCGACATTCCGTTCGGCGGGACGCGGGTCGATTTACTGCCGCTTGACGACGAGCAGCAAATGGAGATCGCGCGCGGCATGCGGGGCGAGGCTGGCGTACAACTCGTCGATCAGGCGTGGCGGACAGCGGGTGTCCGGGATCTTGTGACCATCCCACTCTACCTCACGGCACTTCTTTCGCTGCCAGAGGGCGCGCCTTTTCCGACAACAAAGGAAGAAGTGCTACGACGCTTCATTGCCGCACACGAGCAGGAAGCCCGCCGTGCGGCGGCGCTTCATGCCGTGGCCCTCGGCTTCCAGCAGGACTATTTGGATGGCCTCGCCGTGTTCGCCACGACAACGGCCAACACGGCGATCACGGACAGCAACGCGCGCAAATCGGTCGCTGAGACCGCGCGGGTCTTGGTGGACGACGGACAAATCACCATCTCCACACAACCCGACACGTTGCTCGACACGCTTGTCAGCAATCATGTTCTGACGCGCTCCGGCGACATGCCGGGCTACTCATTCCAGCACCAGCAATTTCAGGAATGGTACGCCTCGCACTACGTCGAGCGACTGATGCTACAGGCCGTTAGCGATCCAGCAGCACGCGAGAATCTGAAGGTAGACGTGCTCGATCAGCGCCCGTGGGAAGAAGCAGTCCTGTTCGCTGTCGAACGAAGCGCGCGCGGCGACGCCGTACATAAGGCCGCATGCAGTGCCGCCATCCGCGCGGCCTTTGAAGTCGATCCTGTCCTCGCGGGCGAGATGATCTTCCGCGCCACCGACGAGGTATGGGCACCGATCGGCACCGAAATGCGGAACCTCGCCGAGCAGTGGCACGCGCCAGGCAAGGTGGATCGCGCGGTGCGTTTCATGGTCGCGTCCGGCAGGCCGGAATTCGGCGATCTTCTTTGGCCGCTTATTTCGCACGCGAACACCCAAGTGCACTTGTCCGCTCTCCGGGCGGCGAAGCGATTTCGCCCATCCGTGCTTGGGAACGACGCGCCGGTGCGCATCGCAGCGCTGCCACCGGAAATCCGCAAGAACGTACTGCATGAAATTGCATCGCATGGCGGAATCGACGGCCTCGACCTTGCGACCGCAATCGCGAAGACTGACGGCGACCCGGACGTGAAGGCGACAGTGGTCGATGCGCTTTCATTTCGGCGAGCGGATCGCCACGTCGCCGACTTGCTCGCTGACGCCGGCGACGCGACCTACGACATCCTCGCCGAAAAGGGTCACCTCGACGATATTGCAGTCGATGCCGTCCAGCGGGAACTCCAGCGCGCGCGTGAGCGGCGCAAAGCTTTTGGCACTTCGCACTTCCAGCGCCTGCGCACGCTCGTCTACGCGCCGGAGGGAGATGATCGCGATGCCGAGGTCGCTGAGATTGTTGCTGAAATGGAGATCGACCGGAAGCGCGATGGCGAATTCCACCTTTTGTATGAAGTGCGAAAACGCTATCCGCATGCTCTCGCTAAGGGGTTGCTGCGTCGCGTGCGCGAGCACCGAAATCTCTTCTACGGCGCGGACAATATTCTTGCCGCCGCCGGGTTTTCCCTTGAGGACGACAAGCTGCTCGGAATTTCCCTCGAAGAGACAAACCGCCACGACGACCGCGCTGAAGCTGCCGCCTCAGTGCTAGGACCAATCGCTGTCGGACGGCTGATCGACGCGTATCTTGCCGCTGGGAAAGTCGTGCGCGACGCCAGCGGGAAATACGATCAGTCTGCGGGTGATCGCTATCACGGTCTGCGAGACCGTATCGGCCACACGCCGGGCGCAAGTTTGGTGGCTGCCGTTCAGGCGCGGGCGGCAGATGCCGATAATGAGGAAATCGTCCAACTGGCCGAGCTGTTTTCCCGCGAGACCAACGGTGACGAAGAACGGGCGCGACCCTTTAGCGAAGAAGGCTTGGCTGCAATCGGTGTGCTCGCGCGCAAATGGGCTGAGCGTATGCTCGCCGCTGGGGATGAGAAGCGCTGGCGAGTGGCTACCATTGCAACGATGATGAGCCACGCACCGTCCGTCGCACATCTTCCACTCTTGAAAAGCATGCTTGACGACAATTTACGTCGTTATCGGGCTTTCCGCGAAGAAGCGACTGCCAGCGGCTGGAAGGATCGCGACGCGGTCCACGAAGCACAGCATCCGCACATGCACGAGTACCAACGTGCGTTCTTGGCAATCAATGCGTCGGAGACCGCTGCGCTGATGCGCCAATACCTGACGGATGAGCATTTTGGCGAGCTGGCGGCGTGTGTGCTGGCTGCCCAGTGGGTTGAGGCAAACGAACCCAAGGACGACAAAAAGTTCCTCATCGGCGTAGACTTCTCGCGCGTGGAAGCGCGCCGGGACGCCCGCGCCGCCGATCCCGCCGCGACATCGATCGAGGCGGAGGCGATCTTCGGCGCAATCGAGACCTTGATTGTCGATGGTTCGTCAGATGCGCAAGTGAAGCTGGCGGTCGCGCTCGGCATTGTAGGAGCACGGCTCCCCCACGGCCAGCGTGACGCGACGATCCAGAAGCTCATTTCTCTCGCGCCGAGGCAGGCGCGCGCAGGCTTGTTGTTGTCGCTGGTCCTCTCTGGCGAGGACATCGACATCAAGCTCGTGGCCGACGGCATAGCTGAGACCTTTGAGGCGGCCGAGAAGGAGACTTGGATTCTGACACAAAGCGACGCGTATCAGCTACGCGATTGGTTGCGCCTTTTGCCGTTTGCCACGCCTGTCACCGATCTGCCCGCCATCGTGCGCGGCATGCCGGATGCTCAGCGCCATCCACGAATACTCGAAGAGATGGTCCGCGGACTCGGCAGTTCGTCCTCGGACGACGCAGAAGATGTGATTTTCACGCTCGCAGAAGATGATCCGCGTCTCTACCAGAACCATGGGTGGCGCGCGACCGCGTTGAGGTTCGGCACCGTATCCGCCGCGCGCCGCCTTGTTGACTTGACGATCAGCGGCGCGCTCGACAACAAGTCACACGACGGGTGGCGTTGGCAACGTGAGTTGGGTGGTTTGATTTCGGAGTTCTCCGAGGTCCGCGCCTATGTCCATGACCTCCTGAAGAATGGGCCGACAACGAAGCAGCTTGCCTTGCTAGCTAGCGCAGTTGCCGAAGACCCTGACACGGACGGCGTATTGATGCTGATCGATTTTGAGATGAAAACCGGACGTTCGTTCACGACGTGGCAGTCGATCCAAAGCGCTGTCACGGAGCACGTCCCGGCAGAGAACTGGGAAGGTGCGTACAATGTCGTGCCCGTCCCGGCGGTCGAGCTGCGCCGGAAGCTGCTGGCGATGACGGGCAGCGGCGGCAAGGATGACCCCGCCGCCCGCTTTCTCAACCTCATAGACAAGCTCCGGGACGAGTACGGCGCTCCAGAATCGGAACCACGCCATCCCGATCTTGCGTCGGGTCGCCCTTGGCCGATCTTGACCCCAGATCCCGATGCAGAGGACGGAAACTGATTCGGCAAGCGAACGATCCGGGCGAAATTTCGGCCCGAAAGTAAGCGCGTGACTGCATCCAGCTCTCCTATCGCAAAGCCGCTAGTCCGGTCATACCGAGCAGAAGCGAAGCACGCTATGGCCGTATGATCGGCGGCTGTGACGAGGGGCTACTCACCACGACACCACCGGCCGTCGGATATCGTGTGCGGATGCAGGTCTCGGCTGGAGGGAGGTGGCCAACATTGATGAGACACTCGGCCGAGGCGAAAAGCACGCGAAAGCTCTGTTTGAGCGCGGTCCTGTCCGTCGCCGTGTGATCCAACTCGTTAAGAGAATTAACCGCGTATTCAACATGTCTCGCTAGCTTGCGGGCATGTTGAGGGTCATTGGCTGCATCACTCAGGAACACGATCTAGGGCTCGTCGTTTTGGCGGGCGGCTTGTGCCTGTTCGCCTGCTTCACCGCCATGAACATGCTGGGCAGGGCCAAACTCGCGCAGGGCCGAGTGCGGACGCTCTGGCTGATGGCGGCAGGGGGCGTAGCAGGAAGCGGCATCTGGGCGACGCATTTCGTCGCGATGCTTGCGTTCAAGTCCATCCTGCCCGTGAACTACGAGATTGGCTTGACCTTCTTCTCCGCCTTGATCGCCATCGTGTTGTGCGGGGTGGGGTTTGCGATTGTTCTCGGGAGGCCCGGCCCCTTGGCCGGGGGTGCCCTGATCGGTGCGGCCATCAGCGCCATGCATTTCACGGGCATGACCGCCGTCCGGATTCCGGCCGATCCCGTCTGGGATATGAACTATGTCGTCGCGGCCGTCGTCATCGGCGTACTGACGAGCGCGGGCGCCATGCATGCCGCCATGCGCGTTCCTGCACTTGGTGGCATCTTGGTGGGATCGCTTCTCTTCACCATCGCGATTTGCGCCACACACTTCACGGCAATGACGGCGCTCACCTATGTGCCGGACCCGACCATCGTCGTAACGGATGTTGTCGCGGAACCCGGCATGATCGCCATCGCGATCGCGACCGTTACATTCCTGATCATTGCGCTCGGCCTGGTCGGCGCCTTGGTGGACAATTATCTGGCTCAACGCGCGTCTGGTGAAGCGGAACGCATGCGCGTCTATATCGCCGAACTCGAAGCGACAAAGCAGGAATTGATCGCCGCCAAGGATCAGGCTGAAGCGGGAAATCGCGCCAAGTCCGACTTTCTCGCCAATATGAGCCATGAGATTCGTACGCCCATGAACGGCGTACTGGGCATGACGGAATTGCTGCTCACCACGGCGTTGAACGCCGAGCAGCGAAAATTCGCCGAGACCGTTCGAGAGTCCGGGGAAGCCTTGCTGACCATCGTCAACGATATTCTCGATGTGTCCAAGCTGGAGGCCGGTCGTCTCGAGCTCGATCATATCGACTTCGATCTGGTCAACACGGTCGAAAGCGCGATCAGCCTGATGGCGGCGCGGGCGGCGGAAAAACAGATCGATCTCGGCGCCTATATCGAGCCGGCCGCGCGGGGCATTTACCGCGGCGATCCCGCGCGTCTGCGCCAGGTCCTGTTGAATCTCATCGGCAACGCCATCAAGTTCACCGAGAAGGGCGGCGTCGCCGTGCGGGTGTCGGTTTACCGCGTCGAGGATCCCCAGACAAAGGCGTCTCATCTGCGTTTTGAAGTGCATGACACGGGCATTGGCATTCCCGAGGACGTCTGCGGCAGGTTGTTTCAGAAATTCAGCCAGGCTGACAGCTCCGTTACACGGCGCTATGGCGGCACCGGCCTGGGTCTTGCGATCTGCAAGCAGATCGTCGAATTGATGGATGGCAATATCGGCGTCAACAGCCGGGTCGGGGCGGGTTCGACGTTCTGGTTCCAGTTATCGCTTGTACGCTCGGCCGCCCACCTGCCCGATCTCAGCCGCCTGCCTGTCTATCTCGAGAAGCTCAAAGTGCTGGTCGTCGATGACGTTCCAGTGAACCTCGACGTCCTGACCTCTCAACTGGGCACCTATGGCATTACCGTCACCAGAGCCGAAGATGGTTTTGCCGCGCAGGCCGAGCTGGAAAGGGCATGGCATGCCGGTCATCCATATGACATTGCCTTCCTCGATCAGATGATGCCCGGCATCTCGGGCGAAGACCTTGCCTCGCGCATTCGCAACAATCCCGATCTCGCCGATATGAAGCTGGTACTCGTCTCATCGGCAGGCTCTCATGCGAGCAAGCTTCACGAGGAAAACGACACGCTGGATGCCCGCGTTGAAAAGCCGTTGAGGCAGCATGAGCTGCTGGATTGTCTGATGCGCGTCTATAGCGGAGCGCCGCTCGTCGATTCGAGTTCAGCGCATAATCGAGACGTGCTTGAGGACGGCGCGGCGACGTCCGCCCGTACCTTGCGGATTCTGCTGGCGGAGGACAACAAGATCAACCAGAAGGTCGCTCTGGCGATGCTCGAACAGCTGGGGCATAGCGTGACCATTGCGGAGAACGGATTGCAGGCCGTCGATGCCGTTCGCCGTGGGCATTTCGACGTGGTGCTCATGGACATTCAGATGCCGGAGCTCGATGGCGTTGGCGCCACGCGGGGCATTCGAGCCTTGCCGGCGCCGAAATGCGACATCCCCATCATCGCGATGACGGCCAATGCGATGGAAGGCGCCGAGCGGAAATATCTGGATTGCGGCATGGACGACTACATATCCAAGCCGGTGCGCCGGGACATTCTTTTCGCCAAGCTTGCCAAAGTGTCCGCCGCGTTGCCCGCGCAGCCGCCTGCGTCCGACGCAGTCGCGAATGAAGAGCTATCCGGCGATCCTGCCACCTTGGCAATCGAGGAAGGACTCGCCGACCTCGATGTGGCGTCACTGGAGAACCTTTTGTCTGTGCTCTCGATGTCGGATTTGCGAGAGTTGCTCGATCTCTATCTGAGCGACACGGAAGAACGGATTGCAACGATCCGGGAGGCGAACGGCCGTGCCGATCTTGAGGGGATGATGGCCGCTGCTCATGTCATTGTCGGAACGGCGGGCGAAATCGGTGCCAGGCGGGAAAGCGCGGCCGCGCGGTTGCTTGAAAAAGCATGCCGGGCTGGCGACCTGGACGCCGCGCACCGCCTTATGGACACGTTGTTCTCGGCTCATGACGCGGCCTCTCGTGCGGTGCGCGGCTGGCTGGCGGCGAATGCCGAGGCTGTTCACGCTGTCCGTCTCTGAAATCTCAGTCGCGGGAGAGCTCGCTGGGAGGATTGCTTGTCTGGGCGTGTGAACACCTCGCGTATGTTCGCGCGCCATACCTTGTTCAGACTTACGCCGCGCACCGCTTTGTCTTTGCTGCAGGAATTGGCGGCAAAGCTTGGTGGAGATCGAGGGCCTTATATTCAGCGTCGGCACCGGCTCTCATATTTGCCGAATAATACTATTCTAGATCCTCCGATGTGGGTGAATTTATTCAAATCTTGTTCACGCCCTCGGAATCTCACACTCTGTCAGCCGCAAGTATCGGTGGTTGCGGGCCCCCGCAACCAAATATATAAAAAGCCCATCGGATTTTCCGATGGGCTTTTTGCTTTTGTATTGCTCAGTGATCATATTTTGCGGAGCCGTGCGCGCGGTTCGCCGTTGAGCATGCTTTGGATGTTGTCGATGTATGTCAGCATGCGGGAGAAGCCGTCTTCGGTTAGCTCCACGAAGACGCGCCGCCCGTCTGCCTCGTCCCGTTTGCGGGCCGCGAGCCCTTGGGAGACGAGATCGCCGATACGCCGGAGGGCGGTGGTAGCCGGTACCCGGGAAGCGATACAAAGACTCGATACGGACACACGCTTTCCCGCCAGCCGCGCATAGGTCAGATCGAGCAGCATGTCCCAGGCGGGGTCCGAGAACAGCCCTTCTGGAAAGTAGTTCTGGCGCGCAGAGCAGAGCTCGATCAGGCTTCGCGTCCAATGACGGTTTGCATCTTCCTCCGACAGCAACTGGCCGGCGGCGGCCTGGCCGCTGCGGGGTGGTGGAGCCGGTTGGAGCATAGGCTGCGCTGCCCGGCCGGTGGCAGGAAGCTCCCGTCCTTCGCCGCTGCCGAGGCGATCGGCAATCCGAATGAGATTTCCGAGAGCGGCGGGCACCTCGCCATGGCAGAGCGCGCCGACGATATTGCGGGTCCGGACGAGAATGTCCTCTGCATCGGCGCGAATTGCGGCGGAAAGCATGGCGAGGCGGTGCTGTTCGGCCGATTTTTCGATGGCGTCGCCCAATGCCTCACCGAGGTCACGGCTGTCGCAAGGGGCGGCGAGGACCGACCAGGAACTGAAGTGCCGCAGCTGCGTGAGGAGCGGCGTCGTTACAGGTCCGCTTGTGACCAGCAGGAGGTGCAGCCATGCGTGTCCGGGCAGCTGGGAGCAATTGCGCGCAAGATCGCGCAGCAGCGGATCGTCGCCCGATGAGGCGGCGATGACGACCACCCGAACCTCCTGGTCGCGAAGCAGGCGGTCTTTCACAGCGCCGCGCGAGCCTGCGATCTGCCACGATAAATTGAGGGGCTGATCTGCCGCGGGGGCCGCGTTCCAATCCCGCAGGCGCTCGGCGCAATCGGGGTCGACCAGCGTTATTACTGCGGGGGTTGGAAGGTTCTGCGTAATGGGGATCATTGCATAGACCTTTTTTAGTAGGCGAATCGGAGTGCGTTCAACCACAATGACACACATAAAAAGGTTTATACAACTTTAAATATATAAGACTAGCTCAAATGGTGTATTCCGCCATTGCGGTACCGGATCGGACCTACCGAAATCTGGCGGAAATCAGCCAGCTTTCCTATGCCGACCGATCCTGGCGGCAGGGTTTATTTGCGGGGAAAATCCATTATGGTGGCCCCAGTTTTGATCCCGCCGGAAGGTTGTCGCAATGAAGAGTATGGTGCCCCGGCTGGATTTTGCCGAAGCGGCGAAGGGCGTCATTGCGATGGCGCGGTTTGCCGGCGCGCGGGGCTGGGTACCGGCGACGAGCGGGAATTTTTCCGTCCGTATGAATGAGCTAAGCGCGGCGCTGACGGCCACGGGCGCGAACAAAGCCGAGCTGGACGAGAATGGTGTGATCGAGGCGGAAATCGCCGGGGCGAAGCATCCCCGAGCCTCCGCCGAAGCGCCGTTGCATCTCGCCCGCTACCGCGCAGCGCCCGGCATTGGAGCGATCTCTCACATGCACAGCATGGCGGCGACCGTCCTTTCGCGGCGGCATGCCGGGACGGGTGCGGTGCGGCTTGAAGGCTGGGAGCTGATGAAGGCGTTTGCCGGGGTCACGACGCATGACATGTCGATAGATATCCCCATCGTGCCGAACGACCAGGATACTGACCGCCTTGCCGCCCTTGTCGAGGAGCGGCTGGACAAGGACAGCATCTGCCCCGGTTATCTCATTGCCGGACACGGCCTATATGTTTGGGGCGCGAGCGCCGCGGAGACGATACGCCATATGGAAGCTTTCGATTTTCTGCTCACCGCCCAGCTTCACGAGGAGAGCGCAAGATGACCCATCTCACCGTTTATCCGGATACCGATCCGGCGACCGTGTTGCTCGATACGAGAGACGGGGCGGAGATTGCCGCATCGCTTTCCGGCATTGGCGTTGTGTTCGAGCGCTGGGATGCACCGCATGCGCTTGGCGAAGATGCGGACCAGACGGCCGTGCTTGCCGCCTATGAAGCCGATGTGAAGAGGCTCATGGATGAGGGCGGGTACAAGAGCGTCGATGTCGTTCGCGTGAAGCCGGACAATCCGAACCGCGCGGAAATGCGCCAGAAATTCCTCGCCGAACATACGCATGACGATGATGAAGTGCGGTTTTTCGTCGAGGGTGCCGGCGCCTTCTATTTGCGGAAGGATGGCCGTGTCTACCGCGTCGTTTGCGAGCGCAACGATCTCATTTCGGTGCCGGCCGGTACGACCCATTGGTTCGATACGGGCGCGGCACCGCATTTCTGTGCGATCCGCATTTTCACATCGCCGGAGGGCTGGGTCGGTCATTTCACGGGCGACGATATCGCCACGCGGTTTCCCAAGTTCGAGAGCGAGCCGCAATGACGGCTGTTCGCGCCGTCGTCACCGATATTGAGGGCACGACGACGCCCCTCGCCTTTGTGCATGAGGTGTTGTTTCCCTATGCGCGCGCGCGGCTTGCCGACTTCGTGGCGGCGAATGCCGATGACGAGGAAGTGGCCGCGGCGCTTGGCGATGCGCGCGAATTGGGCGGCATTGCAGGGGCCGGCGATGCGGAGACGCTCCAGCTTCTGCTGGCATGGATGGATGAAGACCGGAAGGCCGGACCGCTGAAGCTGCTGCAGGGGCTGATCTGGCGGCATGGCTATGAAGAGGGCGTGCTGAAGGGCGAGATCTATGCCGATGCGGCGGCGGCGCTGCGGCTCTGGCACGGCAGAGGCCTGCGGCTGTTCGTCTATTCCTCGGGATCGGAAGCCGCGCAGCGGCTGATCTTCGGCCATTCGGACCAGGGCGATCTCGGCCCTTGTTTTGAAGGTTATTTCGATACGCGGATCGGCGCGAAAGTCGACAGCGCATCCTATGCGGCGATCGCGCAGAGTGCCGGCCTGCCGACGCGGGAAGTGCTCTTTCTTTCGGATCATGAAGGAGAGATCAAGGCGGCGCGGGAGGCGGGAATGCAGGCGGTTACAATCGACCGCACCCTTCAGGAAGAGGCGTGGATGGAAGGGCCAAAGGCCGGATCCTTCAGCGCCGTCGAGAGGGCGCTGGCGCCGGGCAAGAGCGCATAAAAATGGCCCGGCCGCGCTGCCGGCCGGGCCATTCCTTATTTGATTTCAAAGACTTGTCAGCACTTTCCTTCTTCGCGGCAGCCCTTGTAGGCACCGCCCGCCGCGCCAACCGCACCGCCGATCACGGCGCCTGTGGTGGCGGAACCGCCGGTAATGGCGCCTGCCGCGGCGCCGACGC
The DNA here is from genome assembly GCF_000017565.1 of Parvibaculum lavamentivorans DS-1. Classification (NCBI taxonomy): domain Bacteria; kingdom Pseudomonadati; phylum Pseudomonadota; class Alphaproteobacteria; order Hyphomicrobiales; family Parvibaculaceae; genus Parvibaculum; species Parvibaculum lavamentivorans. The sequence continues at coordinate 2,013,849 of NC_009719.1, forward strand.
CGGCACCGATGGCGCCGCCGGAAAGGGCGCCCGACTCCGTTCTGTTGAGGTCGGTGCAGCCTGCCGTCATCAGAAAGGCGGCGGCTGTCAGAGCCAGAGATGTCTTCATCATCGCTTATACCTCCTGTCCTGCCTTAACTGCCTGTAATGGTAGGGCGGGCGCAACCGAAGAGAAGGGCAGGAATTGGGCATTTAATGGCCGATTCCGGGGCGTTGCGCTTGCAGGATTGCATGGGCTCGCGGATGATCCGGCCGTGACAATGGATTTCAAACCAGAAGGCCCGAGCGGCGATCGCCTGGAAACGGGGGATGAGAAGGAGGCCGGACGCGGCCCCTGGAAGCGGGCTGGGCTGTGGGCGGCGCGGGCGCTGCTGCTGCTGTTTTTCGGGCCGGCCTTAGTTCTTTTGGTCTATATGATTGTCCCGCCGCCGGTGACGCCGCTGATGCTGATAAGGGCGGTGGAAGGACACGGAATTTCCAAGTCGTGGCAGCCACTTAGCGAGATTTCCCCGAACCTTCAGCGGGCCGTGATTGCGGCTGAAGATAGTAAATTCTGTCAGCATGGAGGCTTCGACTGGGAGGCCGTCGATACCGCCATCGAAAGGCTGCGTGGCGGTGGGCGCGTGGTGGGGGCCAGCACCATCAGCATGCAGACCTCGAAGAACCTGTTTCTGTGGCCGGGGCGGACTTTTCTGAGGAAAGGCGGCGAGGCCTATATCACCGTGTGGCTGGAAACGCTGCTTTCCAAGAAGCGGATCCTGGAGCTTTACCTCAATGTGATCGAGTTCGGGCCCGGCATATATGGGGCGGAAGCGGCGGCGCGGCACTATTACGGCGTCAGTGCGGGACAACTCAGCCATGCGCAGGCGGCACAACTGGCGGCGGTGCTGCCGAGCCCGCTGACGCGGCGGCCGTCGAACACCGGCTATGCGGGCACGATTTCGGCGCGGATGAACTCGGTTCAGCTCGGCAAGCACGGTCCGTGCGACTGAGATTTCCGGCTGACTGTCACAATTGGAAAAGGGCGGACATCCGGGGTTTTTCGGAAGCGGGTTTTGACCGTCATTGAACTGTCATCGAACTGCCATGAAGGGCGCGCGGATTTTGTCCGTGGGCGGATTATGCGCGATTTATCCCCGACCGGGGACAGGCGCGTGCGCGGGGGCCGCGAGGCCCATGGATCCCGGCTTTCGCCGGGATGACATGTTTGTTTTAGGCAAGGGCCGGTGAAGACGGAAAGGACGGGGACAAGTCGTGCCGGTTCTCAGCCGTGGGCGGGGTTGTCCCCGGGTTCGTCTTTCGGCGGATGCGTGCCGGGGATATCTCGGCGGCGGGCTTCCAGGGCGGCCAGTGCGCAGAGGTCGGCTTCGGTTTCGGAGAGCTGCCATTCGCGGATGGAGACCATGCGGCCGGCGGCGTAGTCGGCGCGGACGGCAGCGGCGAGGACGCGGTGGGTTTCTTCCATGTCCATGCGCGGGTTCCAGCCATGGGCGCGGAGGCGCTTTTCAAAGCGGCTTTCATAGACCGGGAGCGCCTCGCCGGGGCGGCCATCGCGGAACCAGACCTCACCTAGCTCGGCGGCGCTGGCGGGGTCCGCCAGCAGGGTGATGAAATGGCGCGCGCCGAGGGAGGCGCCTTCCGGGCCGCCGGTGAGGAAAAGGGCGGTGGGGAGCGCCGCGGCGAGAAGGGCGGTGCCGCCCAGGATGACGACGGTGCGGCGCGAGATGGCGGGGCCATGCGCTGCTTCGCCGTGATGTTCCGTATCGTGATGATTTTCTTCCATGACCGGAATCCCTATTGCACGGCGTTGGTCTGCGCGAAGCGAAGCTTCAGGTGATCGGAAAGGCGGAGCGCCAGCGCGACGAGGGTGAGTGTCGGATTGACGGTGCCGCCTGTCGGATAGAGCGACGAACCCGCGATATAGAGGTTCGAGAGGCCGTGGACGCGGCAATTGGCGTCGGTGACGCCTTTCTTCGGATCGGTGGACATGCGCGTCGAGCCGAGGTGATGATTGCCCCAGCCCTCGGCCTCCGTCCATTCGTCGCGCTCCGGGAAGAGGACGCGGACGCGGCCTTCGCCCCAGCCGCCAAAGGCCTGGGCGAGCGCGAGGAGATTGCCGCGCAGGCTTTCGGCATCCGTTTTTTTCAGGCGCCATGAAAGCTTCGTGCGGTTGAGGCCGAGCGCGTCCTTCTGTTCGGAAAGCGTGATGCGGCTTGCCGGGTTCGGCTCCTGCTCGCCGGCGCAGCCGACGCCGAGACGCCAGCCCAGCTCCTCGCCCGTGGCAGGCGTGGAGGTGGTGCTGCGCGCGAGCTGCAACACGGAGGGCATGGTGAAGGCGGCGGGGTCTTTTTCCTCCGGGCCGCGGCCCGTTTCCGCCGTGACGGGCTGCACCATGCCGAAGGTGAGGACGGTGCCCATGCGCCGGCTGCGGCGGAGATAATCTTCCGTGAACATGAGGCAGCCGCGAATGACGCCTTCATCCGTCCGCGTATAGGTGCGGTAGAAGCGGGCGACGAGTTCGGGATCGGTGATGAGGAAGGAGGCGGGCGAGGGGATGTGCGGATGCTCCATGAAGTAGCGGCCGACGACATCATTGCCGTTGCCCAGGCCTTCCTTCTGGACGCTGTTCGAGAGGAGGAGGATGCGCGCATTCTCGATGCCGCCGGCGGCGAGGATGCAGATTTTCGGCTTTACGGTGAAGCGGATGCCGGTGAGCGTGCCCATGCTCAGGCTCTCCACCGTCTTCGCGTTTTCCGAGGGTACGATTTCCAGCACGTTGCTGTTCAGGTAGCAGGTGATGTTTTTCGCGCGCTCTATATCCGGCCGGTATTTCTTTCCGAAGCGGGTGGGCGGGCTGTAGAGGAAGAAGCGCGTTTCGACATCCTTGCCCGCCAGCGGCAGGGGCTCGCCATATTCGGACCAGGCGGCGGCATTGTCGAAATGGCCCGTCGGTATCTGACAGAGCTCGCGGGCGCGGTCGTAAAAGGGATCGAGGGTCTGGCGGTTGATCGGCCAGCCGGAATTCGGCACCCAGTCGCGCTCCTCGAAATCCAGCGGCTCGAGCGGACGGCACCAGCCGCCCCAGTGATTTGTGGTGCCGCCGAAATAGCGCAGCCGCGAGCTTGTGAGCGGATAATCGACGCCGCCCATCTCGCCTTCATAAAGATCCTGCGTTTCGGCATCGAACTCGAAGCCGCCGCTTTCGAGCAGGGCGACGGAAATGCCGGAACCGGCCAGTTCGCGCGCGATCGAGATGCCGGCGGCGCCGGCGCCTATGATGGCGAGATCGGTTTCAACGACTGTTCCCTCGGGAAGGCTGCGTCCGTCGATAAACATGGGGGCTCTGGTCTCCTGGCTTCGGTCCACCTGTTTCTTACCCGGTTTCGCGCCTGAATTGCGGCGGAGGCCGGGCTTTTGTGGGATGGCACCCTAGAATTTACTCCCGGTTTTGGCGGGAAACGAGGACGTTTTCGGCTGGACCGGGCAAGCCCGGCCATGCGAGGTTTCTCCCCAACAAGAATCCCCTTACGGCACCTGCGCCGCCACCGGGGCCGGCCTGCGAAAAGGCCGACCCGGCAGATGTGCAAACGGTCGCGAGCCCGGCAAGGGACGGCAAATCACATGGAGGACGATCATGAAAGAATATCTGAAATTCTACATCAACGGCCAGTGGGTGGACCCCGTCGAGAAGAAGACGCTCGAGGTCATCAACCCGGCCAATGAAGAGCCCTTCGCGCTCATCAGCATGGGCACGTCCAAGGACGTGGACAAGGCTGTCGCCGCCGCGAAGGCCGCCTTCCCGAAATTCTCCACGACGACGAAGCAGGAGCGCATCGAGCTGCTGCAGTCGATCATGGCGGTCTATCAGAAGCGCTATGCGGACATCGCCGCCGCGATCACCGAGGAAATGGGCGCGCCGCAGAAGCTTGCCCAGCATGCGCAGGCGGCCATGGGCATCGCGCATCTCAACACCAATCTCGAAATCCTGAAGAAGTACGAATTCGAGGAAGACAAGGGCCCGACCCGCATCGTGCGCGAGCCGATCGGTGTGTGCGCCTTCATCACGCCCTGGAACTGGCCGATCAACCAGATCACCTGCAAGGTGGCGCCGGCTCTCGCCGTTGGCTGCACCATGGTGCTGAAGCCTTCGGAAGTGGCGCCGATCAATGCCTATATCTTCGCCGAAGTGCTGCATGAAGCGGGCGTGCCGGCGGGCGTGTTCAACCTCGTGAACGGCGACGGTCCGGGCGTCGGCTCGCCGCTCTCGTCGCACCCGGATGTCGACATGGTGTCGTTCACCGGCTCGACGCGGGCGGGCATTCTCGTCTCCAAGGCGGCGGCGGACACGGTGAAGCGCGTCGCGCTCGAACTTGGCGGCAAGTCGGCCAATATCGTTCTGGAAGATGCCGACCTCAACAAGGCGGTGACGGGCTCGGTCTTCGGCATGATGTCGAACTCGGGCCAGAGCTGCAACGCGCCGTCGCGCATGCTGGTGCCCGCATCGAAGCAGGACGAGGTCATCAAGATCGCGAAGGCCGCCGCCGAAAGCGTGAAGGCGGGCGATCCGAACGCGGAAGGCACGACCATCGGCCCCGTCGTTTCGGAAGTGCAGTTCAACAAGATCCAGGCGCTCATCCAGAAGGGCATCGAGGAAGGCGCGACGCTCGTCGCCGGCGGCCCGGGCCGCCCGGAAGGCGTCAACAAGGGCTATTATGTGCGCCCGACCGTGTTCGCCAATGTCACCAACGACATGACCATCGCGCGCGAGGAAATCTTCGGGCCGGTGCTGGCGATCCTCCCCTACAAGAACGAGGAAGAGGCGATCCAGATCGCGAACGACACGGTCTACGGGCTTTCGGGCTATGTGCAGGGCGAACCGGCACATGCGAAGAAGGTGGCGGCGCAGCTCCGCACCGGCAACGTGCATCTGAACCTCGCCGGACCGGACCTCAACGCACCGTTCGGCGGCTACAAGCAGTCGGGCAATGGCCGCGAATGGGGCGAGTTCGGCTTCGAGGAGTTCCTCGAGGTGAAGGCGGTGCTGGGGTATAACGCGGCTTGATGGCTGGCGTTATACGCTGACGATATTCCCGGGTTGGTCCGGGTACGGAAAAGCCGGTCCTGAGAGGGACCGGCTTTTTTCGTTTGGGGGGGAAAGAAGGTGGAAGTGGCCGGATATACATCTTCCGCCAGACAATATAGCTTGATGTGGGGGGGAGCCCATGCCTTACAAAGAATTGTCTCTAGATTCGCTCATAGTGAATCCGGCCAATGACCGGCACGGAGAACTGGAAAACGAAACCGCTGCGATCGCTCAGCTCTTTGCCTCACAAGAGCTGCATATGCGCAGCCTTGCCAAAGATCTTGTGGCAAAAGGTGAGGTTTTTGAGCCTCCCCTTGTCTTTCCTGAGGGGGACAAATTCGTTGTCGCGGACGGCAATCGCCGTACTACATGCCTGAAGTTGCTGGCAAAGCCGCGGCGTGCGCCTACGGTTGATCTGCAGCAATTTTTCGGAGATTTACGAAAGCAGTGGGTGGGAGACTTCCCCGAGACTATTGAATGTCGTGTCGAGAGTGATCGCGACCGTGTGGACGATATTCTCTTCCGCCGTCACACCGGGGTTCAGGGCGGTATCGGCCAGAGTACCTGGAATGATCGGATGAAGAATAATTTCGTCATTCGGACAGGGAAAAGTAGCGGATTGAATGTCGCTGATGAGATTGAAAAGAAGCTCTCGGCATCGGGGATGCTACCCGCCCGAAAGATTCCCCGATCCAACATGAACCGCCTTCTGTCGTCGGAATCTCTGCGGAATCGCTTGGGAATTTCTGTTCGTAGGGGGAAGCTTGAATTCGTTCGAGATGAACAAGCTGCGCTTGAGGCGTTGAGTCGTGTGGCAGCCGACCTTTCCAATCGAGTCATCACTTTGGACGACATTTGGGATACGGAATCTAAATCGGATTACATCGACAAGCTGGACCGCGAAGGCGTCCTTCCGACTGTCGCGGATAAGCCTGCACCCGGCCCTCGCCCGTTGCCACCGTCTTCGACGCCTGCGCCCAATCCGCCCAAGCCAAGTCCGCCTAAACCTGCGGCGTGGCCCCACCTCATTCCGCAGATCGACTACGGGGTGGTGTGGGTTGCGCGCCTCCAACGTCATCACCAAATCTGGGAGGAATTGCAATTTCGGCTGGACCTCTCGGAGCATCCGAATGCGATCTCAGTCTTGCTGCGTGTTCTGCTTGAATTGTCTACCGATAACTACATAAAGCAAGCCAAGTTGGCCTCTGTCTATGACAGTGACAAGCTCTCCCGAAAGGTGGCCAAGGTTGCCGATGACATGGCCGCGAAAGGAAAGATAGACAGAAAATATCTTGGAGCCATCACAAAGCTGCAGCAAGGCGAAGCTCTTGTGTCAGTGGACACTCTCAATCGCTATGTCCACTCACCGAATTTCAGCGTGTCCCCTGAGCATCTGAAAATGTTGTGGGGAACTCTGTCGGACTTTGTGGTGCTTTGCTTGAAGGCCTGAGGGGCTGGTTTGTCCGGGTACGGAAAAGCCGGTCTCGCAAGATGCCGGGTTTTTTGTTTTGGGGGACTCTCGAAGAATTCTTATGCAGCGGGACGCCGCCTGTGGCGGCTACGGGATGCCCGGCTCGAGCCCGGGCATGACGCGTTTGGGGGGGAGGGGCCCGCTGTCTTGAGTGCTGCAGCAAGAGGCGCTGCGAGTGGGTCCCGGCTTTCGCCGGGATGACACTGAGGGGGAGGCGGGGGCCTTTCCGTGAAACCGCTGTCTTTCTTTCCTTACCTCTCACGTAATTGCCGTGCCGACGCAGGTGGGGGAAGGATGGCTCCCATGGATCGACAATCTTTGGGAGCCTGTTCATGTCCGCCCGACTTCTCGTTCTTCTTGCCGTCATTCTTGCCTTCGGGGCGCTGAGTTTCATGGCGTTGATGGAGGCGGGGTATTTCGGGATTTTTGCGCAGCATTTCGAGAATTATGCGGGGATGCAGGTGCTCACCGATCTTGCGATCGTCTGTGTGCTGGCGATTGTCTGGATGGTGCGGGATGCGAAGGTGAGTGGCGTGACGCCCTGGCCGTTCGTGGTGCTGACGCTCGCTGCCGGGGCGTTCGGGATCTTGTTTTATCTGGTGGCGCGGGAGGTGAAGGCGCGGGCGTGAGGGTTTTTTCCTGACGCCGCTCCGCGGCTTCTGGATTGCCGGGTCAAGCCCGGCAATGACGGTGTTGGGAGAGAGGGCGGGGCGTAGTCGCGCTTGCTGAGGGAACCAATGGGTCCCGGCTTTCGCCGGGATGACATTTGTTTTTTGGTTGGGGGCGGAGGGTCGCAGCAGTTTTTCCTGACGCCGCTTTGCGGCTTCTGGATTGCTTCGCCTTCGGCTCGCAATGACGATGTTTTTCTAGAGCAGCTTGCGGCGCTTGCGGGGTTCGTCGACGAAGAACATCAGGATGACGGCGCCGGTCAGCACCGCGATGGAGGCGGCGAAGAGGGCGGGGAAGGAGAGGTTGTGGGCGATGAGGCCGCCCAGCAGCGGGCCGGCCGCCTGCATGAGCGAGGTGGCCGTGTTGAGGACGGCGATGCGCATGGGCAGGTCGTCGCGGGCGCCGAACTCGACGATGATGTTCTGATTGCTGTTCTGGAAGCCGCCTTGCCCCGCGCCGAGGCCCGCGAAGACGAGGGCGAGGCCGAGAAGGTCATGCGTGAAGAGGAGGGCGAGCGTCGATGCCGCCCAGAGGCCGACCGACGACATGAAGACGATGCGGTTGCCGAAGCGGTCGGCGAGCGTGCCCCAGGCGAGGTTGGCGCCCGTCTGCGCAAGCAGGAAGGCGGTGGAGAGCACCGCGAGATTGGTGCCGGAAAGGCCGATGCGCTCGCCCGAATAGAGAATGTAGAAGGGGACCGCCATGGTGCCGAGCGCGGCGAGGCCGGCGGCGAGGTAGAAGCGCGTCAGCGCCTTGTCGGCGCGGAGCATGGCCGGGATTTCGCGGAGGCGGCCGCCGAGCGTGGCGCGGGCGCGGATGGTGGGCGGTTCGGGCTCGCGGACCAGCATCAGCAGCGAGAGGCCGATCGACGTCAGGATGAAGGCGACGAGGAAGGTCGTCGAATAGCCGTTGCCGAAGGCGTCGCCCTCGACGAGATATTTGCCGCCGAGATAGGAGACGCCCGCCGCCGTGAGGCCCGCCGTGAAATTGCGGAAACCGGTGAGGCGGCCGCGCAGCCGCAGCGGGATCACCTTCGCCATCAGCGTGTTGAAGATCACCGCCTGCATGCCGTTGAAGAGGCCGAAGAGGCAGAGGAAGAAGATGGCCGTTATCAGCGCGAGGTTGGGCGGCAGGAAAAAGCCGCCGAGTGCGAGGCCGAGAACGCCAGCGCGCATGCCCCAGCCGATCAGGAGGCCCATCGGCAGGACGCGCTTCCGGTGTTCGATCAGCGTGGCGCCGAAGATCGAGGAGGCGGAGGCGCCGATCCATTGCGCGGCGAGCGCGAGGCCGACGGCGAATTCGGAGCCGGACAGCAGGAAGATATAGGCGGGGACGAAGGTCGGCGCGTTGACGAGGCGGAAGCCGGTCTGGCCGAGCAGGCCGTGGGCGAGGTTCGCGACGTAGTTGCGGGGGAGGTTCCGCTCGATCTCGGCCTCGTAGGCGGCTTCGGCGTCGGCGGCGCGGCGCGCGATCTCGTCTTCGGTCAGCCGGTCGTCCGTTGGGGGTGTCTCCCGGTCCAAGCGCCTGGTCCCTGTTGTTATCTGACTGTTTGTCAGGAGTGGCGTCGGCGTCTTTATAGACTCGTTCGGGCGTTCGGGTCAGTGGGCTTGTGGTCAAAAGTTTCGGGGAGGGTGTTCGCGGGTGAACGGGGCTCAGTCGCGCAGCCATTCCTCGCGGGCGCGGGCGCCGGGGGCCTGGGCCAGGGTTTGGGCGAGCCAGTCCATCAGGGAGCGGGCGGTGCTCTTGCCGTCCGGGCCCAACTCGGTGAGGGCGAAGGGCGGGTTGACGATGATGAGGCCGCAGCCGGTCATGCGGGTGGGGTCGGCGGCCATGATGTGGAGCTCGAGGGCGAGGGTTTTCGCCGGGCCCTCAGCGGCGAGGCGTTCGAGGAAGGCGCCGGAGACCGAGGGGTCCTTCACGGGATACCAGATCATGAAAGTGCCGGTGGCGAAGCGGGCGACGGCTTCGTTCAGCGCATCGACGAGGCGGTCATATTCGTTGCGCTGCTCGAAGGGCGGGTCGATCAGCACGATGCCGCGGCGCTCCTTCGGCGGGAGCATCGCCTTGAGGGCGGTGTAGCCGTCGATGGCGTGGGTCTTCACGCGGGCGTCGCGGCGGAAGCGCGCGGCGAGGGCGGCGGCGTCATCCGGGTGGAGCTCGCAAAAGGCGAGGCGGTCTTCGGGGCGTGCCAGTTTTGCGGCAAGGGCGGGGGAGCCGGGATAGATGTCGAGCGGTGCGGGGAGCGCGGCGAGGTAGGGCGCGAGGGCGGGATGAGGCGCGGGCGCGGCGAGGACGCGGGCGATGCCTTCGCGGAACTCGCCGGTCTTCTGCGCCTCGATGCCGGAGAGGTCGGTTTCGCCGGTGCCGGCATGGGTGTCGAGGACGAAGAAGGGTTTGTCCTTCCGCTTCATGTAGTCGAGCACGAGGGCGAAGACGGCGTGCTTCATCACATCGGCGAAATTGCCGGCGTGGTAGGCGTGGCGGTAATTCATTTGTCCTTCATGGCGCGATGACGCCCGATTTCAGCAGGCTGGGTTCGAAGGGCGTGACGATGGCGCGGTCCGGCGCGACGATCTCCACGCGCTTGCCGGGGTAGTCGATGCGCGTCAGGAGATCGCGGATGACATTGAGGCGGGCGATCTTCTTGTCGCCGGCGCAAACGATGTTCCAGGGCGCGCGGAGGCTGTGGGTGCGGGCGAGCATTTCGTCGCGGGCACGGCTGTAATCGCGCCAATGCTTCAGCGCCACATGGTCGATCGGCGAAACCTTCCACTGTTTCAGCGGATCGCGGGCGCGGGCGGCGAGGCGCGCCTTCTGCTCGGGCTTCGAGATGTCGAGATAATATTTCACCAGCACGATGCCCGATCCGATCAGCATGTCTTCATACATCGGCACCGAATGCATGAAGCGTTCATACTCGTCATCCGTGCAGAACCCCATCACGCGCTCGACGCCGGCGCGGTTGTACCAGCTCCGGTTGAAGAGCACGAGTTCCTGCGCGGCGGGGAGATGCTCGGTGTAACGCTGGAAGTACCATTCGGTCTGTTGCCGGTCCGACGGCTTGCCCAGCGCGACGATGCGGGTTTCGCGCGGGCTCAGATGGGCTGTGATGCGCTTGATGACGCCATCCTTGCCGGCGCCGTCGCGGCCTTCAAAGAGGACCAGCACCTTGAGGCCGTTGGCGATGATCTCGCGCTGGAGCTTCACCAGCTCGACCTGCAGCTCGTAAAGCTCCTCGCGGTAACGCTTGCCGGATATGGATTCCCTCGATTTGGGCTTCGACTTTGCCATGACGCGCCTTTCACGGGTTAGCGGTTTCCGGTCCTGCCCCCCGAGGGCAAGCCTAGACGAATTTGGCGGTGCGGGCTTGATCGGCGGGGAAGATGCGGCTATTGAGAGGTATGTTATAACGTAACATTTAATAGGGGCGGGTTCATGGGATCGCGGGTTTTCGGTATGGCGGCGCAGACGCGGCGCGGGCTTTTCATCGGCACATTGATGGGGGGCGTTTCGATGGCCGCGCTGTGCGCGCTGCCCGCCATAGCGCAAGAAGAGGCGGCCCAGGAAGAGGCGGCGCAGGCGGCGGCCGAAGAAGAGGCCGTGGAACTCGCCCCGGTTTTCGTGACGGCATCGCCGCTGGCCACGCCGCTCGATGAACTCGCTACGCCGGTGACGGTGGTTTCGCGGGACGAGGTGCTGTCCTCGCCCGCCGCGACCATCGGCGCGCTGCTGAAGGACAAGCCCGGCATTACCGAAAGCTCGTTTGCGGCGGGCGCCAGCCGGCCGATCATTCGCGGCCTCGACAATACGCGGGTGCGCGTGCAGGAAAACGGCCTCGGCGCGGGCGATGTGTCGGCGGTGAGCGAGGATCACGGCGTGCCGATCGATCCGCTTTCGGCGGAGCGCGTGGAAGTGGTGCGCGGGCCGGCAACGCTGCGCTATGGCAGCGAGGCGATCGGCGGCGTCGTCAACATCATCAACAACCGCATTCCGACCGAGCTGCCGAAGGATGGCTTCGAGGGCGAGGCGTCGGTTTCCTACGACACGGTGAATGACGGACGGCGCATTTACGGCGAGATGAATGCGGGCGAGGGAAATGTCGTGTTCCATCTCGACAGCTTTGCGCGCAAGACGGACGATTACCGCATTCCCGGCGCGTTCGACCGGCAGACGAATACATGGACGGAAACCTCCGGCATCGCGGGCGGCGCCTCCGTTCTTCTCGACGCGGACGCGTTCAGCGGATATGCGGGCGCGGCCGTCAGCTATTACGACAGCAATTACGGTATACCGGCGGGCGACCCGCTCGACCCGATCCATATCGACATGTGGCAGGCGAAGCTGCAGGTCGCGAGCGAACTCGATTTCAATGGCGGGCCGTTCAGCAAGCTCGCGCTGACCGGCGGCTACAGCGATTATACGCATGGCGAGATCGACAGCGCAGGCGCGACGGGCTCACGCTTCGACAATGAGGAATGGGAAGCGCGCGGCGAGCTGTCGCATCGCGCGGTTGGGCCGTTCACCGGGGCCATCGGCATTCATGCGCGCGGGCGCCAGCTTGAAGCGGCGGGCGAAGGCGGCGAGCTGATCGCGCCTTCGGATACGGACGCCATTGCCGGTTTCATCTTCGAGGAGATGCCGCTTGCGGGCGAATGGTTCAAGCTGCAGGCATCGGGCCGCGCCGAACATGTGAATGTGACGGGCACGGCGCTTGACACGGTGACGGCGCTCGAATTCGACAGCGAGCGGAGCTTCACGCCGCTCAGCTTCGCGGCGGGGCTGGTGGCGAATGCGGGCAATGGCTGGGTGTTCGGCCTCAATGCGCAGCGCGTGGAGCGGGCGCCGGATGCGCTGGAGCTTTATTCCAAGGGGCCTCATGAAGCGACGGAGACTTTCGAGATCGGCGATCCGACACTCGACAAGGAGACCGCGCAGACCTTCGAGCTGACGGCCAAGCGCGTGGGCGATGATTATTCGTTCGAGGCGGCGGTGTTTCACACGAAGTTCAGCGACTTCATATACAAGCGGCTGACCGGCATCACCTGCGACGATGACTTCGCTTCCTGCGGTGTGGGCACGGAACTCGACCAGGTGCTGTTCACGCAGGAGGACGCGACCTTCCGCGGACTGGAAGCGGCGGGCCGCGTGACGCTTGCACGGTGGGGCACGGCGAGGGCCGGGCTCAGCGGCCAGTTCGACATGGTACGCGCGGAGCTTGACGCGGGCGGCGACGTGCCGCGCATTCCGCCGATGCGCGCGGGCGCTGGCGTCTTCTATGCGGATGAGACCGTCGCCGGCGAGTTCGGTTTCCTGCATGCGTTCGAGCAGGACCGGATTTCGGCGAATGAGACGGAGACGGGAAGCTATACGAACCTCAAGGGCGAAATCCGCTATCTCGTGCCGTCCGTCATGGGCGGAAACGCGGCGCTGGAATTCGCGCTGGTGGGCGAGAACCTGCTGGATGAGGACATCCGCAACCATGTGTCGTTCAAGAAGAACGACGTGCTGCAGCCGGGACGTAATGTGCGGCTGGTGGTGACGGCGCGGTTCTGAGGCGATGGCGGCGTTCGCTTCGGCGGGCGCCGCGACTTGCCACATGAGGGGTGGCTCGTTGCGGTTTGCGCCGCGACCCCGCCCCGAAAAATTCTTCGCGTTGCTCGAATTTTGTCGACCCTCCCCCAAGGGGAGGGTGGGAAGGAAGGGGAGGCTTTGGGTCAGCCCGGCTTTCTCAATTCGTGCCAGATGGTTTCGACGATCTCGTTTGTTCGGGCGAGGACATCATTGTTCCAGAAGCGCAAGACTTCGTAGCCCTCGTCATTCAGCCATTTCGTTCGGCGCGTATCGGCCTCGATGCCTGCCTTGAAATTATGTTGGCCGCCGTCGACCTCGACGATCAGTTTTCGGTCGAGGCAGATGAAATCGACTATGTAGGTGCCGATACGGTGCTAGCGTCTGAAATGGAAGCCGAGCGCATTTCCACGCAGGCGGCTCCAGAGTCGCCTTTCCGCGTCGGTCATGCTGCGCCTCAAGTGACGTGCCTGGAGATCCGCCATGAGCTTAGCCTAGCACTGCCACCCTCCCCTTGGGGGAGGGTCAAACGGCTGCAAGCCGTTTGGGGCGGGGTTTGGGAGGAAGATGCGGGTACGGAGGGAGGTGGTTTTTGTGGCGAGGCCGCGACCTGCCCTTCGCTGACGCTCCGGGCGTTCGGTGCTCGAAAAGGTCCACCGGGCCTTTTCGCTTGCGTACGCAAGATGCCCCTCACCCCCGAAAAATTCTTCGCTGCGCTCGAATTTTGTCGACCCTCCCCCAAGGGGAGGGTGGGTAGAGGCGCAGGGCTTTTACTCTACAGGCCGATGAGGGGCTGGAGGGCGCGGGCCAGCCAGCCCTGGAAGCGGGTGGGGCCTTCGGTGACGGCGAGGCAGATGCATTCCTCTTCCGGGCCGGTGCGCAGGCTGTGGATGCGATCGTCATTGCTTTCCTCCACATCGCCGGCGCGGAAGATGCCGTGCTCGTCTTCGAGGCTGCCCTTCAGGACGAGGACGAGTTCGGTGCCGCTATGGCCATGCATCGGGATTTCGATGCCGGGACGGGCACGGAGCATCCAGAGGCGCTGATCGTTCGGACCGCCGCGCCAGAGCTTCACCTTTTTCATGCCGGGGCCGAGAAGGCTCCAGTTCAACTCATCGACGCCGCGGCCGAGCCAGGCGCGGAGCGGCGGCGGAAGGACGTCGTTCGTCTGATCCTTGGCGCGCGGTGCGGCCTTCGTTTCCTGCCGGGTTTCATCGAGGCGGGCAAGCGTGTTCGCCAGGGCTTCCGGCGCCATGCGCGCGGGGTCGACGGCCTCGAGCAGCGCGCCGCCCGCGGCCTCGGCGACGGCGAGACGCGACGCGGTATCATCGAGATAGCTCAGATGCGAGGCGACAAGCAGCGACTGGCCTTCGCTCAAGGCGCCGGCGGCATAGGCCATCAGCCATTCCTCGCCGAGCGGGTGCCGGACAGGATGATGTAGAAAATGGGCGCTCATTTCAGATCCTCCAGCGCCGGACGCAAACGCGCAAACGCCAATCTCAATCTCGACTTCACGGTGCCGAGCGGAATATCGAGCCGCTCGGCGATGGCCGAATGGGGCAGACCTTCGAGGAAGGACAGCTCCACGACTTCCGCCTGATCTGGCGGCAGGGTGACGAGTGCGGCGCGGACCCGAAGGCCGATCTCGGCGCCCGCCATTTCCTCGTCGGCGGGGCGGGCTTCTTCCGGCTGCAGCATCGGATCCGACGGATCGAAATCCGGGCGGCGCTCGCGGCGCACCGTGTCGATGAAACGGTTGCGCGCGATGGTGAATATCCAGGTGCCGGCGGAGGCTTTGGTTCCGTCGAACTGCGAAGCCTTGCGCCAGACCGTCAACATGACTTCCTGGGCGAGATCCTCGGCGAGCCGCTCGTCGACGCGGAGGCGCCGCAGATAGGATTTCACGCGCGGCGCGTAATGACCGAAAAGCCGCGCAAAGGCGGTGCGGTCGCCATGAAGGGCGATGGCGGCGATGAGCCCGGCCATCTCTTCGGCACCTCCCGGCGACACCTCTGCGGGCGCCTTTCCTTCATCCATCAGGCCTAGCTTCCTCAGGTTCGGCCGCCACATTTGGCGGCCGGCGCGAGCCGGTCCGATCTGCACTGCGTGTTTCGTTCGCATGTGGCAGATACGCCGCCTGTCCCACGGCGGATCACACGCGGTGACCGGCGGTTTCTCGAGTCTAGGGGAAAAGCGGAGAAAATGCGAAAGCGGCCCGGAAAAGCGGGCGATGTGATCCGCCGGGGCGCGGGCGGCGTAGGCACGGGTAACTTCCGCGTTTTCCAGAGGACCTTCATGGCCCCGTTCGACACCGACGCCGCCGGACCTTCCGGCCCTGGCGCCCATCATGGCGGAGCCAAACGGCTTCGCATCGCCGTTATCGGCACCGGCATTTCGGGCCTTTCGGCCGCATGGCTGCTGTCCTCGCGGCACGACGTCACCGTTTACGAAAAGAACGCCCGGCTGGGCGGGCATTCGAACACGGTGGCGGCGGAATGCGCGGAGGGGCCGGTGCCGGTCGATACCGGCTTCATCGTCTATAATGAGCTCAACTATCCGAACCTGACGGCGATGTTCGCGCATCTCGATGTCGAGACGCAGGCGAGCAATATGTCGTTCGCGGCGTCGCTGGAAACAGGCGGCGCGCGGCGTTTCGAATATTCGGGCTCGGGGCTTAACGGGATTTTCGCCGACCGGCTGAACCTCGTCAGCCCGCGTATGTGGCGGATGATCGGCGACATCGTGAAGCTTTACCGCGCGGCGCCCGATCTCATTTCCATGACGGGGCTCGACGAGAAGCCGCTTGGCCAGTTCCTGCGGGAGCAGGGATATTCCGCATCGCTGCGCGACGACCACCTGCTGCCCATGTGCGCGGCGATCTGGTCGCTGCCGGTCGAGCGGGTGGAACAGTTTCCGGCGCTCGCCTTTCTCAGGTTTTTCGACAATCACGGATTGATGCGGCTCAAGGGACGGCCGGCCTGGCGGACGGTGAAGGGCGGTTCGCGCGAATATGTGACGAAGCTTGCAGGCGCGCTTGAGGGCCGCATCCGGCTCGGGACCGGCGTCAGCGCGGTAACGCGCGACGCGGGGGGCGTACTTGTCGTCGACGACAGGGACGGCGTGGAACGCTACGATCATGTGGTCATCGGATCGCATAGCGACGAGGCGCTTGCCATGCTGACCGACGCGGACGGGCACGAGCGGGAATTGCTGGGCGCGATGCCCTATCAGCGCAATGTGGCGTGGCTCCACTCCGACACGAGCTTCATGCCGGATAATCGCCGCGTGTGGTCGAGCTGGAACTATATGGGCGGCGGGGCGGGAACGCCCGTCTGCGTCAGCTACTGGATGAACCGGCTGCAGAAGCTGCCAACGGAGCGGCAGCTTTTCGTGACGCTCAATCCTTCGCATGAACCGGCGCCGGAGAGCGTGGTGACGCGGATCGACTACGATCATCCGGTGTTCGACTCGGGCGCCTTTGCGGCGCAGCGGCGGCTCTGGCAGATGCAGGGGCGGCGGCGGACATGGTTTTGCGGCGCCTATTTCGGTTCGGGATTTCACGAGGACGGGCTGCAGGCGGGGCTGGCGGTGGCGGAAGAACTGGGCGGCGTGACGCGGCCCTGGAGGGTGGCGAACCCGTCAGGGCGGATCAGCCTTGCGCCGGTTCTGAAAGAGGTTGCATGAAGACGGCATTCCGTTCACGGATCTATCCGGGGCGGGTTTTTCACCGCCGGCTGAGGCCGCGCGTGCATGCGCTTTCCTACAGCGTTTTCTACATGGCGCTCGATCTCGACGAGCTGCCGGCACTTGACCGCAGCTCGCGGCTTTTTTCCTATAACGGGTTTTCGCTGTTCGGCTTTCATGACGCGGATCACGGCGATGGCGGCAGGCTTCGGCCCTGGATCGAGGCGCAACTGGCGCGGGCGGGGATCGAGGATGGCGGTGCGCGGATCGTCGCACTCACTTTTCCGCGTGTGCTCGGCTATGTGTTCAATCCGCTGACGATTTATTTCTGCCACCGCGAGGATGGCGGGCTTGCCGCCATGCTTTACGAGGTGAACAACACGTTCGGAGACCGGCACAGCTATCTCATTCCGGTGGAAGACGGCGCGGCGAAAACGGTTGCGCAGGAATGCGAGAAGGCATTCTACGTGTCGCCTTTCATTCCGGTGAGCGGGCGTTATCACTTCAAGGTGCGGCGGCCGGGCGCGCGGGTGACGATGACCATTCGCGAAAGCGACGGGGAGGGGGCGCTGCTCACCGCTTCCTTCGCGGGCGAGGCGCGGGCCTTCAGCGACGGGGAGCTCGCGCTCACCTTCCTCCGGCATCCGCTGATGACGCTGAAAGTAGTCGGCGGCATCCATTTCGAGGCGCTGAGGCTCTGGCTCAAGGGCGTGAAGCTCGCCGAGCGGCCGGCGGCGCCTGCCAGCCCGGTTACGATTGTTCCGTTTCGGGACAAAGCGCCTGGTCCGGGTGTGTGCGCGTAACGCAATCTTAGCTTCCCTCCCAATATAAAAGCTTGAGTTTCCGAGAGAACCGGCCGCCTGGCGGGCGAGACGGAAGGTGCAAGTGGCTATCAGCAGCGAAGGCGAGAACAAGCCCGATGGCTTGACCAGCCCCGTGGAGAACGTGCCGATGCGGCGCGATCCGCGCGCATGGGCGCGCGCCTGTGCAACCGCGCTCCAATTGCGCTTCAAGAGCCATTTCGTTTCGGTGCGCGCCAAGGTGGTGAGCCTGCTGACGCTTGTCGGCGGCGTGCTCATCGCGGTGAGCGGGGCTCTCACGGTCTACGACTTCAATGAGGCGCTGCGCGCGCAGATGGAAATGCGCGCGGTGGGCGCGGTGGATGTGCTGACGCTGGCGGCGCGGCGGGCGGGCAGCCTCGAGGAGATGGAGCCGGTGCTGTCGGCCATTACCGGCGCGGTCACGATCCGCGATGCGGCGGTGGCGGGCGAAGACGGGCGCGTGGCGGTGTCGTCGCATTCGGGATGGCTCGGCCAGGGGCTGCGCGGCGCGGCGGTGAAGGAAGCGGCTATCGGCCGCGCCGTTCCGGCGGGGACGCTCCGATATCTCCCCGGATATGGAAAACATGGAGGCGACTTCATCATCGGCATCGAGCTGCCGCGGCTCGGCAAGAGCGCGCTGGCGGTGGTGCGTGTCGATGCGGACCTGCTGGCGGAGCGGATTTCGGCGCAGGCCTGGACCAGGATGATGTGGCTCACCATTTCGGTGATCCTCGCGGTGCTGACGGTTTCGATGCTGATCCACCGCGTGGTGGTGGCGCCGATCGAGGCGCTGCGGCGCTATGCGGAAGCGGGCGGCGGCGCGGAAGCGGATGTCGCCGGACCCGATGACGAAATCGGGATCGTGGCGCGGGCGCTGTCGGATTCGTTCCAGGCGAAGCGGGACGGGGAAGACCGGCTGGAGCGGCTTGCGGCGACGGACGGGCTGACCGAACTCGGCAACCGCAGCTTCTTCAAGTCGCGCCTCGGCGATGAAATCTCGCGGGCGGAGCGGCATGGAGGCGTCGTCGGCGTGATGATCCTCAATCTCGACAATTTCAAGGACATCAACGATACGCTGGGCCATGACGCGGGCGACCAGGTGCTGCGGCGCACGGCGGATATTCTCAAGGGATGCCGGCGCGGCGAAGACGTGGTGGCGCGCATCGGCGGCGACGAATTCGGCGTCATCGTGACGGATATCAAGAATGCGGATGATGTGCTGCAGCTGGCGAGCCGGCTGGTGCGGGCGGTGAGCGCACCGTTCCGGCTGGGCACACAGGAGCTGACGCAGGGCGCCTGTGTGGGCCTTACGCTCTATCCGCAGGACGGGCGCGACGCCGATGTGCTGGTGAAGAATGCCGACCTTGCGCTGTCGCGCGCGAAGCATGAAGGCTCGGGCGCCTGCGTGCTATACCGCCACGAACTGCATTTGCGCGCGATCGAACGCAACACGATTGAACGCGACCTGCGCGTGGCGATGGCGCGGAATGAACTGAAACTTTTCTACCAGCCGAAGATCGACATGGCGACCGGCCGCGTGACCGGCGCGGAGGCGCTGATCCGCTGGCGGCACGAGGAGCGCGGCTTCATCTCGCCGGCGCAGTTCATTCCCGTGGCCGAGCGGACGGGGCTTATCGTGCCGCTGACGAAATGGGTGCTGGACGAGGCCTGCCGCCAGAACCGCGAATGGCAGGAGCTCGGGTTGCCGAAGATCGGCGTTGCGGTGAACGTATCGGCGGTGGACCTGAAGCGGACCGACCTCACCGACACGATCGCGAGCACGCTGATCCGAAGGGGCCTGTCGCCGCAATATCTCGAACTCGAAGTCACCGAGAGCATGGTGATGCAGGATGTGGACGTGGTGATCGGCACGCTTCGGCGGCTGCGCGGCCTCGGCCTCGGCATCGGCATCGACGATTTCGGGACGGGTTATTCATCGCTCGCCTATCTGAAACGCTTCCCCGTGAAGCGGCTGAAGATCGACCGCACCTTCGTCAGCGATATTGCCGACGGGCGGGACGGGCATGTGATCCCGAAGGTCATCATCGACCTTGCGCATGCGCTTGGCGTGATGGTGGTGGCGGAGGGCGTGGAAAGCGCCGACCAGTACGACATGCTGCGCGATCTTGGCTGTGACGAGGTGCAGGGCTATTTCGCCGGGCGGCCGATGCCGGCGGCGGAGTTCGAAGTGTTTCTGCGCAATTCGCCGGCGGGACGGGGCATCGCGCAGATCGAGGCTTCCGCGGAGACGGCCGACAGGACGGCGGACGACGCCTCGCGCGGTTCGGCCGCCTGACATCTTTTTCTCATAGCAAGCTTCCTTCGTTGACGCAGCGGGCGCCTTGGCACGCGGGCGGTGCTTTACGCGGGCACCGCGTGGGCTAAACTCCCGGCAGCAAACATAATGAGCGAGGGCCCACGAGCCCGCGCCGATACCGGGAGACGCCAGATGGATCTCGCCTATGGGCCCGAATACGAGGCCTTTCGCGCGGAAGTGCGCAAGTTTACCGAGACGCACAAGGACCAGGCGCCGAAACGCTTCGGCGTATCGCGGCCGTCCGAAGAATCGCTCGCCTGGCAGCGGCTGCTGCTCGAACATGGCTATGCGGCGCGGACGGTGCCGAAGGAATATGGCGGCTATGGCGCGGAGCCGGATATCCTGAAGTCGCGGATCATCGCGGAGGAGTTCACGCGGGCGAAGCTGCCGATGGGGCTGGCGAGCCAGGGCATTTCGATGCTGGTGCCGACGCTGCTGGAACTCGGTACGGAAGAGCAGAAGAAGAAATGGATCGCGCCGACGCTCCGGGGCGAAGTGATCTGGTGCCAGGGCTATTCGGAGCCTGGATCGGGCTCGGACCTTGCCTCGCTGCAAACGAAGGCGACGGAAGACGGCGACGATTTCATTATCAACGGGCAGAAGATATGGACCTCGACGGCGCATGCGTCGGACATGATTTTCTGCCTTGTGCGGACGGAGCCGGACAAGCCGAAGCATGAAGGCATTTCCTATCTGATCTTTCCGATGACGACGCCCGGCATCGAGGTGCGGCCGCTGAAGACGATGACGGGGCACGCGGAATTCAACGAGGTGTTCTTCACCGATGTGCGCGTACCGCAGAAGGACATCGTGGCGGGGCGCGGCCAGGGTTGGTTCGTCGCCAACGCCACGCTGAAGCATGAACGCGGGATGCTGGGCGATCCGAACCAGGCGGGTACGCGGCTGAAGGACATCATCGACCTCATGCATGAGGAGACGGTGGGCGGGGAGCGGCTGATCGACAATCCGCTTTACCGCGACCGGCTGGTGCATCTGCAGAGCCGTGTGCTCGCCATGCAGTTTCACGGGCTGCGGCTGCTGACGGCTTCCGCGAAGAAGGAAGACCCCGGCATCGCGCGGCTGATCGTCAAATTGCAGGGCTGCGAGATCAACCACCAGCTTGCGGCGCTCGCCATCGACGCGCTGGGCGA
Organism: Parvibaculum lavamentivorans DS-1; assembly: GCF_000017565.1. Classification (NCBI taxonomy): domain Bacteria; kingdom Pseudomonadati; phylum Pseudomonadota; class Alphaproteobacteria; order Hyphomicrobiales; family Parvibaculaceae; genus Parvibaculum; species Parvibaculum lavamentivorans. Next base: position 2,034,613 of record NC_009719.1, read on the forward strand.
GCTTGGCGTGCTTTACGAGGACAGCCCGCATTTGCGCGCGCGGGGGAGCTGGCAGCATCGCTACATGTTCGATCTCGGCCTCATCATTGGCGGCGGCACGGCGCAGATCCAGAAGAACATCATTTCGGAACGCGGCCTCGGCATGCCGCGTGAACCGAAGCTCGTGAAAGCGTAAGGAGCGGACCCATGGAATTCGGATTGTCGGAAGACCAGAAGCTGCTTCAGGAAAGCGTCGGGCGGACACTGGAGAAGGTGTCGTCTCTCGACCGGGTGCGGAAGGCGGCGGAGACGCGCGAGGATTATGCCCGCGACGTGTGGACGGCGCTTGTCGAGCTTGGCGTTCCCGGCATGATGGTGCCGGAAGATTTCGGTGGCATGGGCATGAAGCTGCTCGACGCGGCGCTGGTGGCGGAAATGCTCGGGCGGCACATTGCGCCGGTGCCTTTCGTTGCGACCGCGGTAATGGCGCCCATCGCGCTTACCGGCGCGGGAAGCGCGACGCAGCAGGAAGCGTGGCTACCGAAGCTTGCCGGCGGTGAGGCGATTGCGGGCGTGGCGGTGGCGGAGCGCGCGGCGGGCGCGCGCGACGGCGCGGGCGTGACGGCGGCGGGCGGCAAGCTCAGCGGGAGCGCGCTCTTCGCGATGGACGCGACAGGCGCCGACATTCTGATCGTTGCGGACAAGGCGGGCGGGCTTCATCTCGTCAAGGGCGACGCAAAGGGGCTGACCAAGGTTGCGTTGACCAGCATCGACCTTACGCGCTCGCTGACGGAATTGCAGTTTGAGGCGGTGGAGGCGGAGGCGCTGACGGCAGGCGATGCGGGCGCGACGCTTACGCGGATGATCGATGCGGGGCGCGTGATGCTGGCGGCGGACACGCTGGGCGCGGGCTGGGCGATGATCGACAAGGCGGTGGCCTATGCAGCGGAGCGCAAGCAGTTCGGCCGGGTGATCGGCTCGTTCCAGGCGGTGAAGCATATGTGCGCGGAGATGGCGTCGGAGCTTGAGCCGTGCCGTTCGCTCATCTGGTATGCGGGCCATGCCTTTGACGAGGTGCCGGAAGAGTCGAGCCTGATGGCGGCACATGCGAAATCGCTGACGACGGAGGTGGGCCGCTTCGTCGCCCGCACCGCGACGGAGGTGCATGGCGGCATGGGCTTTACCGATCTCGTGGGGCTTCACTACTGGTTCAAGCGGATCGGTCTCGACCGGCAGTTGCTGGGGAGCCCGGAGCGGGTGCGCGGCGAGGCGGCGAAGATGCAGGGCTGGGCGGCGGATTAAACCTCGAGAGGTTTATGCCACAAGGCGACATCAGCGACCCCTCCCCAAACGGCTTGCAGCCGTTTGACCCTCCCACAGGGGGAGGGTGGGAAGAGAGGGCTTGAATTTCCATGAGTTTGTAGCTACGTTGGGCCTACAAATCCATGGAGGCCGAGATGGCTGCCGACAGCGTCGTTCGCGCGCGTATCGATTCCGGAACCAAGAAGAAGGCCGCCGCTGCGCTCGACGCGATGGGACTGTCGATTTCAGATGCCATTCGCCTGCTGTTGCTACGGGTTGCCGACGAGAAGCGATTGCCTTTCGATGTGAAGGTGCCGAACGCAACAACAGCCAAGGCGATTGAGCAGCTTGAAAAAGGCAAAGGCAAGAAGTTTACGTCCGCAAAGGAATTGTTCGACGATATGGGGCTTTAGATGCTGTCGCCCGTCCGTTCGACGCAATTCAAGCGTGACGTGAAGCGAGCGGAAAAGCGTGGCAAGGATCTCGGCAAGCTGAAACGGTTGCTCGCATTGCTGATCGAACGGCAGCCTCTGCCTTCAGCCTATCGCGACCATCCGCTCAAAGGAAAACTGGAGCGGATTCAGGGATGCTCACATTGAGCCCGACTGGCTCCTTATTTATCGGATAGCGGGCGATGAACTGCTCCTCGCCCGGACAGGGTCTCACGCCGATCTCTTTCAAGAATAGACCAGCTTGCCAAAGGCCAGCGGCGGGTCTCATATGCGCGGCGTTGGTTTCCCTTGCCGGTGCATCATGGACAATCTCGGTTATATCGCGGCTTTTCTCACGACGTTTGCCTTCATTCCGCAGGCGATAAAGACGATCCGCACGCGCGACACGTCGGGGCTGTCACTGGCCATGTATGCCTGCCTGACGGTCGGCATCTTTTTCTGGCTGATGCACGGACTCAACAAGCAGGATTATGCGCTGATTGGCGCGAACGGGGCGACGCTGCTGCTGGCGCTGCCGATTTTCCTCATCATTCTGTCAAATGAGCGGGCGGCGCGGCGGGCGCTCAAGGAGAAGTCCCGCGCCCAATAACTAGACCCCGGTCTATTTATTGCTTGCGCGGCGGGCCGCCGCCTGCTTGCATGTCGCCAACAAAATAATCTCCAAGGGAGGATATCCTCATGCGCGCGGCCGTATTCCGTCAGGGCGATCTTGTCGCCGCCACCATTCCCGATCCCGAACCCCAGGCAGGGCAGGTGCTCGTCAAGACGCTGGCCTGCGGGATTTGCGGCTCGGACCTGCATGCCTTTCATCACGCGGACAAGATGGTCGAGACGGCGCAACGCTCCGGCTCCAGTTTCTCGATGGACCTGACACGGGACATCGTGTTCGGGCATGAGTTCTGCGCGGAGGTGCTGGATCACGGGCCGGGGACGGAAAAGAAGCTGAAGGCGGGCACGCGCGTCTGCTCCATGCCGCTTGCCATCACCATGAATGGCGACAAGGCGAATGTGCAGCCGGTCGGCTATTCGAACACGATGCCGGGCGGCTTTGCCGAGCAGATGGTGCTGAACGAGCTGATGCTGCTTGAAGTGCCGAACGGATTGCCGACGGAGCAGGCGGCGCTGACCGAGCCGATGGCTGTGGGCTGGCACGCGGTGCAGAAGGCAAACATGACGACGGAAGACATTCCGCTCGTCATCGGCTGCGGACCTGTGGGGCTTGCGGTCATTGCAGGACTGAAGATCAAGGGCATTCATCCGATCATCGCGGCGGATTTCAGCCCGGCGCGGCGGAAGCTTGCCGAGCAGATGGGCGCCGATATCGTGCTCGACCCGAAGGTCGACGCGCCTTACGCGCGCTGGACCAAGGAAGCGACGCCGGAGGGCTACGACCCGACCAACATCATGACGCTGCTCGGGATGGGGCCGAAGCTGCGGCCGGGCGTCATTTTCGAATGTGTCGGCGTGCCGGGCGTCATCCAGCAGATTTTCGAGGGCGCGCCGCGCCAGGCGCGTGTCGTCGTTGTCGGCGTCTGCATGGAGCAGGACAAGTTCGAGCCGTTCTTCGGCATCAACAAGGAACTGAACGTGCAATTCGTGCTCGGCTATACGCCGGAGGAATTTGCACTGACGCTGACGCATCTCGCGGAAGGGAAGATCGACGGATCGCCGCTCGTCACGGGCAAGGTGGGCGTCGAGGGCGTGAAGGAAGCGTTCAGCGAGCTGGGCAATCCGGAGAAGCACGCGAAGATTCTGGTGGAGCCCTGGAGGTAGGGGCTCCGTCAGCGCCGCGACCCCGCCCCGAAAAATTTTTCAAATTTTTCGACCCTCCCCCAAGGGGAGGGTGGGAGATTTTTCGGTTTCTTACGCGGGGGGCGCCGTTTCCACGAGAGAGGGGCGCTTCGCGAAGTCTTTCCACCAGCCGGCGAGCTCGGGGGCTTTCGATTGCCAGTCGAGTCCGGCATGGCGGAAATCGAGATAGCCGAGCGCCGCGCCGGTGGCGATGCCGCCGAGGTCGAGGGCGCCGTCGAGATCCGTTACTTCCGCCTCGAGCACCGCGATGCCCCGCTCGATGGCGCGGCGCCAGCGGCCCATCCACATTTCCGACCGCTGCGCCTCCGGCCTCATTCTCTCGAAGGTGAGGGAGACGGATGCGTCCATGATGCCATCGGCAAGCGCGTGGAGGCGCTGGACGCGCCAGCGCTCGATATTGGAGGCGGGGATGAAGGTTGGACCTTCGAGCGCGACGTCGAGATATTCGCAGATGAGCGGGCTGTCGAAATAGGACGTGCCGTCATTCATCACCAGCGCGGGAATTTTTCCGAGGGGATTTGCAGCATGAAGGGCAGCGGGATCTTCCATGGTGGAGATCAGCTCTTCGCTCACGCGGTTTGCCGCGCCCTTTTCGCGGATGAGGATGCGCACCTTGCGCGCGAAGGGCGAGGTCGGCGAATGATAAAGCTTCATGAGATTTCTTCGCGTGAGGGCCGGCCTAGAGGCAGGCCGTGCCGGAGGTGTGGCCGTTCATGCCGCGCAGTGTACGCCACTCGACGAATTCGCGGCAGCGGCGGCCGCGTTCATCGGTGAATTCGCGGGTGGGGGTTATCTTGCCGCTCGCCTTTTCAGAGGCGGTGAACCATGTGACCTGTTCGCGGAGCGGCACCGTCATCATTTTCGCGACGGCTTCATTTCGTGCCTGGGCGGGGAGGCCGGAAAGCGTCGGGCCTTCCGAGCCGCCGACCATGTAGCCGAGGATGACGCCGGCGCCGACCGCAACCTCCGTGCCGCCGCCCGTGCCGATGGCCATGCCGAGCAGGGCGCCGCCGGCGGGGCCGGCAAGCCGCGTGCCGCTATCGTCGACCGGGACATCGACCATGCCTTGCGGCTGGCGCATCGTCACATCCGGCTGCGGCAGGCGCTGGTCCGCGCAGGCGGCCAGCACGCCCGCGAGAATGAACAGTGTGACGACGCGAGGGCCGCGCATGATTATTTCTTTCGCAGGAGAAACGGAAGAAGAGGAAGGATGAAGGCGCGGAGCTTGGGACTGAAGGCCGCGACCGCGCCCAGGAGGATGGTCGGCAGGGAAAGGCCGCCGCCATCATTCTTCGTGCTGAAGAGGCCGAAGGTCATGTTGTTGAACTTGCGGTCCATCAGGTCGAGCTCAAGCTGAACCTCGGCACGGGCCTGCTCGACATTGCGGTTCGCAAGTTCGATTTCGAGCCTGCGCGAACGCGAGGGACCGCGCGAGGAAATGAAGAGCGCGATGCCGGCGAGGGCGATGAGGACGCCGCCGGTGATGAGGGCGCCGAGCGGATAGCCATAGATTTCGGAGAGGGCGAGGAAGCCCGACACCGTCAGCATGGCGAAGGCGAAAAGCGCGACCAGGAAAGCGATGGCGATGAAGAGACCGCGGCGCGCGAGGCTGCGGGCCTCGATCTCAGCCCGGGAAAATTCGGCAAGCGCCAGATTGCGGACCTTGTTGACGGGGCTGGACAATCCTGTCTCCTATCGCGCGAGCAGGCGGCCGAGGAGAAAGCCGACGCCGAAAGCGACAAGGGCGCTCGGGATCGGATTTTCGTCGATACGCCTCTGCACGTCGTGCAGGCTTTCCTGCATCCGCTCACGCAGCATTTCGAGGCTTTCGAGGCCTTGCTCCAGCCCTTCGGCCGTTGCGGCGGCAGCGGCGGCATGAGCCTCCTCCAGCGCGGCTTTCAGCGACTCGACCTGGGCCTGAAGATCTTCGATCGAACTGTCTTGAGCCTTTTTTTCGGCCATTTGCGGCGTCTCCCGGATGGGCGCTACAGGCGTAACGCAGGTTTGCCGCCCCCGTTGAGTAAGCATAGCGCAGGAGGCGCGGCAAACAAGCCCGGGCCGGGGCTTCTGCTAGAGGTAGGGCGAGGCGAGGCGGAAGGCGGCGTCGCGGAGGCGGATGGGGAGCGAGCGGTCCGCCAGCTCCTGCCGGGTGACGGGGTGGGCCGTCGAAATCTTGCGCTCGATCAGGCTGTCGAGCTCGCCGGCGAATGTCTCGCCGTAGCATTCGAGGTTGAACTCGAAATTGAGACGGAGGCTGCGGTCGTCCCAGTTGGCGGAGCCGACCATCGCCCACATGCCGTCGACCGTCATCATCTTGGAATGGTCGAAGGGGCCCGTCGTCTTCCAGATGCGGCAGCCGGCGCGTGCGAGCCATTCGAGCTGCGGCGTGGCGGCCCAGTCGCAGAAGGGGAGGTTGTTGGTGGAGGGGAGGACGATGTCCACGATGACGCCGCGCATGGCGGCCAGCGACAGGTTGGTGCGGAGCGTCGCATCGGGAATGAAGTAGGGGGTGACGATGCGGACATTGTGACGGGCTTCGGCGAGCGCGCCGAGAAGCGTCCAGCGGATCGGATTGAGGCCCATGTCGGGGCCGGCCGGCAGACCGCGCGCCACAACTTCCCCCATGGGGGCAATTTCGGGGAACCAGTCCGGGCCTTCGAGAAGCTCGCCGGTCGTGAAATTCCACTCATAGGCGAATGTGTGCATGAGCTGCGCGACAACGGGCCCTTCGACGCGGAAATGGCAATCATGGATCGGTTTGCGCGGATCGGCGGAGATCTGATTGCCCTCGGCGATGTTCATGCCGCCGGTGAAGGCGTGGCGGCCATCTACGACGAAAATCTTCTGATGATTGCGCATGTTGAGGTAAGGCATCTGCCAAGGCATGAACGAATGCAGGAAGCGCGCATAATCGATGCCGCGCTCATCGAGCAGGGGGATCAGCGAGGGGCGCGAATACCATGAGCCGACGCCGTCGATCAGCAGGCGGACGCGGACACCCCGATCCATCGCGCGGGAAAGCGCATCGACGAAGCGGCGGCCGACGGGATCGTTGTTGAAGATGTAGGTGGAGATGGCGACCGAACGCTCGGCGCGGTCGATCGCGTCGATCATGGCGGGATAGGCTTCGTCGCCGTTCAGCAGCACGCGGATGGCATTGCCGGATTCAAAGCTTTCGGGAAGGATTTTCTGACCGAAACGGGCGAGGCCTTCCAGCTCGCGCAGCTTGGCGATGCCTTCCGTCGCGCGGAGGGCAGAGCGAGCGGGGAGCGGCGCGATGAGAAGCATATCGTGCTGCTGGCCACGCAGCTCGCGCGCCCGGCGCTCGATGCGATTGATACCGAAGAGAAGATAGATGACCCAGCCGGCGAAGGGCACGAGCACGACGAAGCCGACCCAGCCGGCGGCCGCCCGCTCGTCCGTCTTCGTCAGCATGACATGAATGGCCGCTCCCGCCATTCCGCCAAACTGAATGACGGCGAGAAGGAACGGCCAGATATCCCAAAATCCGGTTTCCATCGGGCTCCAGAATAGTGCAGGCGGCGAGGCGCGTCCCGCCCAATCGCCCGGTCAGAAACGCAAGGACGCGCCGAGGATCAGGCCACGGTCCTCGCCGGGGAAATAACGCTCGTTGCCGAAGGCGAAATCGGCACGATCGGCATAGCGGGTGTCGAAGACGTTGGTGACCTTGCCGAACAGCGCGAGGTGCTCGGTGAGCGTGTAATCGAGGCGGATGTTGAAGATGTCGTGACCGTCATATTTTGCGGTGTTGGCGGCATCCATCCAGTAGGCGCCCATGTGGACCCATTCGATTTCAGCCCGGCCCGCGCCTTCGTTGAAGACGTAGCCGAGGCGGACATTGGCGAGGGTGCGCGGGGCGGTATCGACATCGTCACCGTCGCGGATGGTTTCGGTGGAGGTCGGAGAAATGAAATTGTCGAAGGCATAGGTGTGACGCGCATAGGTGGCGGCGGCGGCGATGTCGAAGCCCGCGCCGAGGGGGGCGGCGATCTCCGCCTCTATGCCCGCATGATCCGTCTTGCCGTCGGAGACGTTGAAGCCATTGGCATCGCGGAAATAGAAATTGCTCTTTTCCATGTAGAAGAGATTGGTCTCGTAGCTCACGCCCATCCACTCGCCACGTGCACCGATTTCGATGCTGTCGAGTTCTTCCGACTTCGCCTCGCCCGGCACCTGGAATTGCTGCAGGCGATAGAGGTCTGTCGTCTGGGGCGCGCGGGAGCCGCGCGCAATGTTCACATAGCCCGTGATGGCGTCATTGAATTTGTGCAGCACGCCGAATTTCGGTGTGACATCCGCAAATTCGTCGACGCGGCTCGGAATGCGAAGAAAGCGGCCGAAGGTGCCGTTCGGCGCGTGGTTGGTGTAGTCGTAGCGCGTATATTCGAAACGGACGCCTGCGGTGAACAATGTGGCCGGAGAGAGGCGCCATTCGCTATGGAGATAGGGTGCCAGCACGAGCGCCTTCACGGTGTAGTCGTAATGGAGCCCTTGAGGCGAGATGCCCACTGTTGGGCCTTCCTGGAATTCGGTAAGCGTCCCGTCTGTATATTCGCTGTCGAAGCCGAATATGAGACGGTGCCCATCGTCGAGATCCTTGACGAGACTTGAGAGCAGGCCGCCGCTCCAGTGTGCGTTTTCCTCGACGGGCGTTCCCGGCATGAAGTGCATCAGGAAATTCATGTCGTTTTTTCGCGCATAGGGCGTCAGCACGAGCATGAGATCGTCGGCGAGGTCGCGTTCGATACGAACTGCCGCGCGGACGGCCCATGCATCTCGATAGGCATCAGGGTCGGGATTGGTCTTGTAGAGCGCGGGGTTCTTGTAGGCATCCGGGCCGACGACGAAGCCCGCCGTTTCCTGATTGACGTTCACCGCCGTGAGCGTTGCCTGCATGCGTGTTTCAGGTGTTTCGAAATCATAACGCAGCCGCGCCTTCTGCTGATCGAGGCCGGAGGAGGCGCGGAAGCCGCCATCATGGAGGGTGGAGAAGCTGCCGCGAAAGCCATGCGTGGCGAGACCTTCGCCGCGCAGGGTCTTGCTCGCGGTGCCGGCGATCTTGAAGAGATCGTGCGGGCCCGCCCAGGCGGAAAGTTCGGCGTCGCTGTCGGGCGCGGGCGGGCGGCTCAGGAAATTGATGAGGCCGTGTTCGGCGTTCGAGCCGTAACGCGCGCCGCCGGGGCCGCGCACCACCTCGATGCCGCCCGAGACTTCGTCCATCGCCTCCATCAGCGCGTTCACATTGGCGAAGCCCGCCGCGCGCATCGGCACGCCGTCTTCCAGGTAGAGGAAGGAGCCCGCGCCCGCGCCGCCCGAAAGGACGGGCGAGCGGATGGCTGTCAGATGTTCGGCACCGCTGCCTTGCTGGATACCGACACCGGGCAGGCGGTTCAGCGCCTCGGCGGGCTGAACAGGGGCGATGAAATCGACATCGTCGCCGGAAATTTTGGCGATGTTGCCCGTATGGGTCGCACGCGGCGTGCCGAGGCCGGTGGTCGTGACCGTAATCTGGTCGAGGCCCCAGACGCGAGGAGGCTGTTCCCCGGCTTCCCCGGTTGTGACGGTTTCCGGCGTCTCGGGCTGCTGGGCGGCGGCAGGACCGGCGGATGCCAGCAGAGGAATGGCCAGCAACCCGGCCGCGAACCGAAAATCGATCACTACAATGCTCCCCCGGGGCGGGACCCCTTGTCTCTCTCCACCTCTGCGGCACTCACCGGCCACTTAATATGCATTGTTATCATGGCGGGCGGCGAGGTCGACCCTGTTGCAGCGGCTTAGTGCCGTGAAGGTTCCGAAAAATGTGGCAATCGGCCACGCCTGTGGCGGCCGGTTCGGCTTGCCCCACCGGACCCCCCCGTCCTAGAGTTCGGCCGTCATGAAAATATTCGGTACCTCCATTCCGCCCGTCACCTTGTCCGTGGCGATTCTCGCCGTTGCCACGACGGCTGTCGTCTATTCGCCGACCCTCTACCGGATGTTCTGCGAGGCGACGGGTTATGGCGGCACGGTGAGTGTGAGCCGGGCGCTGAATGTGGAAGAAAGCGCCATCGGCCCCGCCATCAAGGTGCGGTTCGACGCGAACATCTCGCCGGGGCTCGACTGGGATTTCCGCCCGGCGCAGCGCGAGGTGGAGACGCATATCGGTGTGCCGACCACGGTTTTCTATCACGCGACGAACAACAGCGACGAGACGCTGGTTGGGCGCGCTACCTATAATGTGACGCCGGACACCGCCGGCTATTACTTCAACAAGACCGATTGCTTCTGCTTCGTGGAGCAGAAGCTGGCGCCCGGCGAAAGCGCGGAAATGCCGATCGTCTTCTTCATCGACCCCGACATGGTGGAAGATGTCGACGCGAAGCATATTCGCGTCATCACACTCTCCTACACATTCTTCCGGCAGGCCTCCGACGAGGAGGCAATCGCCGCCGCCCGGCCGCTGCGTGAGGGATCCGAGGCGCAGGTGCGGGAGCTTTCGAGCGCGGAGACGGCCGAGTTCACCAACCACGTGCAGCGGCGCCAATAAGAACAGGCGCGTGGGGCTGGCCGCGGCCGGAACAATCCCTGTAGGCTGGCCTGAACCGCCACCCGGAGCGCAGGGCCCATGTTTCCCATTTCAGACGACAATCCCGAACCGGGGACGCCCATCGTTACCTGGGCGATCATCGCCGCCTGTGTCGGTGTGTTCTTCTGGCAGTTTTCGCAGGCGCCCGGCGCAGCGGAGCTTGCGGTCTATCAGTTCGGCCTCATTCCCGGCGTGCTGTTCGGCTCGACGGAAATGACGGATGCGCCGGTGCCCGCATGGGCGACGGTCATCACCTCCATGTTCATGCATGGCGGGCTCGCCCATCTCGGCGGCAACATGCTTTATCTCTGGATATTCGGCGACAATATCGAGCTGGCGATGGGCCGGCTTCGCTTCATCCTGTTCTATATCGTCTGCGGCGTGGCCGCCGCGCTGAGCCATGCGCTGCTGGTGCCGGCTTCCACGGTGCCGCTTGTCGGCGCGAGCGGGGCGATATCCGGCGTGCTTGGCGCTTATCTGCTGCTTTATCCGCGCGGGCGCGTGCGCGTTCTCTTCATTCCCTTTCCAGTCATTCTGCTGCGCACCTTCTATGTGCCGGCGATCATCGTGCTCGGTCTCTGGTTCGTCATTCAGGTGGCGAGCGGGCTTGCCAGTCCGGTCGAGGAAGCAGGCGTCGCCTTCTGGGCGCATGTCGGCGGCTTTGTCGCCGGCATGGTGCTGGTGCCGTTTTTCAAGCGGCGCGATGTGCCCTTGTTTCACAAGGCGGCGCCGAAAGTGTTCGACGGCCGGAACGCGGGCCGGCGCGGGCCGTGGGGCTAGGCTTCTTCCACAAGGAAGCGGCAGAGGAGCTCCATGGTTTCGCCGGGGACGAGGGTGCGGAGGCCGGTGACGTCTTCACGCTCCGGGCGGTTCACAGCGTCTGGCGCGTGGCTCACGGGCTCGGCGCAGAAGAAGTCCTCGCCGGGCGGCGCATAAACAATGGCGTGCGGCGCGCCAGTGGCCTCGATCCGAAGAGCGAAGGGACGGTCTGTCCAGTCGACGCGGAAGCGGCCTTCGCTTCGCGAGAAGCAGTGATCGACATCCACATCCTTCATGTCGCGCGGCTCGTCGAAACGCCACTTCTCCGGCACCGGCGCGAGGCCCGTTGGCGTGCCGTCGGGGCCGCTTTCCCAGACTTCCGGGAGCCGCGCCTGCAGGCGGGCGCTGGCACGGCCATTGAAGAAGGGATGGAGGCCGAGGCCGCCCGGCATTGGCGCGGATGAGAGGTTCGTCAGCCGCATCGCGACCGAGAGACCTTCGAGGCCGAGCGAGAAATGCTGCTCCGTCTCGAAGGACCAGGGCCAGGACCAGCCGCCGGCATCTTCCGGCTTGTGGACAAAGCGGAGGCGGGCGGTATTGGCCGATGCTTCGAGAACCTCCCAGGGCGCGCGCCAGCCGCGGCCATGGATCGCATGCGGCACGCAGATCGGATCCGGTGGAAGCGCAACATCCTCGGCGCCGAAGCGGAAACGGCCATTGGTGATACGGCCCGAGAAGGGGACCAGCGGGTAGCACGCCATGTCGAGAGGACCAGGCGAGGCGTGGTCATGCGCCAGCGGCCGCAACAATTGCTGTATGCCTCCATCATGGCGCAACGAAAAGCGCGCGATGCAGCCGCCTGTTTCCGGCGCGAGGACGGCTTCGAGCCGGCTATGGGCGAGGGTCAGCATGAAATCCGCATCCGGTATTGGCGTTTGCTCAAACAAAAGGCAGGCCGCGTTGCGGTCTGCTTGATTTCTAAGCCTGCACTGCCGGACGGCCCGCGCCAAGCCCCCGATTGCAGCGGTTGCCACCGGCAAAAGCTCTGGCACGGCCCTTGCGAAGCAGTGGTTGGCAGCGGCTAGGGTTCCGGCTTCGCGTGTAGTTGTTTGCGAAGTGCTGGTCCGAGAGCCGCACCCTGTCCGGTGAACAGCGGGCAGGTACACGGCGGGACAAAAGCCCGGGAGACGGATGTAATGCGAGGATTGGCATTGCAATACCGCCGTGACGCCGATCCTCCGACTTTTGAAACGCGATCACTTGATCCGGAGGACTGGCTATATGACTTCTTTCAAACTCTCATCGAAATTATTCGCCGCGGCTCTTGCCGCCATGGCGCTTGTTTTCATGTCGTTTTCTCCTGCCTATGCCGCGCCGAAAAAGGACTTCAAGGTCGGCTGGTCGATCTATGTCGGCTGGATGCCCTGGGGTTATGCGCAGGACAACGGCATTGTGAAGAAGTGGGCCGACAAATACGGCCTCAACATCGAGCTGGTGCAGTTCAACGATTATATCGAAGGTATCAACCAGTTCACGGCCGGCGCCTATGACGGCATCATGTCGACCAACATGGATGCGCTCGCCATTCCCTCCGCCGGTGGCGTCGACTCGACCATTCTCATCATCTGCGATTATTCCAACGGCAACGACGTGATCATCCTGAAGGACAAGGATGCGCTTGAGGACATAAAGGGGCAGAAGGTCAATCTCGTCGAACTCTCCGTTTCGCATTACACGCTGGCGCGCGGCCTTGAATCCGTGGGCATGAGCGAAAAGGACGTGACGGTGGTGAACACCTCGGATGCCGACATGATCGCGGCGTGGGGCACCAATGATGTGACCGCGATGGTGACCTGGAACCCGATGGCGGCCGAAATCCTCACCGGGGAAAATGCCAACAACGTGTTCGACTCGGAGAAGCTGCCGGGCGAAATCCAGGACTCGCTTGTCGTCAACACGAAGACGCTGGAAGAGAACCCGGACTTCGGCAAGGCGATGACGGGCATCTGGTACGAGACGATGGCGCTGATGTCCGCCGACAATGAAGCCGCTATCGCCGCGAAGACCGCGATGGGCACCGCTTCCGGCACCGACCTCGAAGGCTATGAGGCGCAGCTTGCGGCGACGGAAATGTTCTACACGCCGCAGGACTATATCTCGTTCGCGGAGAGCGACCTCGAAAAGACAACCACCTTCGTGACCAAGTTCCTGTTCGATCACGGGCTGCTTGGCCAGGACGCGACGTCGCCCGGCTATATCGGCATCGAGCTTGCCGACGGAAAAGTCGTCGGGAACGCGGACAATGTATTGCTCCGCTACACGACGGAATACGCAAAGCTCGCCGCCGACGGCAAGCTCTAACAGACCAGCGAGTACAAGGTCAGTAACGCCATGCGCAGACTCATCAACCGGCGGCCGGATGCGGTGACGCAGCTCGCGCTCATGCTTCTGCCGTTCGTCATCGTCGTCATCTGCTACATGGTGGCCTCCGAGGCGCGGCTTTCGGAAAATCCGAACGACAAGCTGCTTCCCGGATGGTCGACCATTGCAGCGGCGATCGAGCGCATGGCGTTTCTGCCCGACCCGCGCACGGGCAACTATCTTCTATGGAGCGACACGGTTTCGAGCCTGACGCGGCTCGGTATCGGCGTCGCGGTGGCAACGGTCATCGGCGGGATCTTCGGCATTCTTCAGGGACTCGTCCCCTACTTCCGGGCGACGTTCAACGCCTTTACCGGCGTTCTGTCGATGATCCCGCCGCTTGCCGTGCTGCCTATTCTCTTCATCATCTTCGGGCTTGGCGAACTGGCGAAAGTGGTTCTGGTCGCGGTCGGCATCACGCCTTTTATCATTCGCGACCTTGCCTTGCGCACCGCCGAAATTCCGCATGAGGAAATCATCAAGGCGCAAACGCTTGGTGCTTCGACATGGCAGATCATCCTGCGCGTCGTGGTGCCGCAGATGCTGCCGCGCCTCATCGACGGCGTGCGGCTTTCGCTTGGCGCCGCCTGGCTCTTTCTGATCGCGGCGGAAGCCATCGCTTCCGACAGCGGGCTCGGCTACCGGATATTCCTGATGCGCCGCTATCTCGCGATGGATGTGATCCTGCCTTATGTCGCTTGGATCACCATCCTTGCCTTCTCGCTCGACCTTGCGCTGCGGCTCTTCCAGAGAGTTGCCTTCCGCTGGATGTATCGGGGGAACGGGCTATGACGCGCGTAACGGTTGAAAACCTCTGGAAGTCCTATGGCGACCAGACAGTGCTGGAGAATATCAACTTCGTGACGGAGCCCGGCTCCTTCATCTCGCTGGTGGGGCCGTCCGGCTGCGGCAAGTCGACCTTCCTTCGCATGATGCTGGGCGACGAGGCGCCGTCGAAGGGACGCATCCTCATCGACGGCGTGGCTCTCGAAGCGGAGCCTTCGCCGGACCGGGGCGTGGTGTTCCAGAAATACTCCGTCTTTCCGCATCTTACCGCGCTTCAAAACGTGATGCTGGGCCTGGAGTTTGCCGGGAGTCCGATCGCGGGGCGGCTTTTCGGGCGCGCGCGACGGCAGGCGCGGGCGGCGTCGCTCGAAATGTTGCAAGGCGTGGGGCTCGAGCAGTCGGCGAACAAATATCCTTCAGAGCTTTCCGGCGGCATGCAGCAACGTCTTGCGATCGCGCAGGCGCTGGTCAAGAAGCCGAAAATAGTGCTTCTGGATGAGCCCTTCGGCGCGCTCGATCCCGGCATACGCGCGGAGGTGCACGAGATCATGCTGCGGCTGTGGCGCGAAGAGGGCATGACCATTTTCATGGTGACGCATGACCTTTCGGAAGCCTTCAAGCTCGGTACGCGCGTCATCGCATTCGACCGGCGGCGCACGCGGCCGGAGGAACTCAAGGCCTATGGCGCGACGGTGACATTCGATCTGATGGTCGACGGAAAAATCATTCCGCCAAGGCCGGAAACGCCCGCACCGCTCGCGGCGGCGGCGCAATAGAAGGTCGCGGGACGGCCCGCGAACCTGAACCTACCGCCTGGACGGCCAGGTTTGAACCGGGAGTGCGCTTCCGGTACGTCAGAGGAGACGCGCGATGGCAGAGGCATCATCCCGCAGCGAAACCGCAAGCCCCTATGCGGCGAACAAGGCGCGCTACGAAGCGCTTTACAGCGGCGCGAAAGCGAAGCGCCGGGATTTCAGCGAGGCAAAAGGAAATCCCGCCACGCTGGACCCCGGCCTCATCACTTTCCGGGAGACGGTTCCCGCCGGCTGGGGCTGGTCCGGCCTCGTGCGGCGCGGCGATACGATGCGCGTCATCAACACAGGCGGAACGGCGGGCGTTTCGCTGCTGCTCTACAATGCCGCCGATCCGACGGAGCGCTTCAACGCAGGCGATACGGTGAAAATCCAGTGGACGGCACGGCTTTCGCGCGGGCGTGTCCTCTTTTCCGACATGGGCCGGGTGCTTGCTTCCATTACCGATGACAGTTTCGGCTTCAACGATGCTCTCGCCGGGGGCTCCACCGCTCAAACCAATAAAGAGAAATATGGCGACGAGGCGCTCCGCAACACGCGCGACAATTTCATTCTGCTCGCCGCGAAGCATGGGCTCGGCAAGCGCGACGTGCCGCCTTGTCTGACGCTTTTCGCGCCGGTCGGCGTCGACGCGTCAGGTCATCTCGCCTGGCAAGACAAGGGGGCGGCGGACGGCGATTATGTCGATCTTCGCGCTGAGCTCGACCTTCTCGTCTTTGTGTCGAATGCACCGCATCCGCTGGCGCCCGGCGATTATGCGCCGAAGGATATCGAGATCGTCACATGGTCCTCGCCGCCACCGGAGCGGGACGATTTCTGTCGGACGGCAACAGAGGAGGCGCAACGCGGCTTCGACAACAACGAGTATTATCTCGCGCAGGGGAGGAACGCCTGATGACACTTGCAACATCGCCGCGCGATCCCGCCACCGCCAGCTATGATTTCACCGTGCCCGCCAACAGGCCCTGGTCCCATATCGTCAAGAAAGGGCAGGTGCTGCGCATTGTCGATCTTCACGGGCAGCAGGCTGTGGATACGCTGTTCTACAGCGCGTCCGATCCGGAAGAACGCTATTGCGCGCAGGAGACTGTGCGCCGGCAAGGCTCGCCCTATCTCAGCACCGGCTCACGCCTCTTCACGAATGAGGGAAATGCGATGGGCATCATTGTCGCCGATACAGCGGGGGCACATGACACATCGGCGGGCGCATGCTCCTCGGAGGCAAACACCGTGCGCTTCGGGCACGAGACGAAATACATGCATAGCTGTCGCGACAATTTCGTCATGGAGCTTTCGCGGCATGGCATGACGAAGAGGGACATCGTCTCGAACATCAACTTTTTCATGAATGTGCCGGTCGAACCGGATGGGACGCTCGCCATTGTCGATGGCGTGTCGAAGCCGGGCGACTATGTGGAAATCCGCGCGGAGATGGACATTCTCTGCGTCATTTCCAATTGCCCGCAGGTGAACAATCCCTGCAATGGCTTCAATCCCACACCGATCCGCACATTGATCTGGGACGCGTAATGTCCCGCCCTTTCGGGGGCAGTTGGAGGCCAGATGTTCACGAGAGTCCTTATTGCCAATCGCGGCGAGATCGCGGTTCGCGTCATCAAGACGCTGCGGCGCATGGGTGTGTCGCCTGTCGCCATCTATTCGGAGGCGGACCGCTTTGCGCCGCATGTGCAGCTTGCCGACGATGCGTTCTGCGTCGGCCCGGCTTCCGTTGCCGAAAGCTATTTGAACGTGGATGCCATTCTCGACGCCGTACGGGAGTCGGGGGCGGAGGCTGTGCATCCCGGCTATGGTTTCCTGAGCGAGAACCCGGAATTTGCGAGCGCGCTGTCGCGGGACGGCGTTGCGTTCATCGGCCCGAGGCCGGAGCATATGTGTGCCTTTGCGTTGAAGCATACGGCGCGCGAACTGGCGGAGAAAAGCGGCGTGCCGCTGCTGCCGGGTTCAGGGCTGATCGTCGATCTCGACGATGCGCTGACGCAGGCGGAGGAGATCGGCTATCCGGTGATGCTGAAGAGCACGGCGGGAGGCGGCGGGATCGGGCTGCAGCTTTGCCGCTCAGCCGCCGACATGCCACGCCTTTATGACACGGTGCGGCGGCTTGCCTTGGCGAACTTCAAGGATAGCGGGCTCTTTCTCGAAAAATACGTGGCTGCCGCGCGGCATATCGAGGTGCAGATTTTCGGCGATGGCGATGGCAACGTCATTGCGCTTGGCGAACGCGACTGTTCGGCGCAAAGGCGCAACCAGAAGGTCATCGAGGAGACGCCGGCACCGAACCTTGAAGCCGGCATGCGCGCGGCGCTGCATGAAGCGGCGGTGCGGCTTGGAGAGAGCGTTTCCTATGCCTCGGCAGGCACGGTTGAATTCATCTATGACGAGACGGAAAGGAAGTTCTACTTCCTGGAAGTGAACACGCGGCTTCAAGTGGAGCATCCCGTGACCGAGGAGGTGACGGGGCTCGACCTGGTCGAGATGATGGTGCGGCAGGCGGCGGGCGAGCTGGGCGATCTTTCGGCCTGTGCGCGCGAGCCGAAGAGACATGCTATCGAGGTGCGGCTCTATGCGGAAGACGCCGGGCGCAACTTCCAGCCGAGTTCCGGCCTGCTCACCGAAGTTTCGTTCCCGGCCGATGCGCGCATCGACGGATGGATTGCGACGGGAACGGAGGTGACGCCCTTCTACGATCCGATGCTAGCCAAGATCATCGTCAAGGGCGAGACGAGAGAAGAAGCATCGGCGAAGCTCGCCTCCGCGCTCGATGCGACCAGTGTCTACGGCATCGAGACCAATCTCGATTACCTGCGCTCCCTGGCGAGGTCCGCCGCATTTCTCGAAGGGCGGATGCTGACCTCGACGCTTGGCAGCTATGATTATGAGAGCGCCGGTATCGATGTTCTCGCGCCGGGCGCACAGTCGAGCCTGCAGGATTATCCCGGCCGCGTAGGGCTCTGGAATGTCGGGGTTCCGCCGTCGGGACCAATGGACCCGCTGTCGCACAGGCTGGCCAATCGTCTTGTCGGGAACCCCGATGAGGCGGCAACCCTCGAAATGACGCTGAACGGACCCACATTGCGGTTCCGCAGCGATGCAACGATTGCCCTTTGCGGCGCGGAAATGAAAGCGACGCTTGATGGCGCGGCAGTCCCGTTCTGGCAGCCGGTAGATGTAGCGCGCGGGCAGACGCTCGCGCTCGGCGCGGTCGAAGGCGCGGGGCAGCGCGCCTATCTCGCCGTGCGCAACGGTTTTGACGCACCTGTCTATCTCGGTTCGCGCTCGGCCTTCACGCTGGGGCGCTTCGGCGGGCATGCGCCGGGTGCGCTGAAGACGGGCGATGTGCTGCGCATCAATCGCCAGGGCGCGGTTTTGCCTGTTGCCGCGGGGCTCCCTGTTTCCGCGCGGCCCGCGCTCGCTCGCGAATGGGAAATCGCGGCTCTCTATGGGCCGCATGGTGCGCCGGACTTTTTTCTCGATGACGACATCGAGACATTGTTCGGAACGGAATACGAGGTGCATTACAACTCCGCCCGAACGGGTGTGCGCCTTATCGGGCCGAAGCCCGGCTGGGCGCGAAAGGATGGCGGCGAGGCAGGTCTTCATCCATCGAACATTCACGACAATGCCTATGCCGTGGGTACGATCGATTTCACCGGCGACATGCCGATCATTCTCGGGCCGGACGGACCGAGCCTTGGCGGCTTTGTCTGTCCGGCGACGCTCGCCAAGGCGGAGCTCTGGAAACTTGGGCAGTTGAGGCCCGGCGACAAGGTTCGCTTCCGCCGCGTGTCGGACGAGGAAGCAGCGGAGATGCGCCGGGCGGAAGAAATATGGATTGCGACGCTCGCGCGGCCCGCCGCGCCCGCACGCCTTTCAACGCCGCAGGAGGATGCCGTCCTCGCGCGGCTCACCGACCTCGAAACGGCGGTGACCTATCGCCGGGCGGGCGACGATTATCTGCTGATCGAATACGGGCCCATCGTGCTCGACTTTGCATTGCGCTTCCGCGCCCATGCGATGATGACGGCGCTGGAGGCGCGGGCGCTTGCCGGCATTCTCGAGATGACGCCGGGCATCCGCTCGCTGCAGATTCATTTCGATCCGGATGTACTGCCGGCACGAAAGCTGCTCGCCATTCTGGAAGAAATGGAGCGTGCGCTGCCGGCAAGCGCGGATATCGAAGTGCCGAGCCGCATCGTGCATCTGCCATTGTCTTGGGATGATGAGGCGGCGCAGGAGGCCGTGCGAAAATACGGAACGCTGGTCCGGCCGGATGCGCCATGGGTGCCGAGCAATATCGAGTTCATCCGCCGCATCAACGGGCTTGCGCATATCGATGATGTAAGGCGCATCGTCTTCGACGCGGACTACATGGTGTTTGGGCTCGGCGACGTTTATCTCGGCGCGCCCGTGGCGACCCCGCTCGATCCAAGGCACAGGCTCGTTACCACAAAGTACAATCCCGCGCGCACATGGACGCCGGAAAATGCCGTCGGCATCGGCGGCGCCTATCTCTGCGTCTACGGCATGGAAGGGCCGGGCGGCTACCAACTTGTCGGCCGCACGGTGCAGATGTGGAACAGCTGGCGGCAGACGGAGAATTTCCAGAAGCCCTGGCTGCTGCGCTTCTTCGATAGGTTGCGCTTCTTTCCGGTATCGGCGGAAGAGTTGCTTGAGGCGCGTGAGGCTTTCCCGCATGGCAAGTATCAAGTGCGTGTGGAGGAAGGAAGCTTTCGTCTCAGCGATTATCTCTCCTATCTCGACGAGAATGCCGCGGCGATTGACGATTTTCGGTCGATGCAACGGCAGGCTTTCGAGGAGGAGCGGCACCGCTGGGAGGCGCAAGGCATCGCCATGGCCTCGATGGAGCCCGAAGTGGCCGCTATCGAGGAAATTTCCGATCTGCCGGAAGGAGGGCAACTTGTGGAAGCGGGTGTGCCCGGAAATGTCTGGTCGATAGGGGTTTCGCCCGGCGACGAGGTGGCGGCCGATCAGACGCTCGTCATTCTCGAGTCGATGAAAATGGAGATTGAGGTGCGCGCGCCGATGCCCGCCCGCGTGCATGAGGTGCATTGCGCGCCTGGCAAGATGGTGCAGGCAGGGCAGGCGCTGGTAACGCTGGTGCCGCTCGATGAAGTGCAACCCAGGCTGGAGGCCGCGTCATGAAGGGCTTTTCTTTTTCGGTCGCCTCGCTTCGGGCGGGCTTCGCCGCAGGCGTCCGGGCGGAAGATGTCGCGGCGGAGGCGCTCGCGCGCGCGGATGCCTGCGCCGACCCCGCGATCTGGATTTCACGTGTGCCGCATGAGGATGTGCTGGCGCGGGCCCGCGAACTCGACGCATTACCGCGTGAGCAGCGGGCGCGGATGCCCTTGTTTGGCGTGCCGATTGCGATCAAGGACAATATCGATCTCACGGGGCTGCCGACAACGGCGGCCTGTCCCGAATTTTCCTATTCGCCGAAGGAAAGCGCGGCGGTCGTTCAGCGGCTGGTCGAGGCGGGCGCGATACCGATGGGCAAGACAAATCTCGACCAGTTCGCCACCGGCCTGGTCGGCACGCGCTCTCCGCACGGCGCGCCGCGCTCGGTCTTCAACGGCGATTACATTTCCGGCGGATCGTCGTCCGGTTCTGCCGTTGCCGTGGCCGCGGGGCTTGTCGGCTTTGCGCTTGGCACGGACACGGCGGGTTCGGGCCGCGTACCGGCGGCCTTCAACAATATTGTCGGGTTGAAGCCGACGCGGGGCTTGCTCTCCACGCGCGGCGTCGTTCCCGCTTGCCGTTCGCTCGATTGCGTATCCATCTTCGCGCTGACGGCGGAGGATGCGCAAACCGTGTTCGAGGCAGCGGCAGTGTTCGATCCTGCGGATGTCTATGCGCGCGCTCGAATGCCGGGAACACCGCCTCTGCCCAACGCGGGTTTCACCTTCGCGGTGCCGCGCGCATCGGACCTGCAATTCTTCGGCGATGACGAGGCGGCGCGTCTTTTCGGTGAGGCATCCGAACGGTTGGAAGAGCTGGGCGGGCGAGCGCGCTGGATCGATTTTTCGATGTTTTCCGAGGCTGCCGCCCTGCTTTATGACGGACCGTGGGTTGCGGAACGTACGGCAGCTGTGGGCGGCTTTATCCAGAAGCACGAGGCGGCCGCCGATCCGACCGTGCGCGGCATCGTGCTGGGCGGAGGTGCGCGCAGCGCGGTCGAGACATTCGAGGCGATGTACAAGCTCGAGGCGCTGAAGCGGCGCATGACGACGCTGTTCGCCGATATCGATTTTCTCGTCGTGCCGACCGCGCCGACGATCTATCGGGTGGATGAGGTGATGGCGGAGCCGGTGAAGCTCAACAGCCGGCTCGGCACCTACACGAATTTCATGAACCTGCTCGACATGGCGGGCATCGCGGTGCCAGCCGGCATCGGCGCGAAGGGATTGCCTTTCGGCATCACGTTGGCGGCTCCCGCCTTCTCCGAGGCAAAGCTTATCGGTCTTGCTTCCGCTTTTGCGGCAGCTCAGGGGCTTGCGCCCGGTGCGCCGGGGCGTCTTGTCGAGGATGAAGGCTTTATCGAACTTGCCGTTGTCGGCGCGCATATGTCCGGCCTGCCGCTCAATCATGAGCTGACATCGCGGGGGGGCATGTTCGTCGAGCGGACGCGCACGATGCCGGGCTACCGCTTCTATGCGCTGGCGGGCGGCCCGCCCTTCCGGCCGGGCCTCGTACGAGTTGCCTCCGGCGGCGCTTCGATCGAGCTTGAAGTCTGGAGGCTGCCGCGCGCGGCGTTTGGCGGCTTCATAGCCGGCGTGCCGCAGCCCTTGTGCATCGGCACGCTCGATCTTGCGAGCGGACGCAAGGTGAAGGGTTTTCTCTGCGAGGAAAGCGGGCTCGACGGCGCGGAGGAGATCACGGCGCTGGGCGGCTGGCGCGCCTATATGGCGCGGAAGCTGGAGAAGGCGAGCTAGAACGCGCTGTCGAGAAAGCCGCGCGCTTCGATGAGATCGGGCAGGACGGCGACCTTGAAAGTGCCGCCGGCGAGCGCGAGCGCCGCCTCGCGTTCCCTGGCGCCATAGCCGGTGAGCACGAGGAGGGCGCCCTTGAGGCCCGCGCGTTTCGCGGCCTCGATGTCGGCCGCCTTGTCGCCGATGAGCCAGCTTGCGGCGAGATCGAGGCCGAGCCGCTCGGCGGCATATTCGAGCATCCGGCAGCCGGGCTTGCGCCATGCGTCCTCGGCGGAGCCATAGCCGGGGGTGAAGTCGGGATGAAAGGGGCAGGCGATGGTGAGGTCGAGCGCAGCGCCCTTGCCGGCCAGTTGCCGTGTGATCTCGGCTTCCACAGCCTCGAATTCCGGCCATGAAACAAGCCCCCGCGCGATGCCGGACTGGTTGGTGACGCAGATGGCGGCATATTCCCGGGGCCACCCCTTCGCCCAGTTGATGATCTCGGCCGCGCCTGCCTCCAGCGCCACATCTTCCTTGTTTTTCAGATAGTTGACCTCCTTGACCAGCACCCCGTCCCGGTCGAGAAAGAGCGCCGGGGCGCCCTTGCCGGAGGGTTCGTCGCCGGTCGAAAGCCAGATGCCGTCCTGGGTGAGCATGAAGGAGCCTTGATGGGAGCCGAACAATTCAGCCGTTTTTACGCTATCTTGAGCGCCGCTTCGCCATGATTGCGCCCGCCAGTTTACCAGAGACCGCCTTATGACCGTAAAAAGCCCGGATATTCAATCGCTTGTCGAGGGGCTCGGCCATGCGCGGGTGGCGCTTGCCGGCGATGTCATGCTCGACCGTTTCGTCTATGGCCATGTAGAGCGGATCTCGCCGGAGGCGCCGATCCCCGTGCTGCGGGTGGATGAGGAGCGGGCGATGCCGGGCGGTGCGGGCAATGTGGCGCGCAATCTCGCCGCGCTCGGGGCCGAGGTCACCTTTCTCTCGGCGGTTGGCGACGATGAAGCGGGCGCCGACCTGAAGGCGGCACTCGAGCGCGAGGGCGGCATCGAGGCGGCGCTCACCGTCGTTCCGGGCCGGACCACGACCCAGAAAACCCGCTTCGTCGCGATGAGCCAGCAGATCCTGCGTGCCGACCGCGAGACGACGCAACCGCTCGATGCGGCATCGGCGGAAAGGCTTCTCGCCGCGCTCACCTCCGCACTGAAAGACCGGCAGGTGCTTGTGTTGTCCGATTACGGCAAGGGAGTGCTGACGCCTGCCTTCGCGCGCGGCGCGATTGCCGCCGCCAGGGCGGCCGGCATTCCCGTGATCGTCGATCCCAAGGGCCGCGATTATTCACTCTATGCGGGCGCAAGCGTCGTAACGCCGAACCGCAAGGAACTCGGCGAGGCGACGGGCGCCGCCGTCGATACGGATGAGGAAATCGTTGCCGCCGCGCGCGCGCTCATGAAAGCGCATGACATCGGCGCCGTTGTCGTAACGCGGGCACAGGCGGGCATGAGCGTCATCACTGCGGATGGCGCGGTTACGCATCTCAAGGCGGAAGCACGGGAAGTGTTCGACGTGTCGGGTGCGGGAGATACGGTCGTCTCCACGCTCGCCGCCGCGCTCGGCACCGGCCTCACGCTGGCGGAGGCGGCGGGTCTCGCCAATTCTGCGGCGGGCATCGTCGTCGGCAAGGTTGGCACCGCCGTGGTGCACCAGGACGAGCTTCTGGCGAAATTGCGCGAACGCGAACTCTCCATGCTCGAAGCCAAGGTCGCCGGTCTCAAAAGCGCCGAGGACATCGTGGCGGGCTGGCGTGCGCGCGGGCTCACGGTCGGCTTCACCAATGGCTGCTTCGATCTTCTGCATCCTGGACATGTAACGCTGCTGGAGCGGTCGCGCGCGCTGTGCGACAGGCTCGTCGTCGGCCTCAACAGCGATGCATCCGTCAGCCGCCTCAAGGGGCCGGAGCGTCCCGTCC
The DNA here is from genome assembly GCF_000017565.1 of Parvibaculum lavamentivorans DS-1. Taxonomy (NCBI): domain Bacteria; kingdom Pseudomonadati; phylum Pseudomonadota; class Alphaproteobacteria; order Hyphomicrobiales; family Parvibaculaceae; genus Parvibaculum; species Parvibaculum lavamentivorans. Next base: position 2,058,438 of record NC_009719.1, read on the forward strand.
AGCCGGATATCGCGCGGGCAACCGTGCTTGCGGCCCTCGCCTCTGTCGATCTCGTGGTGATTTTCGAAGAGGATACGCCGGAGGCGCTCATCAAGGCGCTCAGGCCCGATATTCTGGTCAAGGGCGGCGACTACACGATAGACAAGATCGTCGGCGCCGATTTCGTGCAGGCGCATGGCGGACGCGTCGAGATCGTCGACATCGTGCCGGGCTTCAGCACCACGGGCACGCTCGCGCGTCTCAAGGGCTAGGAAAACATATGCCGGGCCTGGAAGAAGAACCGGCGTCGCGTCCTCCTCACTCCTGGTGGGATATTGTGGCGGTGCCGCTGCTCGCCATGGCGATGGCGGCTGTGGCTGCAGGAGGTGCGGCCCTTCTCTATGTTTTCATGCAGGAAATTCCGCTGGCGGAACTCCGGGAGACGGCAACGCGCGCGTTCCGCTCGACCTATGTCGTTTATGGCGCACAGGCGGTGCTCTATCTGGCAATCGTCTTTTCGGTCTGGGTGGTTCTGGCGTTGCGCGGATACCGCCTCCTTCCAACGCATTTTGCCGCCACTCGCGCGCGCTCCTTGCTGGCGGCTGTCGCTATCGGCGCCATGCTTGCGATCCTCGCCGTGCTTTTGCTGTCGCTTCTGCCGGAGGACACGCAGCGCCAGCTTGTCGAGGGGAGCGAACTTCTGATGCCGGAGACGGTGGGGGAAGCCCTGATGCTGCTCGTCATTGCCGCCCTGCTGGCGCCGCTGGTGGAGGAGCTCTACTTTCGCGGCATCGTGCTCCGCGTGCTCGAGGGCAGGTTTTCCTTTGCCGTGGCTGCGGCGATCACCGCCGTCTTTTTCACGCTGATGCACGGGCATCTGTTCAACCTTCCCGGCCTTGGCGGGTGGGTGCTGACAGGCGTGATTTTCATTCTCGGTATGGTGCTGGCATGGTCGGTACGGTGGAGCGGCTCGCTCCGCCCCGCCATTGCCATGCATGCGGCCTATAATTTCACGCTTCTGGCGCCCGGCATGGCGGCCATGCTGACGGGCGTTCAGACGTAGCCGAGCTGTTCCTCCAGCGCGCCGCACAGCATGTGGCCGAGCGTGATGTGCATTTCCTGGATGCGGGCGGTGGTTTTCGACGGCACGCAGAGAATGTGATCGGCGAGACCTTCCATGAGGTTCGCCTCGGCGCCGGCAAAGGCGGCGGTGACGAGGCCCTGCTTCCGCGCCGCCTCAAGCGCCAGAACCACGTTGCGGCTCTTGCCCGAGGTCGAGAAGCCGATGGCGAGATCGCCGCGCCGTCCCAGCGCCTCGATCTGCCGTTCGAAGACGCGCTCATAGCCCATGTCGTTTGCCGCCGCCGTCAGCACCGAGGTGTCGGTCGTGAGCGCGATGGCGGCGATGGCCGGGCGGTCCTTGATGAAGCGCACGGAAAGTTCTGCGGCAATATGCTGTGCATCCGCCGCGCTGCCGCCATTTCCGAAAAAGAGCAGCTTGCCGCCGCCCGCCACCGCTTCGGAGCAGGCCGCCACGAGGCCGGCGAAGTCCTGTTCGAGCTTTTTCGCCGTCTCATGCGCCACTTTCATGTGTTCGTCGAAAGCGGCGTGGAAAATATCGTGTGCGCCCAAGGCCAGCGTCTCCCGCGTTTGTGACGGCACTCATTATATAGGGACGGTTGCCCCTGACGAGCGACGCGGCGCGACATATCCGCGCCCTTTCTCCCTCTTTTAGTCCAATTGCGTCATGCGGTCGCCTGCCGCGTTTTCCTAATGTGCCCCGAGGCGCCGAGCGCCTTCCGATTCACCAATGCGACGCAGGGCGGCGAAAGCCGGCCGGCGCCTTTCCGGTGAAGCGGGTGTTAGATGTAAAAACGGGGTGAAACGATGAACGGGCGATGGGGGGCGGGCAGGTCCGCATTCAGTAAATTGGGCCGGAGCCGCGTACGGCCGGTGGCATTCGCGGCGGCGCTGGCGCTTTGCGCGGCTGGGGTGGCGACAGCGGGCACGCTTGAGGATGCCTCGCAGCGCCTCGCCCAGGGCGATCCGGGCGGCGCCTATCAGATATTGAAACCGGAAGAACGGGCCCGGGCGGGCAAGCCCGATTACGACTACATGCTCGGTATCGCGGCCATCGATTCAGGCCGTCCGGCGGAAGCCGTCGCGGCTTTCGAGCGCGTGCTCGCCGTCGAGCCCAATCATCTGCAGGCGCGGGCGGAGCTTGGCCGCGCCTATATCGCGATGAACGAGCCGGAAGCGGCGCGGCGCGAACTCGCCACCGTGGAAGCGCAACGGGACGTCCCGGACAGTGTCCGCGCCACCATCGACCGCTATGTCGCGGCCCTCGATACGGGGCTGTCGGGCGGCGGCACGACCATCGACAATCGCGTCACGCTGCGTGCGGGCTATGACACCAACGTCAACAATTCGACCAGCGACAGCCGAATCCTGATCCCGGCCTTTGCCGGCCTCGGCTTCGCGACGCTCGGCGCGGGCGCGACATCGGAGGAGGATTTCTTCGGCGAGATCTCGGGCCGCACCTCGCTTACTCATGGCCTCGCCATCGACAAGCAGCTTCTGGTCGATCTGAATGCGTCCTACAGGGCGAACTCCGACTTCGACCAGTTCAATCAGGGCCTTGCCGGCCTCAATGTCGGCTTCGCGCAGCGCACGCCCGATTACGGCACTTTCGCCATCACGGCACAGCTCCAGTCCTACTGGGTCGATGACGAGGCTTACCGCTACACCTATGGCGCGCTCGGCCAGTGGACCTATCGCACGGCGGGCATGACGGATTACGCCGTCTATCTGCAATACGCGAAGCTCAATTATCCGAACAACAGCGCCCAGAACGCGAACCGCTACACGGCGGGCGCGACCATCGGCCAGTTGCTCGGCGGCGAAAGCGAGCCTTACATCTATGGCGGCGGCTATGCGGGCTACGAAAAGCTCACCGACGGCACCTTCGATCATCTCTCCTATGTCTTTGCCGGTCTGCGGGCTGGCGGCGAGCTCACTCTGATGCCGCGCTTGCGTGGCTATGCGGTCGCCGCCGTCGAAGTCTCGGAATATGAGGAGCCCGATCCCCTCTTCCTCGAAGAGCGGTCTACGGTGCGCAGCGACCTCTCGGCGGGCTTGCGCTATCAGCTCAGCAACGACCTCACCCTCGGTACGGAACTCGCCTATACGCGCTCCGACAGCAACATCGTGCTCTACGAGTATGACCGCGTCGTTGCTTCCGTTTCCCTCAGCCTCGACTTCTGATCCCAGGGAGCCTTGATCATGAAAACGACTACGCTCAACCGGCTTCTCTCGACGACGGCGCTTGCCGCCGCGCTGGCGCTCCTTCCCGCCGCCGCATCCGCCTTGCCCGTCCTTTTCGGCGAGGCGAGCGTCGATGGCGTGACCATGGACGTCGCCAATATCGAACCGGGCCAGACCGTGACGGCAACGACGCTTCTCCAGCTTGTCGCGCCGGATGGCAGCATCATCACGGTCGAGCCCGGCTCGGTCTTCACCATGACGGGCGAGGGCGACAGCCTCTCCTTCGAGCTCGTCTCGGGCGCCATGCGCGTTGCTTCCAGTGGCACGCCGATTTCGGTCTCGCGCGGCGGCGTCACCGTCACCACGGAGGGTGGCGTCTTCAGCGCCTATGGCAATGATGAGGGCGGGCTCGATGGCCGCGTCAATCAGGGCACGGCAACGGTTCAGAACGGATCGGGCACGCGCGAGTTCGCACGCGGCGAGGGTTACGAGGCGAGCGAGACGAGCCTTGCGGGCACCTTCACGCCGCCCGTGCCGGGCAGCACGCAACTCGCGCAGCAGACGGGACCCGACGACGACACGAACTACTCGCCGGCCGATCAGCAGGGCTCGGGCGGGTCGCAGATCGTCGAGGAAGCCGCGGGCGGGGGAAGCGGCGGCGGTGGCAGCTATGGCGGTACGCCGCCTGTAACCGGTGTCGTCGTGCCGCTCGAAGGCGACGAGGAGGCGGGCTATTCGGTGGTCTATGCGGCGGATGCCATCGGCATCGACGCGCGTGACCCGGCGAAGGTGACGATCGGCGCCAATGGCGAGCTCAATCAATATGATGTCGAACCCGATTTTGATGAGCGGCTGGAGCGGAATTCGAACGAATCCCTTGAGCGCGGCAATTCGGGCAATGCGGTCTTCATCGAACGTTGGGCGGGCGGCGAGACGCGCGGCAATTACTACAACAGCAACAATGGCACGTTCTATTCGGATATGGGCCGTACCAGCCATCAAGGCTTTCACATCGCCTACGGCAAACCGACAGTGGACATGCCTGCAGCCGGCGTCGCCACCTATGCGCTGGCGGCGGCGACCAATCCCACCATCGATGACGGGAGCTTTGCGCCAGGCAGTTTCTCGGGGGAGATGTCGGTCCTGTTCGGGGCGACGCTCGGCATCGGTATCGACTTCGATATCGATATGCCTGGTGACCACCTCTACAACATCCGCACGCCGGGCGGCGTCGGCAGCCCGACGACGGGCGGCATCTACTGGGACAATGCGGCGCGCGTCTTCCGCCTGAGCAACATTGCGATGTCGCAGGGCGGTGCGGCCTGTCCGACGGCGAATTGCAACGCGGTTGTCTATGGGCTCTTCGGTGGAACGGATGCCTCCGATATCGGTGTCAGCTACCAGATCATGGATTTCTCCATCGCTCCCGACAGTCTCGGCCGGGCCAAGCGGATTTCCGGTGCGGCCGCCTTCTCGCAGGCGAGCTACGATGCGGGTGGCGGGCCGGACACGCCGCTGCCGATGGAGAGCGGCGCGGTCGATGCGCTTCTCGTCGCCTCCCCGGGGACGACCAAATGGCATGGCGGCGTCTATTACATTCCGCAGATCAATTTCTCGAGCGGGAAGAGCCTCGGCATGCAGAACGACATCGTTGCCTGGGGCGACGATGGGGCGGTGACCTTCATCCAGGCGACCGAGACATCGCTTGCGAGTTTCGATCGGGGCACGGCCGTCACGGCGGATCTCTATGGTACGGAGTATTTGCAGATTGGCCGCTGGAATGGCGGCGACATTGACGTCTATATGAGTGGCGACCAGACCTTTTCGCCCAATGGCTATCAGGGCATTGTCTATCTTGTCGGCAATATGCTCGGCAGCACGCTGCGGCCCGAAAGTATCACCGCGACCTATGATCTTGCCGGCGCAACCGCGCCGATCTTTGCGGGCGGCAATTTTGCGCCGGGCGTATTCGACGGCACGGCGGCGATCCAGTTCGGGGCTTCCAATGCCAATGCCAAGATGGGCCTCAATGCCACGGTCACGATGGACGAAGGCGACGATATCATCGTCTACAATATCTCGACCACGGGCGGCACAGCGACGCCAGGCACCAGCGAGATCGACGTCTTCGGCAGCCAGATTTCCGGCAGCTATCAGGTGCAGGCGCCGAACGGCGCTGCTTGCTCCGGCTCAGCCGTAAACTGCAATGTCAGCATTCAAGGGCTGCTTGCCGGACCGCAGGCGCGCGAGGCCGGCATCCGCTATGCGGTCGGCAACACGGCGGCCAACTCCATCTACGGTGCAGCGATCTTCGCCCGCGACGATGTGGGCGATACGCTGGACGGTTATCTGATGGGCATGACCTATGCGATCCGCAGTCCGCAAAGCGGGGTGCTCGCCGGCAGCTTCGGCGATATCAGCGCCGGTGCGACCGACATCACCATCATCGCGAACGAAGTGAAGGAGATTCACGGCTTCAACAATTCCTATGCGCCCGGCGATGCCACCGTGTCTGAAGTGGGCGGTGTGCAGAGCGTCGTCTCGTGGCAGCGCTGGTCCGATGGCCTGATCGGCGGAGAAAGCTTCGGAAATCCACGCACCACGGTGCTCGGCGAAGATCAGGGCATGCACGTGCTCGCCTGGTCGCCGGCAACGAATTTGCCGTCGGAAGGCGTCGCCACCTACACGCTGGCCGGCGCCACCAATCCGACGGTTGCGGACGGTTCGCTTGCTCCCGGCAGCTTTGCGGGCGAGATGGCCGTTGCCTTCGGCTTCAATGCGGCAAATACGAAGATCGGCCTCGATCTCGACGTCTCGATCGGCGGCCACACCTACAATATCGCGACGACAGGCGGCACGGCGACGCCGGGATCGAGCCAGGTGAGCCTGAGCAACTTCTCCGGCTTCTCCAGTACGATCGATGTTGCGACGGGCGGCGTTGCCTGTCCCGACGCGACATGTCAGGCGAAGGTTGCGGGCGCGCTGGCCGGCAGCGGCGCCAGCCATGCCGCGCTTGCCTATACGATCTCGGCCAACGGCAATCCGACGGCGAAAGCGGTTCAGGGCGTCGCGGGCTTCGAGCGCGGTCCGATCGTGCTGCCATAAGCGAAGCGCTTTACGACGCCGTGGAAAAGCGGGACGAAGATGTCCCGCTTTTTCATGTCACCAATACTCAGCAAGCGGACAAATAAAAGGGCTGGATGGCGACATCCAGCCCTTGTTCCGTTCAGGGGGCGATCAGAATATGCCGATCAGCCAGAGCACGATGATAAGGCTGACAGGTACGCCAAGAAGCCACAGGATGATTGGCATTTGATTCCTCCCGTTCCGTGTGGATTTCCAACTGTCTTTCTTAACGAAAGAGCCGCCAATAGGTTCCCTGATGCCGCTTACGGCACTTCGCCCAGCGTATCGGCGACGGTCGCGCCGCGCTCTCCCATCGGTTTCGGATCGCCGGTCGTCGAATCCCGCGCTGTCTGGTGTTCCATCTCGGCGTTTATCTCGGCGCCGATCAGGATGATCATCACCGAAATCCAGGTCCACATCATCAGGCCGATGACGGCGCCGAGCGCGCCATAGGTAGCGTTGTAGTTGGCGAAGTTTTCAAGATAGTAGGAGAAGCCGACAGAGGCCGCGATCCAGACCAATGTTGCCAGCGCCGCGCCCCAGCTTAGCCAGCGAAGTTTCGCGTGCTCGCGGCTCGGTCCGTAGCGATAGATCAGCGAGATGGCGATGCCGACCGCAATCAGCATCACCGGCCAGCGGCCGAGGCGGATCAGCGTTTCGGCCCAGCTCTCGATGCGCAGAACGGCGAGTGCCGCCGGAACGATACCAACCGTCAGCAGAAAGAGAACGCCGATGGCGATCGCGCCCAGCGTGAACGAAAACGAGACGAGATGCCGCTTCACGAAGGAGCGCTTCTCCTCCTCCTCATAGGCGACATTCATCGCCTCGAAGAGCGCCTTCACGCTGTTGTTCGCGCTCCAGAGTGCAACGCCGAGCCCGAGCAGGAAGCCCAGTCCGAGCGAGTTCGGCTTTTGCCGGAGCAACCCGTCGAGTTGCGCACGGATGAGCTCTAGCCCGTCAGTGGGCAGGAAGCCGCCGAGAAAGGCGATGTGGTCGGCGATGGTTTTGGGGTCGGCGACGAAGCCATAGATCGAAACGAAAGCGGCGAGGGCGGGGAAGAGTGCGAGCAGAATGTAGAAGCTGACGCCCGCCGCCACCAGCATCACGCTGTCCTCGTTGATTTTCGCCCAGACACGAAGAGCGACATCGCGCCAGCCCTTCGCCGGGATGTCGGAGGGTTGCTCTGCGCTACGGCCGCGGCCGCTTTGTCTTTGCCGTTCTTCTTCCGTCATCTTTGCCGTGGCCTTGTGGTTGTGCCGGGCATTACGCCATGGCCGATTCCGGCTGAGGCGCCGTCAATGCGCCGAGGCTCAGCCAGAGATGGAGGGCGATGGCCAGCAGCAAGCCGGCGGCGGCAAAGATCGTTATCCCGGTGCCGGACCGATTTCGTTCAGGGGCGCGTTCCATACTTCCTGAAAAACGCCGGCAGGGCCCGGACGTTCCGTCGCCGTCTAGATGACGCCCGCTTTCAGGAAATCATGGATATGGACCAGGCCGACCGGCCGTCCGTCCTCGACGACGAAGAGGCTGGTGATCTTTTTCTCGTTGAGGATTTTTACCGCTTCGGAGGCGAGGAGGCCGGGGGCGACCGTTTTCGGCGACCGGTTCATGATGTCGCTCGCGTTCCGCCCGAGCAGGCCCTCGCCCGAATTGCGGCGGATGTCGCCATCGGTGATGACGCCGACAAGCTTGCCCGCGCCGTCCACGATGCCGGCGCAGCCGAGGCTCTTCTGCGACATGACGAGGAGGACTTCGGACATCGGGGTGGCGGGCGCTGCCAGCGGCAGGGCGTCGCCGGTATGCATGACCTCGGAGACATGGCGGAGCATGGCGCCGAGCTTGCCGCCCGGATGGAAAACGCTGAAGTCGCGGGCGGAAAAACCTTTCCGTTCGAGCAGCGCCATCGCCAGCGCGTCGCCCAGCGCGAGCTGCATGGTGGTGGAGGTGGTCGGTGCGAGCTTGTTTGGGCAGGCCTCTTCGGCACGCGGCAGGAAGAGGCCGATATCGGCGGCGGTGCCGAGCGCGCTTTTTGCCTCCGCCGTCATGGCGACGAGCGGGATGGCGAACCGTTTTGCGTGCGAAATGATGCTGGAGAGTTCCGCCGTCTCGCCGGACCAGGACAGCGCCAGGATGACGTCGCCCGAGGTGATCATGCCGAGGTCGCCATGGCTTGCCTCTCCGGGATGGACGTAATGGGCCGGTGTGCCGGTGGAGGCGAGGGTCGCGGCGATCTTGCGGGCGATATGGCCGGATTTGCCCATGCCCGTCACGATGACGCGGCCGGTGGCCTCGCCGAGTTGTTCGACCGCCTCCGTGAAGGGCCCGTCAAGCGAGGCGGCGAGCTGCTTCAGCCCTTCGATTTCGAGCATCAGCGTGCGCTGGGCAGAGGCGAGATGGGCGGCGCGGGTATCCGGGATTTTCTGGTCGGTGGGACGGGGCAAGCTCTTCTCCTTGAGGCCGCCGCAGCCCGGTGGCGGTGCGGCGCCGGTCCTTTATATAACAGCTCGGGGGCGCTTGGCAGGCGGCGGCGTGATCTATTTGCCTCACTGCCGGGTTTCGGATCGGAAGTGGTGGGGCCTTTGCTTGTTTGTGAAACTGAAATCTCTACTCTCAGCCAGACGGACAAGTGAAACGGGGCCGGGAGCGGTGCCGAAAAGGATGGTTGTGTTCAACGGACTGGTAAGCCGATTACGTGGCGCGCTCGGGTCGGGCGGAAGCCCGGCCCAGGCTCCCGAGAACACGCGTCTTTACGCAATCGGCGACATCCATGGCCGCGCCGATCTGCTGACCCAGCTTCTGGAGCGCATCGCGGAAGATGCGCGGCGTCAGCCCTTCGACCGTAACATATTGATATTCCTTGGAGATTATGTCGACCGGGGGCTCCAGTCGCGGCAGGTGCTCGACCGGCTGACGGACGGTTTGATACCGGGCTTCGAACCGGTGTTTCTCAAGGGCAATCATGAGCAGGCGCTTCTGCAATTCCTCTCCGACGCCGCCTTCGGCCGCACCTGGAAATATTATGGCGGCCTCGAGACGCTTCATTCCTACGGTATCAAGGAACTCACCCTCTCCGACGACCCGCGCGATTTCGAGCAGGCGCGGGAACATTTCAGCGAGGTCCTCCCGGAGAGCCACCGGCGGTTCCTGACCGATCTCGCGCTCTCCGCAGAGTTCGGCGACTATTTCTTTACCCATGCCGGCGTTCGGCCGGGCGTGGCGCTGCACCGCCAGATCGAGGAGGACCTGCTATGGATTCGCGAGGATTTCCTCGAATCCGGCAGTCATTTCGGAAAAGTCGTGGTCCATGGCCATACGCCGAGAGAGGAAGTCGTGTTCCGGGCCAATCGCATTGGTGTCGATACCGGCGCCTATATGACGGGCGTGTTGACGGCGCTGGTTCTGGAGGGCGCATCGCGCCGCCTTCTCCAGACCGGAGAAGCGATGTCCTTCGCGGCTGCCAGCTAGCGGCCGAGATTTCCGGCCGGGAGGTTGGCATTTGCCTGTTTTGAAGTCATAAAACGGACAAGGTGTTACATAATATCGAGTTCCGGCTGCTGAAGGGCTTCCCCAGCCACCCGAGCGGCCCGGTTCGCGGCAGAACGATTTCGCCCAAGACCCCTCCCGGGCGGAAATTCGAGCGATAACAGAGGCTTACCCATGCGTTGGACTGCGGATTTTTTCGATTTTATGCCCGGTGACGGCAGCAGGTTTTTGGCCGCCGGATGGTTGCGCCGCGCGGCGCTGGCGGCTGGCGGGCTGCTTGTCCTGGTCCTGCTCTCCGCCTGCACGGATGGTCCGCGGACCAATGCGGCCGGCCCCGCTGCCGCCACCTCGGAGGGCGACGTGCCTTTGCCGCCGGATGCCGATATCGATTACAAGCTCGGCTCGGGCGACAGGCTCCGCGTCATCGTCTTCGGCGAGCCGGATCTTTCCGGCGAGTTCGATGTCAGCGGCTCCGGCAGGGCGGCCCTGCCTCTCATCGGCCAGGTCCAGGCGGAAGGTCTTACCCTCAGCACCTTCGAGGATGCGGTCGAGCAGAAGCTGCAGGAAGGCTATCTGACCAGCCCGCGCGTCAGCGTCGAGGTTCTGAATTACCGGCCCTTCTATATCTATGGCGAGGTGGGCGAACCGGGACAATATCCATACACGAGCGGCCTCACCGTGCTTAACGCGGTGGCCGTGGCGGGCGGCTATACCTACCGGGCGAACCAGAGCCGGGTCTACATCACACGCGGCACGGGCGACGAGGTCGAGTATCCGGCGAGCCAGGCCGTGAAGGTTCTCCCCGGCGACGTGGTCCGCGTGCCCGAGCGATTCTTCTGACGTGACTGGCTGTCGACCGGCCTGTGCAGCAGAAAAAAGCCCCCCGGCTGGAAACAAAACCCGCGCCGCGCATTCATGCTGCGGGGCAGTATAGCTATTTAAACCGGCGGTTGCAGAAGCGAGGTATTTTCGCAACGGCGAGAAAAAACTTCGACCGTCAGGGCGCCTGCGGCCCGCGGGAGCAAGAGTCGCGCGGGACTCGGATGCGGCTTGTGGTAAGATTTTGTTAGGAATGAATGGTCTGCAGGCTTCCGTTTCCGCTTCGCCGTTCTGTTGTATTTTTGTGAGACTGTGGGATTGGAACCGGCCCTTTCCGGCGCCGGTTTATCGGGTCTGACAGGGGAGTTAAGTCCATGATGAAGAACTTCTTTGCGGCAGCTGTGCTGGCGTTTGGCCTTGCTCTTGCCCCGGCGATGCTGGCTGTCTCGCCCGCCGCCGCACAAGGCAGCGTTGAGATGCAGGCTGAAGTCGAGGCCTTGATCCTGGCAAACCAGGATGACGAGGCGGCTCTCGAACTGGCGATCTCCACCTACATCACCTCCGCCGAGGATCCCGAGCTCGCCACCCAGGCCGTCATTGCGGCCCTCGTGAATTCGCAGAACCCGGAACTGGTGCAGCTGCTGATCGAAAAGCCCGGCCTCAAGCTCGCGGCCGGTCGCGGCATTGGCGCTGCGATCGCCATCGTTGCGCTCACTAATCCGACTGCTGCGGAAAACATGCTTGCCCTGGTGCAGGCGTCGGGCGATCAAACGCTGATCGCCGCCGTCGTCGAGGGTCGCGATGCCCAGACGGCGTCGCTTGTCGGTCGCGGTGTGGATACCGGTGCGGATGTGCTTGAGGGTGAAGAATCGACGCCTGAAGAGGCTGCGAGCGGCAACTGAAGATTTACAATTGCGTCGGTACGACGTTCCGCCCGGATGGCCGGTGCGGGGCGGTTTTGGGGGTGCGAGTCGTGACTAGTTTCAGCGGGAGAATATCCATGACACGTGGCAAAGCACGCGTTGCATCCCTGGCTGCGGGGATTTTGATGGCGTCTGCCTTCGCGGCCGACGCCCAGGAAGCCGAGGCAAATCTTGTTGATGCGCGCGGCCAGAGCGTCATGGAGCGGGAGCGTCCCGGTTACGATGCCGCCGGCATCCGCGCAGGCGGCTTCATGGTTTATCCCGAAGCCTCCATCTCGGGCGCCTTTAACGACAACATCTACGCGCTGCCCGGCAACGAGACGGATGATTTCATCACCACCGTTGCCGCCCGCGTCAATGCGAACTCCACCTGGAGCCGCCATGCAATCAGCCTGCGGGCCGGTGTTGCGCAGGATTTCTACGCCGACAATACCGACGAGAACCGTTTCAACTGGAATGTCGGCGTCGGCGGCCGGCTCGATGTGACGCGCGACACCTCGATCAATGCGAATGCGGGTTATGCCGTGCTTCATGAAGATCGCGGCGATCCGAATGCGCCTGCAGCGGCTGACGAACCCATTGAATACACGCTCTTCAATGCGGCGGCCGGCATCCAGCACAGGTTCAACCGGATCAGCGTGGGCCTCGATGGCGAATATCTCAGCTATGATTTCGACAACGCCGTTACCACGGCCGGCGCCCCGATCCTGCAGGATGACCGCGACCGCGAGGAATTCATCCAGCGTCTCCGTCTCGGGTATAATGTCTCGCCCGATACGCTCGTCTATGTGGAAGGGCAGCTCGATCAGCGCAAATACGACCTGCAGCCGCCCGCCGTCGCCACCAATCGCGACTCCGATGGTCGCCAGATCGTCGTCGGTTCGGAATTCCGCCTCACCAATCTCGCGCAGGGTGGCGTCTATGTCGGCTATCAGGAGCGCGAATATGACGATGCCGCGTTCGGCGATACGGACGGCATCGCTTATGGCGCCAATGTCGACTGGTTCGTGACGCCGCTTACGACGATCCAGTTCACGGCCGATGCCAGCGTGCAGGAAACCACTGTCGCCGGCTCTTCCGGCTACGACAGGCAGCAGTTCGGCGTTGGAGTGGACCATGAGCTGCTTCGCAACCTGATCCTGCGCGGCGCCTTGTCCTATGCCAATAACGACTACAATGATGCGGCGCGCGAGGACGACATCATCGGTGCGCGGGCGGGTCTCGTCTATCTGCTCAACCGTAATCTCGATCTCGAATTCGGCTACAACTACAGTGACCGGGATTCGAGCGTTCCGGCCTTCAGCTATACGCGGAACATCATCGGGCTCACCGTTACCGGCAAGCTCTGAACAGCTGGCTTAGCCGGACGAAGATACAGGGGGCAGGCAAGGCGAAAGCCTCGGCCTGCCCTGTCTGTTTGAGGGCCGGTAGTGACGGCTCCGCATAGGAACAAGAAACGGGCGTGTGTATGCTAGTGTTTGAGGCTGCGGATATGGGAATTCGGCGATGAATGCACCGGTTAAAGGCGCGTCGGCCAGGTCCGCCGGCGGTTCCCCCGACGGCCCGTCCGGGGCGCTCGACGACGGAATTCTCTCGCTGGACATTTCCGGTGTCGTGCGCGGCCTGCGTAAACGGCTGGGCATGATCGCCGGCATTACCGTCGTCCTGACGGCGCTGGTTGCTCTCGCCGTTTCCCAGATGACACCCCTCTACACCGGCGAAACCGTCATACTGCTCAGCAATCAGCAGATGCAGGTGGTCGACATCGAATCCGTGATGTCGGGCCGCACGAGCGAGGCCGCCGCCATCGACAGCGAAGTTCAGGTTCTTCAGTCGCGCAACCTGATCCGCCGGGTGGTCGAGGATCTGAACCTGGTTGAGGATCCCGAGCTCAACTGGCGCCTTGCGGAGCCGTCGCCGTGGCGCTGGGCAAACCCCGGCTACTGGATGAGGCTGGCGATGAGGGCGATTTCTCCCTCGGCGCCGGAAGCCGAAGATGCGCCGGAAGCCGAAGAGCGGCCGGAAGAAGCTGTCATCAGCGCCGTTCTCAGCCGGATGACGGTTCTGCGCCGTGGCGCCACCTATGTGATCGAACTCACCTTCGAATCCGAGAGCCCCGAAAAGGCGGCACGGATCGCCAATGCCATCGCGGATGCCTATGTTGTCGATCAGCTTGAGGCCAAGTTCGATGCGACGAAACAGGCCAATGAATGGCTGTCGCGCCGTCTCGACGATCTTCGGGTGCAGGTCTCCGAGGCAGAGCGCGCCGTGGAAATCTACCGTACCCAGCACGGGCTGGAGCAGGCATCCGGCCTCACCGTCGGTGAGCAGCAATTGTCGGAACTCAACGCCCAGTTGATTCTCGCGCGTGCGGCGCTGGTCGAGGCGAGGGCCAAATATTCCCGGGCGCGGCAGATCCGCAGCCAGGGTGGCAGCATCGAAAGCGTGGCGGACGTGCTCCAGTCGACCACGATCTCCGGCCTTCGCCAGAAACAGGCGGAGCTTGCGCGCGAAAAGGCCAATCTCTCCGCGAAATACGGTCCCCGGCATCCGGCGATCATCAATATCGAAGCGCAGCAGGCGGATATCGGCTCCCAGATCGGCGCCGAAGTCGGGCGCATCATCGAGAGCATCGCGAACAATGTGTCGGTGGCGGAAACGCGCGTGACGGCGCTTGAGGAAAGCCTCAGGCAGATCAAGGGCGACGCGGGCACGGACAATCAGGCGCTCATCCAGCTACGCGAACTCGAGCGAGAGGCGGCGTCGAGCCGTACCGTCTACGAGGCCTTCCTGAACCGCTTCAAGGAAACTTCCGAGCAGCAGGGCCTCCAGACGCCCGACACGCGGATCATTTCCGCCGCCATCGCTTCCTCCCGGCCCTCCTATCCGAACACCAAGCGCTTTGTCGGCATCGGCTTCGTTCTCGCGCTGTTCATCGCCATTGGCATCGCCCTTCTGGTCGAGCATTTCGATAATGCAATCCAGAGCGGGTCGGATATCGAGCAGGCGCTCGATCTGCCCCATCTGGTTTCGCTTCCCGTTGTGCCTTCCGAGAAGGGGGCGGACGGCAAGATCATGCCGCCGCATGACTATCTCCTCGCCAAACCGCTATCGGCTTTCTCTGAATCCCTGCGCAGTCTCCGCAGCGCGCTCCAATTGTCCAATGTCGACAATCCGCCCAAGCTGATCCTTTTCACCTCCGCGCTGCCGAGCGAGGGCAAGACCACCACCTCGGCAAGCTTTGCCCGCGCGGCGGCGGCGTCCGGGCTGAAGGTCGTTCTGATCGATTGCGACCTGCGGCATCCCTCGGTCCACCGCACCTTCGGCCTCGCCCGGCCGCAAGAGGGGCTCGTCGAACTTCTGGCGGAACGTCTCGAAGTTTCGGCGGTCGTCGTGAAGGATCCGAAATCCGACCTCGACATCATTCCGATCGCGGCCGGCACGGCCAATCCGCCCGACGTTCTCGGCTCCTCGCAAATGAAGCTGCTTCTGCAGCGTCTGGCGGATAGCTACGATCTGGTCGTGCTGGACAGCGCGCCGATCCTGCCGGTCTCGGATTCGCGCGTTCTCTCCCGGCTTGTCGACGAGACGGTGTTTGTCGTCCGCTGGGCGACGACTCCCCGCGATGCGGCGCAGACCGCGGTGAAAGAGCTCCGGCGCTACGAAGCCAATATCGCCGGCGTGGTTCTCGCCATTGTCGACACGGCCAAGCAGGCCCGCTACGGCTATGGCGATGGCGGCTATTACGGCCGCTACAGCAAGTACTATGTCAACTGACGGACGATCGCGGCGGATCGCGGCGGGTCTTTCCGTCGCAGCCGGCCTTCTACTGGTCGCTCTCGCCCTTCCGCGCGCCGCTGCCTATGGCATGATTGCGGCTGACGGCGGCATCGCGCAGGCGGCGATGAGGGCGCAGAAGCCCTTGTCCGCCGATCGGCTGCTCGCCGCCCGGGACCGCTATTCGGCGGCTCATTCCCTTCATCCCTCGGACGGCAATATCGCGCTCGATCTCGGCAGGCTGGACCTTCGCCATGCTCATGCGGCCGGGGATCGGGACGGGATGGCGGCGGCGGAGGCCGAGATGCGCGATGCGGCCGCTTCCATGCCCAATAATACCTTTGTCTGGACCGAGCTTGCCCGGACCGCCTTGTTGCGCGATGCGCCGGCGGAGCGGGCATCGGCCTATCTCCGTCTGTCCTGGCTCACGGGGCGCTTCGAGAGATCGGCGATGCGGGTCCGGCCTGCCGTCGCGCTCGCCTATTGGGACAGTCTGTCCGCCGATTTGCAGCGCATGACGCGGCAGGATATCGAGCGGATGTGGGAGGACAGAACGCTGCGGCGGCAGCTCCGCCTTCTCTATCTATCGCTCGATTATCCCGAACGCGTCCGCTTTCTTGACGTCGCTTTCGGCGAGAAAGAAAAGCGGAATGCTTTCTTTCGCTACACGCTGTGGAAGGCCGGGCTGACGAAGGAACTGGAACGCCTGCCCCGCTAACGCGGGCTGCGGCTGCCTGCCTTCGGCCAGGACTGGCTCATCGCGAAGCCCATGATGAAGGCATAGAGCACCGAGACGGCGGGCATTTGCAGGCTGAAATCGAAAAAGGCATGCAGGCCGACAAGCACCGTCGCCGCCACGCCGATTGCGGGGCCCGTGCGGTCGCGCCGCCGCCGCCACAGGCCGCGCAGCGCCTCGGCCGCGAGCAGCAGGATCGACAGGTTGAGCGCGATGGCGGCGGGGAGGCCGAGTTCCAGTGCGTTTTCCAGATAGTCGTTATGCGCCTTGTCCCAATAGAATTGCGTCGGCAGGCCTTCGGGCCGGTAGGCGGTGAAGACTTCCCGATAGGTGCCGTAGCCCGTTCCCTTCCAGGGCGCCGTCGCCACAGCGTCCATGGTCGCCGCATAGACGATGCCCCGGTCGTTCGTGGCGAGGTTCGCGTCCGCCCGTGCGATGCGGTCGGCGAAGAGCCCGCCATTGACCGCGAAGATCGCCGCCATGAGGGCGGCGACAAGCGCCCCGGCCGCCGCCGCGTGGCTCGTCCGCAATGTCCCTCCGCCCGCGAAGGCCAGCATGAGAACGCCGAGCGCCGCCATCGAACTCACGATGCCCGCGCGCGATCCCGTCAGAACCAGCGCCGTCATCAGCGCCAGCGTCGCGATGGTGCGGATGAGCGACTGGCTGAACATCGCCTCCGCGACAAGCGCCATGCGCTGGCGGGCTGGCCGCTCCAGCGTCAGCAGGTGGCGGAAACCGTTGATGAACCAGGCCACCGCGCAGAGCAGGGCGAGCCCCGCAAAGGTCGCGAAGGAGTTGCGGTTCACGAAGGTCGCGCTGAGCGCCTCGTGATAGTCCCATTTCCGCCAGATCAGGATCCAGTTGTTGCCGGAGAAATAGACCGCGATGCCGTAAAGCGCGTAGGCCGCGCCGATGAAGGCGACGGCGGCGAGTGCTACGCGCGCATTGCCGTCATGCCGCGTCAGCTGCAGCGACAGCCAGAAGACGGCCGCATAGGAGAGAAGCCGCATCAGGCCGGACAAGGTGGCCGCCGGGTTCACCGACAGGCTGGCGGCGAGCGGTTCGCCCAGCGCCGCCGCGGCTTCGGTCCAGATCGGGTCCGCCCAGCTCGCGGGCATGATGGGCAGCGCCTGCACCGCGATCCACGCCGCCACCGCGCCGAACAGGATCAGCGGCAGGCGGAGCTTTGCGGGCGAAACGGCGATGCGCCCTCCAATCGCGATATGCGCGCCCCAGCCGATCAGCAGCAGGCCCGCCCCCAGCGCCAGCAGCGCCGCCGGCAGCGGCCGGTTGCTCGCCAGCGGCAAGGGCGCCAGCGCCACAAGCGCGATCAGCCCCCGGAAGAGCCACCGCTCGGCGGCCGCTCCGCGCGCGTCCTTCGCCGCCGCCTCGCTCATCCCCTGCCTCCCCGCCGCCGCCCTTCGATGAGGACGGCAATGCCCGGCGCGTGGCTCCGCGATGCGAGGTAGCTCATGTGATGTTCGTCGCGCACCACGATATGCCCGTCAAAGGTCGCATGGCAGAAGGCGCCCTCGCAGAACTTCTCCCAGCCCTGATAGACGAGGACGCCCTCATCCTTCGCCGCGATGTCCGCGAGTACCGCGTGGGCGGGCGAGAGCATCGCTTCCTCATAGGCGCGGGGCACCTTGCATATCTCCCTGTCGTTCTTTTGCAGGAAGCGTTGGCGGATGACGCAGTCGCCGCCGCCATTCGGATAGACCGGTGCTTGTCCGAGCAGCACCACCCTCTTGCCCGCGCCGCGCAGGGCTGAGACGAGGCTCTGGAGGCCTTCGGCGAATTCGCGATAGGTCTCGGGTGCGGCCGGCGCGCGGGCGGCAACGGCTTCCCGGTCGGTCGTTGCATTCGACCAGAAGCCGGCAATGAAGACGGTGTCGATCCTCTCCATGCCGGCGAGCTTCGCGACGGCATTCTTCATGAAGGCGCGGCAGGAGCCGTCCGAATTGCCTTCGAGGATGCCGGTTGAAAGCGGTTCTGCCTCGAGAAGCGGCGTGCAGGCGGATTTCGTCCATTGCAGCGCGCCGAAGCCGCGCTCCTTGCCCGCCGCGTCGATGGCCGCGGCGTAGGAACCGGCATGGGAATCGCCGAGCAGCACCATGCGCGCTTCCGCCTCGCTGCCCGCGCCGAGCAGGCAGCCGTGCCCGCGCGGTTCCACCGCCTTGTTCGCATCCACCACGCATCCCTTCGGCCCGCGCGCGGGAACGTCGTGTTCCCGCTCCGCGATCAGCGTCGCCTCGCTCGCGCGTCCCGGCCAGCCGTCGCGTATATCGGTCGCAATGCCGGCGGCGAAGAGAAGGGCGAGTGTCGCAAGCGCCGTGCCGATGATGCGGCTGCGGGTTCGCGTCGTGGCGCTGTGCCCGCGAAAGGGTTTTTCGATGAAGTGCCAGCTCGCCACCGACACGGCGAGAATGACCGCCAGCGCCAGCGCGATTTCCACCGGTGTCAATGCGCGGGAGAGATAGATTTTCGTATAGACGAGGATCGGCCAGTGCCAGAGGTAAAGCGAATAGGAGATGAGCCCGATAAAGACCACCGGCCGCCAGGAAAGAAGCCGCCCCGCCGCGGTCGTCTCGTGCCGCCCGGAGATGATGATGAGCGCCGCGCCGAGGCAGGGAAAGAGAGCCGTGAGGCCGGGAAAGATCGTCTGTCCACTGACATAGATGAAGCAGGGCGCGATGGCGAGCGCCAGTCCCGCCCATGCCAGGCCTTCATTCGTCCTGCGTTCGAATACAGGCATAAAGCCGAGCGCAATGACGGCACCCATCAGCAACTCCCAGGCGCGCAGCGGCGAGTAATAGAATGCCGCCATCGGGCTCGCCACCGCCGCGTAGCAGGCAAGGGCGAAGGAGCCCCCCAGCGCAAGCCAGACAAGCGCGCGGCGGAAAGGCAGAAAGAAAGACGTCGCCAGCAGCGCCATGGCGAGCGGCCAGAGCAAATAGAATTGCTCCTCGACCGACAGCGACCATGTATGCAGCAGCGGGTTGTCGCCCGCCGCCGGCGCGAAATAATCGGTCTCCATCCTGAAATAGAAATTGGACACGAAGGCCGCCGTGGAGGCGAGCCTCGCCCCGTAATTCTCCATCTCGCCCGGCGGCAGGATGAACCAGGCGGCGAGGGAGGCGGCAATGGCCGCGGCGGCATAGGCCGGCAGGATGCGGCGGATGCGCCGGTCGTAGAAATTCAGCAGCGAAAAGCGCTTCTCCGCGACCTCGTCAAAGAGAATGCGGGTAATCAGATAGCCCGATATGACGAAGAAAATATCGACCCCGACAAAGCCGCCGGTGATGCCCGGCACGCCCGCATGGTAAAGAACCACGGACAGCACCGCGATGCACCGAAGACCATCGATGTCCCGGCGGTATTTCAGGCCGGGGCTGCCGGTAGCGGGGGCGCTGAACGACATGGAGCGGGAGCCTTCTGGACGGTGCCGGGGAAAAGCAGAAGCGGGGCCGGGTGCGGCACCATCATTGCAAGAGAATCTTCGCCAAACCAGCGCGATATGATCCGCCCATTCGGATAGTATCGCAGCAGCGGCGTTTTAAAAGGGGTCCGGATCTTGAGCTTCGATGATGGCGAGCGGCCGGGTGCCGGAAAGGAAACCGGCGGCGCCGAGCCCGCCCGGCACAAGCCGGGCACCCTTGTGCAGAAATCATTGACGGGTGCCTTCTGGACCTTCGGCGGCTCCGTCGTCCAGGCGGTCATGAAGATGCTGGTCCTCGCCGTTCTGGCGCGCCTGCTGACACCGCATGATTTCGGCGTGGTCGGCGCGGCGATGGTCGTGGTCGGCCTGCTCAACATATTCACGCAGCTCGGCGTCGGCCCGGCCATTGTCCAGCGGGTGGATTTGACCGACACGCATATAAAGACCGGCCAGACGCTCTCTCTCGCCATGGGTTTCATCACCGGCGCCATCTTCTATTTCTCGGCGCCCGCCATCGAAGGCTTCTTCCGCATCGACGGGGTTGCCGATGTGGTCCGCGTGCTGGCTTTCGTTTTTCCGCTGAAGGGCATGGCGATCGTCGCAGAGGGCCTTCTCCAGCGCAACATGCGCTTCCGCGACATGGCCGCCGTTGAATCCGCCAGCTATATTTTCGGCTATGCGCCGGCGGCCATCGTGCTTGCCGCGCTCGGCTGGGGGGCGGAGGCGCTTGCCATCGGCCTTCTGGCGCAGGCATTCCTGCTGCGCGTCGCCTATCGCTTTCTGGTCCGGCAGAAATTTTCGCTGGCGCTGGATAGCGGCGCGATGAAGCAATTGCTGAATTATGGCGGCGGCCACACGCTGGCGCGGCTCGGCAATTTCTCCGCCCTCAATGCGGATAATCTGGTCGTCGGCCGCTGGCTGGGGGCAGAGGCGCTCGGCATCTATGCGCGCTCCTATCAACTTATCATGCAGCCTGCCAATCTTTTCGGCACCGTGGTCGACAAGGTGCTCTTCCCGGCCATGGCGAGCGTGCAGGATGACAAGGAGCGCCTCGCCCGCGCCTATGAGCGGCTTACCGGCGTCGTGGCGATGATAACCCTGCCATTGAGCTTTGTGCTGATCGTCCTCGCGGATGAACTGATCCTCACGGTTCTCGGCGGGCAGTGGGGCGGCGTCGTCCTGCCGTTCCAGATTCTGGTTGTCACGCTGGTTTTCCGCACGGCCTACAAATTGGGGGACTCCTTGTGGCGTGCGGTAGGGGCGACTTATCGCGGAGCGGCTCGTCAGTGGACATATGCTGCCGCAGTGCTAGCCGGGGCGGCGTTTGGGCAGTTTTGGGGCATATCCGGCGTGGCCACTGGTGTAGGAATTGCAATTGCGGTGAACTTCTGGCTTACGCTGCTGATGTGTCGCAAGC
Organism: Parvibaculum lavamentivorans DS-1; assembly: GCF_000017565.1. NCBI lineage: Bacteria > Pseudomonadati > Pseudomonadota > Alphaproteobacteria > Hyphomicrobiales > Parvibaculaceae > Parvibaculum > Parvibaculum lavamentivorans. The sequence continues at coordinate 2,079,401 of NC_009719.1, forward strand.
TGATTAATATATCGCTCAAGAAGATCGGTGGGGCCTTGTTGCGTCATTTCGCCATCGCCCTTGCGGTGGGGGGTATAGCGCTGGCAGGCAAGCTTGCAATGTTGGAGTTTGGAGTTTCGGGGCCCGTCATACTGGTTGTAACCGGAGCCCTTTTGGCGGTATGCGCAATGTTGGCGTATCGTTTTTTAATAAGCATCTTCGGTGCCGAGGGCGAGTGGCTCAGAGATGTTGTTGTCGAAAAAATAAGTAAGAGAAAACGCTCCAGGACATTTGGGCGGTAGCGTAGCGCGAATTTTTTAAAGCAAAACAGTGGGGCTCATATGACATCGGAACTTCGACGCAAGTGGCGCAAAGTCAAACCTTCGTTCGTCGATACTGCCCTACGCCGGGCATATCCTCTATGGAGAGAGCTCAAGACTTTGTCGATGGCATGGCCCACGCTTTGGCGATATGCCATCGCATCTCAACGGGAATGGAAAAAAAGTCTGCCCGTTCAAGCGCATTCTTCCGTGCAAATATCGGGACTCCAAAATCTGGACGATATGGACGCCTTTTCTCGATGGCTGGGAATTATGGGCGCGCCGGAAGGGCATGACTCGTACTACTTGTCTCCGAGCAACTGGCGGAAGTCTTCACTAGCATTTCTTCTGGATCGCTACCCTTCGAATGTGGGCCTGAAAGTAAGCAAGAGTGCTGGAGGCGTTGATGCGTTTTATTCTCGCTTGTTTGCGGGGCGAAAGGCTCAGCAACTGCTGTCTGGAAGTCACAAAAGCCAGACCCTTTTATATAATTTTCTGTGCCTGAAAGGAATAAGCCCGCGACTCTATGATTTGGTAGAGATGGTCGATGAAGCAGGGAATAAACGCACTGCATACGTGGTCGAGCATGTAGAAGGGTCTGCTCCGAGTGCGGATGAACTCGACAGCGTCGTCTCTCGGCTAAAGTCTCTTGAGAGAGAGGGAATGATCAGGCTTGTTAGTGGCGACGGTTGGGAAAGCAGGGATTTTCAACGGCCAGACGGAAATGGAAATGTCGTTGTCGTTTCAGGACAGCAACCTCTTTACGTGGACGTGCATAATTTCATATTGGGCCGCTACGACCGGCATCTAAAGGAGACGGCGCGCGCAGTTTCCGGTGCGAGCCATTTTGGAAATAAAAGTATTCTTTTGGGCGGGAGCTATCTTTATCAAGAGATCCCCGGCATCCCTCTACCGGCAAAGCGGTCTCCGGCGCAGCGTATGAAAATCTATGACAGCTTGCTTGCCTCAGCAGGTGTCGATCTTTCTGGAAAAGTTGTTATGGATGTGGGTTGCAACCTCGGCCTCATGGGGGCCGAATATCTGCGACGGGGTGCGGCATGGGTTCATGGTTGGGATATGCCTCACGTCGTGGATGCATCTCATCAAACACTTTTATCCATTGGGTGTACGCGGTTCTCGCATACACCTGCGCATCTTTCCGACGACCTAAATCTGTTTGAAAGCTTGCCGGATCATATAAAGACAATTGATCGCGACGATGGTGTGCTCAATTATCTTGCAATCCGAGGGCATGTCGGTTGGTTGCGCGACATAAAGAACCTGCCTTGGCGGTTCATGATCTATGAGGGGCATCAAGACGACGCGCCTCTTGAACAATATGTTGCCGAGCTGAATGAATGGTTGCCTGTTCGCGTTGTAGCGCACAGCTCGGTGTTTGATGCAAATTCAACCAGTAGGGACAGCGCCATTATACAGCGCATCTGATTTGGCGTTATGCTGTCATATTCTCGACATGAAAACTTCACACCACAGTCAAAAGGGTAGGCGATAATTCAAGTCCGATGTGTTTTGTGTGTGGCGTGTGATGGTGATGATCGAGAGGCGGTATTTGCTGGCGGGTGGATGCCCTCGCAGCGGCACCACGATGCTGGCGGCCATGCTGGGCGCATCGCCCGAATGTATCGCGCCGCCTGAATCCGATTTCCTCATACCTCTCGCGAAGGCCATAAAAGGCGGCGAAATTCCCGCCACCGTCGATGCCATGCGCGGTTTCATCTCCGGCCATTGGCGCTTCCGCTTCTGGAATGTCGAAATCGAGGACCGTCCGCTTGCAATCGAGCAGCCGAACGATCCGTGGAGCATCTACCGGGCCGTCATTTTCGATGCGGTCGATTGTTATGCCCGGGCAAACGGCAAGCCCGATTGGCGGGTCTGGGTCGATCACCGGCCGGACAATATCCGCTGGGCGCGGTTCCTGGTCGACACCTTCCCGGATGCGGGCCTCGTGCATATCGTTCGCGACGGGCGGGCGGTGGCGCGCTCCGTCATTCCGCTCGACTGGGGCGCGAACGAAATTCTCTCTGCGGCCGATTTCTGGACCTCGCGCACGGCCTATGGTCTCGCCGCCGAGGCGTCCTTGCCCGGCAAGGTTCACCGCGTCCGCTATGAGGACATACTGGCCGAGCCGGAAGCCGAGCTTCGGCGTATTTGCGAGGCGATGGATATTTCCTTTACCGGGGATATGATCGAAAATCCGTCTACGGATGTTCCCTCCTATACGCAGGGCCAGCACCGGCATGTCGGGCAGCAGGTCAACAAGGCGCAGGCCGAGGCATGGCGTCAGGGCCTCACCCCCCATGAGATTGAACTTTTCGAAAGCAAGGCAGCATGGCTGCTGGAGCAACTGGGCTATGACTGCGTGGCGGGCATGGTGTCGCGAGGGCCGACCTTCGCCGAACGTTTGCAGGCGCAGCTTCGGAGCAAACTTATCCGCGGGCCTCTCAACAAGTATCTCGGAAAGGCGCGCCGGCGCCGTGCACTTGAGAGCTAGACCGTCTTGTCTATCGGGAGGCACCGGGCGCGTCCCGCCTGCCCCGGGGATTAGTTCTCTTCCGCGTCCCGGCAATTCTCGCATGACGGTTTCATGACAGTTCAATGACGGTCATTTCCGCGCCTCGTCCGCAGCGCGAGAACCCGCCTCTATCTATCTGTCCGGCCTCGCCTTTCCGCTTTGCGACAAATTCGCGACGGTTGCGTGACAGTGGCCTCCGGGCCCCGGCTTTTGGGGCTGTTTTGCTGCCGCGCTGCAGCATCCGGGCTGGCTTTCGCCTGCCGGGCGGGGCAATCTCTCCCCTGTGCCGGTTGAGGATAAGTAGCAGGATTTCCCCTCGTGATCGTGATGATGATCTGCCACTACGACGACACGAATTCGAGTGGCGGGCTCGACAAGCAGGCGCGGCTTTTGAGCCACACCCTGCGCGATGGCGGGGAAGACGTGATCATGCTGGCCAGTACGCGCAAATATGCGCGGGCCGGCTGGACGGACGACCGAGGCGTGCCGGTCCGCTATTTCTGGACCTATGCAAGCCCACAGGTTTCCGGGCGTTATCTGCCCGCGGCGCTGATCTGGGCGGTGCAGCTTTTCTTCTGGGTCTGGCGCAACCGGGCGAAGATCGACGTCATTCACGGTCATCAGATCCGCATTCATGCCTTTGTCGGCGCGCTCGCGAACCGGTTTTTCGGCATTCCCGCCATTCTGAAATCGGCCACCGGCGGCGAGGGGGCGGACATCAAGGCGATAGGGTCGCGCAAATATTTTGGCGCGCCGGGCCGTAATTTCGTCATCCGGCACACCGATATTTTCATCGCGACCACGAAATCGATCGAGGAAGATTTGCTGCGTTTCAACGTGCCGGCCGAGAAAATCCGCATCATTCCCAATGGTTTGCCGCTTGCGCCGCCCGCTCCCGGTGCGCCTGCGGAGGTCCGTTCGCGGCGCGCCCTTTTCCTCGGCCGCCTGGCGCCCGACAAGAACGCGCCGGAGCTTGCGCGTGCCGCATGTGAGCTTGCGGATGGCGCTTCGCTCACCGTCGATTTCTACGGGCGCGGGCGCGAGTTGCCGCAGCTTGAAGCGGCGCTGGCGGCGGCGGGCAATCCGGCCGTCACCTATCGCGGCTTCGTCGATCATCCGGGTACGATCCTGCGGGACTACGGCTATTTGCTGCTGCCCTCCAATGCGGAAGGCCTCTCCAACGCGATGCTCGAAGCGATGGCGCATGGTGTCGTTCCGGTCGCAACGCGGGTCAGCGGTTGTGTCGATCACATCACACCGGGGATAACCGGCTTCTTTTTCGACAGCATTTCGCATGAGGATTTGCTGCGCGGTTTGCGGCTTGTCCCCGCCACCTCCGTTGAAGAATGGCAGCGCATGTCGGCGGCGGCGGAGACTTATGCCCGGGCGCATTTCGACATCAGCAACGTCGCCGGTTCCTACCGGCAGCTATACGGGCACCTCTCCGGCGGGCAGGCAGCATGAAAATCGTTATTGCGACACATGGGTTCCTGCCGAATATCGGCGGCGTTTCGACCAATGTATCGATCCTGGCAAAGGGCTTCGTCGCGGCTGGCCATGACGTCACCGTCGTCACGCTAAGTCCAGGCCCCACCGAGGGTTATGGCCACAGGGTGATCCGCCGGCCGATGCCGTGGCAGCTTTTCCGGCTCTATCGGGAAGCGGATATCCTCATCCTGTCCAACCTCGCCATCAAGCTCATCTATCCCCTGCTTGTTCTGAAGCGTCCCTTCGCGCTCCGCCACCATTCGGAAAGCGCTTTCCGGCTCTCTTCCTCGCCTTTTTCCATCGATATGCTGCGCCGCGCCGTGTTGCCGCGCGCGCGGCATTTCATGACAAGTGCCTATGTCGGACGGCGGAGCGGCTTCCCGGACTATTCGATCACGCATCCCTTCGCGAACCCGCATCACATCACCGCCGACATCATCCTCCCTGCAAAAGACCGCGCAAATGCTGTGTTTGTGGGGAGGCTCGAGCCGGAAAAAGGCATCCTCTATCTGCTCGACCGCTGGGCGGATATCCGCGCCGCCCTTGGCGTCGACAGGCTCCGGGTCATCGGCAATGGCAGCCTCGTCGCCGAGGTCGAACGGCGTATTGCGGCCGGCGAAGTGAGCCATGTGGATTATGTCGGCCATTTGCAGCGCGGCGAAACGGCACGCGAAATGGGCCGCGCCGCCTTTTCGCTGGTGCCTTCCCTATGGGAAGAGCCCTTCGGCGCGGTCAGCCTCGAATCCCTCGCCGCAGGCGCCGTCGTCATCCATACCGATCGCGGCGGCTTGCCGGAAACGACCGGCGGCCTCGGCATTTCCTTCAATCCCGACGATCCGGCGAGCCTTGCCAAGGCGCTCGTCGAGGCGCGTGACCTGTGCGCAAGGCTGCTCGCGTCTCCCGATGAAGAAGCTCGCTACATGGCGGAAGTGGCTGCACATGCAGGGAAATTTCGGCCGGAAGTCGTCGTCGAGAAAATCATTTCGGTCATGACCAGCCATGAGTGACCTTTCCGCACCGCGCCATGCAGGCATGACGGCTCTTGCCGCGCGGCATGACGAGATTGCCGGACTTGTCCCCGGCGACAGGCGCATCGCCTATCTTGACTACCCGCTCGGCAAGAATGTCGGCGACCTGCTCATCATGCTGGGCACGCTGAAATTCTTCGAGCGGCATGGGCTGAAAGTGCGGTTGTCGCGGACGCTGAAGAACACGCCGCCGCGCGGCCGCCTGCCGATCGGTGAGGGGGATACGATCGTCCTGCAGGGCGGCGGCAATTTCGGCGATCTCTACCCGCATATCCAGAATTACCGCGAGCGCATCATCGAGGAATATCCAGACCACAAGGTTCTGATTTTTCCGCAAACGATCTTCTTCAAGGACAAGGAGAAGCTCAAGCGGTCCGCCGAGAAAATGATGAGGCATCCCGATCTCACATTTTTTGTCCGCGACAGGGCAAGCGAGGCGCTGGCGCGGCCGCTGTTCGGCGAAAAGGTCAGGCTGGTGCCCGACATGGCGCATCAGCTCTGGCCGGATCTCCATCAGCGGATCGGGAGTCGAGGAGAACAGGCGTCAAATCCGCTGTTCTTCATTCGAAAGGACGAAGAAGCGGGGGATTCCTTCGCGGCGATCGAGGCGCACAAGGCGCAATTTCTCGACTGGGAGGATGTGAACTACACATCCTTGCGCGTCTGGAAGCGCGTGTTTGACGAACTCGCGCAGCTGGAGCTGCGGCTGGGCTTCTCCTTCGGACTGGAAGCCGCCTACTTCAATATCATCCGCGGCGAGGTGGATAAAGTTGCCCGCCGGATGGCTCGGCATGATGTGTGGATTACGTCGCGCCTGCACGGCTTTATCCTCGGACTGCTGCTCGGCAAGCCGGTCTTCGCCATCGACAACAGCTACGGCAAGCTTTCGTCCTATGTGGAGACGTGGCGGGAAGATATTCGCGACATCAAGCTTCTCTCCGGCGAAACCGATGCTGAAGAGGCAATCGCCTTCCTCAACAAGGCGCGCGGGCTCGACCGCCATGCTCTCTGGCAGGCCTATAGCGACACTTGCCGGTAATCTAGGCGGGATTGCTGTAGGTCCGGCGCGCCGTTTCGGCCCAGGAGAATTTGCGGGCATGCGCGCGGCACAGTTGAGCCACCGGAATCTTTTCTTTCAAGGCATTCAGGTCATGTATCGCGCCGGCGATGGCCTTGGCGGTTTCGGAGCCGACGAGGATGCCGGTTTCTCCGTCGGCGACGACCTCGGAAATGCCGCCGCTGCGCGTCGCGACCGAGGGGCATCCCAGGGCGGCTGCTTCCAGCAGCACAAGCCCGAAGCCCTCAATCTTTCCAGGCAGCGGCAGAGCGCATAGAAGCTGCATCGATGCTCTCCTGTACAGGCGCCCGAGATCATCGCGAGAGACGGCGCCAGCGAGCTTCATGTCAATGCCGAGAGCCGCCGCCTTGTCCCGGATCGCCTGCTCGTAAATCTTATCCACGGTGCGGCCGCAGACAACATAGTTGATCGTTTTCTCCGGATGGGTGGCCTGATACTCGGCTATGGCATCAAGCGCCAGGAGATGTCCCTTGCGAGGCTCAAGCCGCCCGACGGTGCAGATCACCTCGGCGCTTTCCGGTATTGCTGCGAGGTCCGGATGTTCGAAGGCGCCTGCCGGTTCGACAAACCAGTCTTCTCCGACGCCGAGCGGGACGGTGAAACAGGGCGCGCAGCGCGGAAAATTGCGGTCGTAAATCGACTTCGTGAAATCGGAATTGGAGAGAACACGGTCGGCGGCAAAATAGACGGCCCATGCCACAAGCTTGGAAGGAGACCAGCGGTCGAACTTCGCCACGTCGCTGCCATGTGCCATCACTATGTAATGGCGGCCCATGAGGATGCGCGCCACGAGGCAGATTATGGCCGCGCGAATGTCCGCCGCATGGTTGAGTGTGTTGCGATCCAGCCGGGCGATGTGACGCAGGGTCGAAAACAGGCCACGCAGCGTGAGCTTGTGGTGGCTCAGCAGCCGAGAGACAGGGAGATCGGTGTCGTGCGTATCCGGATAGACGGGCGCTACCACCGACACTTTTGTGAAAGCCGACGCTTCCGTCGCCAGATTATGCGCATAGCTCGCAATGCCGCCCGGAAAGGGCGGATATTCGAACGCGATCACGCATAAAGCCGGTGTGCTTCCGCGGGGCGTGGTTTCGTTCATTCGCGAATCCAGTTCATCAAGCGGTCCGGCCTCTTATGGCGCGTCGTACAGTCCAGAAGGATTGACGGAGGGCCGGGCCGATCCAGGCCGGCAGCAGAGATATCGCGAGATAGGCATAGATGCGCCAGTAAGGCGGATCCGACTGAAAGGCCTGCCACAGATAGCCGAGAGCCTCGTTTCTTTCGCCATGCTTCGCGCAATCATTGGCAGTCGCAGCATATCGACGTGCCATTCGCTTCGCGGCGAGAGGCTTCAACCGAGGGTTACGCGCGGTAAACCGTTCGGTGAGACGGATCGCGACGGGTAACAATCCGCCGAGCCTCGCCGTCAGGTTCTTCCCATGGCGGCGTTTGTAAAGAAAGCCGCCGGGTACGTGTTGAAAGCGCCAATTTTCGGCAATGCGAAGAAACATTTCCGTGTCTTCACCGAGGCGTATTTCGGCGTCGAACGGACCGACATCGTCGAATACCGCCCGCCGGATGATTGCCGTGGAGGGAATAACCGGCGCGTCGTGAATGAAATACTCTTCAAGCAACTTGTCGTTCGAGGCCTGGTATGCGCGAACAAGAACAAGACGCGCATCAGAAGCGTCTGGAAGGGTGAAATCGTAGAAATCGCTATAGACAAGTCCGACGGTGGGCGCCTTTGCCAAAACGGCCAGTTGGGCGGCTGTTTTTCCCGGCGTCCAGTAGTCGTCACCGTCGAGGAGGGCGATGAGATCTCCCCGGGCTTCCTTCAGTGCGAGGTTTCTTGCGCCCGGGAGGCCTATGCCGTCAGCAGGAATTATCCGCAGCTTGTCTATTTCATCGGACAATTGCTCCAGCAGAGCTTGCGAGCCGTCACTTGAACCATCATTTACGACGATAATTTCGGCGATCTCCGAATAGGCAGTCTGATCCACGACGCTTCTTATCGCCTGTTCAATGAATTGCTCTTCATTGTGACAAGTCATGATTACCGTTATGGCCATGCAACCTTTTCCTGCTCGAACACGGATGCCGTACTAACTCGTTGCGGTGCTCTCTTCGATGCCGGTCTGGACCCGTCTCGTGCTTGCGGCGGGCCTTGCTCTCTGCGAGACGGCCCAAAAGACCAGGCTGGGGGCCATGGATGCAAGAATCGTTGCCATGAAGACGCGCGTGCCGGTTGCCTCGAAGCCGACATAGAAGGCCGGTGGAAGCAGAAGCAAGATGGGCAGAATGCGCGCCTGCGCTTGCGTTATGCGCCGGTTCAGCTGGAGATGATGGGCAACCTTCAAGTTTCGCAGAAGCGCGACTACCCATATCAGGATGTAGAAGGCGAGGCCGACAATGCCGTTCTCTACGATAATCCGTAGAAATTCGCCGTGAATGCTGACCAGGAGAAAAGACGGAAGAAAAGCGAACTCTCTTCGCATGATATCCGTGTAGGCGTTGGTGCCAATTCCGAAGAGCGGGTTTTCGGAAGACATGCGCTTCACCTGCTCGAACGAAAACTCTCGCGCGGCGTTGCTCAACGATGTGGGCATCTGTCCCTCTGCCATTGCTGAAAGAGAGATATCCGTGGTCGTGGGTTCCAGCAGCGTGTTTACCTGCCTGGTGATGTAGGGGTCATCGACTAGCGTCGCGAGAATCGAGAGAGCAAAAATGCCGGCGGCCAACACGGGAATGGCAGCCACGAAGCGGCCACGGCTGAGAAGTGCAACGGTAATGATGCCGAACGCGAGTAGCGCCTTGCGTTCGCCCGAAAGGAATACGGCAATGCCGACTACAATCCACAACGCCCAGTAAAGGCGTCGGCGGGCGTCGGGCGCGAACAGAATGAAAACCGACAACAACATGGGCAGGAAGGTAAAAGCCGCCTTGGGATCGTTGAGGCGTTTCCAGCCGGACCATTGCCCTTGCGAAATGTGCCAGCCGATATTGTAGATCATTACGCCGATCAGGCCGATGAGGAGTATTTTCCCCATGAGCTTGTAGTCGAGGCGATCGCCCACCGCGTTCAAGACGAATGCAAAGCCAAGGATCAGCGTTACCTGGAACAACTCGCGTATTCCGTTACCGGTGTAATACCCGAACGCGGAAAGCGTGTGGACGATAAAGAAAGGGAGGAGGATCAGAAAGCCGAGATCAAGCCTCGCCCTCATGAACAGCCTGGGCTGTATTGCCACGAGCAGCAGGATAAAGGCGACGAGAATGTCGAAGGGCCTCAGCTGGATAATGCCAAGACTCATTTTCGTGGCGAGAAAAAGTGTTACGGCGCTAACCGGAATAAGAAAATTCAGCATTCGGCCACATCTGAATTTTGACGTTCCGCCGAGAGCGGCCATGCTCGCTGTCCGCGCGGCCGGCCGCCCCGGTCCGAGAAAAGCTGAGCGTACACTTCATGAATTTTTTCGCCCATCACCCGTGCGTCCCAGGGAGACAGATCGGCATCGGCGCTTGCCTGTGAAAAGCGCGCCCGAAGGTCCGGGTTCTCGAGCAGCTTCTCGATTGACGATGCGAAGCCGGAGAAATCATCGGAGGCAACTACGTATCCATTCTCTCCGTGCCTTACCACCGCTTCGATGCCAGGAAGGCGCGTGACGACGATGGGCTTTCCGGCGAGACCGTATTGAACGATGGAGCGCGGCAAGCCTTCCCGCTGGGAGGTGAAGACACAAATGTCGCAAGCCGCGAGGACGCTCTCCACATCATTCCGAAATCCGAGAATCCGCACACGGGCTGCAAGTGCCGCCTCGTCGATCATTTTCTGGAGAAGGGGGCGTTCGGGGCCGTCACCGGCCATGACGAGCAGTGCGCTCTTATGGCGGCCGAGCAAGGGCAGCAAAGTTTGCAGAAGCTCCCTGTGACGCTTTCGGCGCTCGAGAACCGCCACATAGCCTATTACCACTGCACCCGGCGTTTCATGGCGCAGCGTGGCAATGTCGTTTGCCGGTGCGGCGCGGCGGAAGCGTTCGACATCCATGCCGCTCCGGACCACGAAATGATTTGTCACATTGCCCAATCCGTTCGCAAGACACAGGTCCCGCATACCGTCGCTCACATCGATGAAGGCATGTGTCCGCAGAGCTGCCACTTTTTCGAGCAGGAGATAAATTGTCCGTTTAAGAAACGGTTCGTCTGTGAAAGGAAGGATATGAACCCCGTGGACGACGGCGGCCCTCGGAACGGCCAAGGCGGCCAGGCGGCCCACGAACCCGGCCTTGCTTGTGTGAGTGTGGATAATGTCCGGACGGATTTTCCGGTAGAGTCGCGCGAGGCTCACAAGCGCGATCAGATCGTTGAAGGGAGATGCATCCCTCACCAAGGAGGGAACGGCAATGGCGTTTACCCTCGGATCGAGAAGGTCGAGCATCCGTTTCGTGAACTCGTTCCCGTAAAGGAGCCAGACTTCAAACCCAGCCTCAGCCTGATGATTGCAGGTCAGGAGAGTATTTTCGTCCGCTCCGCCGTTAACGAAACGGGTGATAACGTGAACAATTTTAGGCACGGGCTCGCTCATCCGCTCCACATGTCCCCGGGGTATCCACGGACTGTACTCTTTTGCTGACACAGCTTCAGTATCACAGAAATTCAGCCGATTTTCTTGTTCAATTTAGGGCGCAGCGGGAAGCGCCGTTATTGTTCCACGGCATCGGTAGCCACTTTTTAATGAATGGAATTGGCATTCATTTAAATGCAGAATGAAGCATTCGCGATGGCGGACCGGTCAGGAGATTTGCAATGGTTGCGTATGACAGGCAGACCTACAACGCTCCAAATCCAATGGCGCGTCTCGCACATCGGGCGCGTTACGGAAATGCGGATAGGCTTATCGCCAAGTATCTGAAGCCCGATGGCGTGATGCTCGATTACGGTTGCGGCGATGGACGTATGTTACGCCGCGTCCGGGAATTTGCTCCGGCCGCCGATCTCATCGGCTATGAACCCCTGATGCAGGGGGAAGGCGAGGGGTACAGGCGCTTTACGCATGAAGAAGACGCCAGAGGGTGTCGCTATGATCTGGTAACCGCCTTTGAGGTTCTGGAACACCTGTTGCCGGAAGACATCGGCAAATTTGTGACACTCACCAAGGACACCATCAAGGCCGATGGCCGTGTGATCATAAGTGTGCCGATCATGCTGGGGCCGGTTCTCATCCCCAAGGTGATAAATGCGCAGTTCATTCGCAAGTCAGCCTGGAAATACAGCTTTTCCGAACTTGTGCGGGGGGCGATTTTCCTCAAACCGGTGCCGCGTTACCACGGTTCGTAATATTTGTCGCATAAGGGCTTCGACTGGCGAGAGCTCCGGACGCAACTCATGCAAGAGTTCAAGCTTCAGGAGGAATGCTTTTCACCATTCCCCGCCTTGCCCTGGGGGTTAAACAGCCAGTGGTTCGGCGTGTTCTCCCCGCGCTAGCGGCCGACACTCGTATAGTCGAATCCGAGGGGAACGATTTCCTCTGATTTGTAGATATTCCGAAGGTCGATCATCACCCGCCGGCGAAGCGCTTTTCCAAGACGCTCGATATTGAGCGCACGATATTCGTTCCATTCGGTGATGATCACCACGGCATCTGCGTCCTTGGCTGTCAAATAAGGGTCATCACAATAGATCACGCTATCGGGCAAGAGGTGCTTTGCTTCCTTGATGCTTTGTGGATCGTGGGCCTGAACCGTGGCGCCGCGATCAATCAAGCCGGGCACGATATCGAGTGACGGTGCGTCCCGCATGTCGTCCGTTTCCGGTTTGAAGGCAAGGCCCAGAATGGCGATTGTCTTTCCTTTGACCGAGCCGCCACAGGCGCTCTCGATCTTGTCCACCATGCGCTTCTTCCGGGCGGCGTTGGCTTCCACGACCGCTTCGACGATGCGGGTGGGTGCCTGGTACTGTTCTGCGGTGCGAACGAGCGCCATGGTGTCCTTTGGAAAGCAGGATCCGCCATAGCCAGGTCCGGCATGAAGAAATTTGGATCCGATGCGCCGGTCCAGACCGATGCCTCTCGCGACATCCTGAACATTCGCGCCGGTTTTTTCGCAAATATCGGCCATTTCGTTGATGAAGGTGATCTTGGTCGCCAGAAAAGCATTGGCCGCATATTTGATAAGTTCAGCGGTGCGCCGGTTTGTGAACATTATCGGCGTCTCGTTGAGGTTGAGCGGGCGGTAAAGCTTTCGAAGAACTTCTCTTGCTCGCTCATCATCGGCGCCAACCACAACCCGGTCCGGCCGCTTGAAGTCGTCGATGGCAGCGCCTTCGCGCAGGAATTCAGGATTGGAGGCAACCGAAAAGTCAGCCTCCGGAGCGACGCGGCGGATGATCGCTTCAACTTCGTCGGCCGTACCGACGGGCACGGTGGATTTTGTCACAATAACCGTGTACCGCGAGAGCAGGGCGGCGATTTCCTCAGCTGCCGCATAAACATAGGAAAGATCGGCGTGACCATCTCCTCGGCGTGTGGGGGTGCCGACGGCGATGAAGACAGCATCGACATCTTTCATGGCGCTGGAAAGGTCGGTCGTGAAGGAGAGGCGGCCTGCGAAGCGGTTGCCATTCACCAGGACGTCCAATCCCGGCTCGTAGATCGGAATTTCCCCTTGGAGCAATGCGTTGATCTTCCGCTCGTCCTTATCGACACACGTGACCGTGTGGCCAAAGTCGGCGAAGCAGGCCCCCGAGACAAGCCCGACATAACCCGATCCAATCATTGCTATTCGCATACTACGCCTCTGCTCAAGTTTGCCTCCCGGTTACGTCATAGCGTTTTTGCGAACTTAAATGAAGCGTTCGCGCGGGCTGGGTTGCATTCACCCTCGCTTGTGGCCCATCTTCTCTCGTGATCGGCGGCTATTCATTCCAAGGGAACATGATGACGATTTTAGTGACAGGCGCTGCCGGATTTATCGGCAGTTATCTTTGCCACTATCTTCTCGACCGGGGTGACGAGGTGGTTGGCGTCGATGATCTTAATGATTATTACGACCCGGCTCTCAAGGCTGCACGGCTCGAACGGCTAACCGGCCGCAACGGGTTTTCTTTTGTAAGGGCCGATATTTCAGACAAGGATGCTCTCGCTGAAGCCGTCAGCGGGCGTCGTATTGCCAAGGTGGCGCATCTGGCCGCCCAGGCCGGTGTCCGGTATTCCCTTGAAAATCCGCGGGCCTATGTGCGGTCCAATCTGACCGGCCATCTTGAAATCCTGGAGCTGTGCCGGGGTCTCGGAACTGTCGAGCATCTGGTCTACGCCTCGTCCAGTTCGGTTTACGGCGGCAATGAGAAGGTGCCTTTCAGCGAGGCCGATCCCGTCGATCATCCCGTCTCGCTCTATGCGGCCACCAAAAAGGCCGATGAACTGATGAGCCATGCTTATGCTCATCTTTACGGCATCAAACAGACCGGATTGCGATTTTTTACGGTTTACGGGCCCTGGGGGCGCCCCGACATGGCCTATTGGATATTTACCGAGGCCATGCTCAAGGGAAAGCCCATCCGCGTCTTCAACGATGGGGATATGTGGCGGGATTTCACCTATATCGACGACATTATAAGCGGGACGGTGGCGGCACTCGACCATGCGCCTGCCGGCAAGGGGGCTCCCCACCGCATTTACAATATCGGGCACAATAAGCCCGAACGTCTCGGCCGCTTTATAGACATTCTGGAGGAAGTGCTGGGTGTGAAGGCGGTGCGCCAGTACGAGCCTATGCAGCCTGGCGACGTACCCCGGACGTTTGCGGATATTACCGCCATTGAGCGCGATCTCGGCTTCTCTCCCAAGACGGGTCTCCGCGAGGGCCTTGCCGCTTTCGCCGACTGGTATCGGGGCTATTACAGAATATAGCGAGGACTTGCGCGGAGGCCGGAAAAACGCTCAATTCCCTCGTTCCGAGGCCGGGTTTGGGCCGAGCATTTCGATGGGGAAAGAGTGTGACGGCTTCGAGACCGAAACGGGCCCTTATAACGGGCATTACCGGACAGGATGGCGCCTGGCTCGCGCGATTGCTGTTGGACAAAGGCTATATTGTCCACGGTGTGAAGCGCCGCTCTTCATCTTTCAATACCGGCCGCATCGACGATCTTTACCAGGATCCGCATCTCGATAGCGTGCGCCTGTTTTTGCACTATGGCGACCTGACCGACGCGACGAACCTGATCCGTATCGTGCAGGAAACCCAGCCGGACGAAATCTACAATCTTGCGGCACAAAGCCATGTCCATGTGAGCTTCGAAACACCCGAATATACCGCCAATGCAGATGCAGTCGGTACATTGCGCTTGCTGGAGGCGATACGCATTCTCGGCATGTCGGAGACGGTCCGGTTCTACCAGGCATCGACTTCGGAGCTCTACGGCAAGGCCCAGGAAACCCCGCAGAATGAGCGAACGCCTTTTTATCCCCGCAGCCCCTATGCCGTCGCGAAACTTTACGCTTTCTGGACCACGGTGAATTACCGCGAGGCCTACGGGATGCATGCCTCCAACGGCATATTGTTCAATCACGAGGGGCCGACGCGCGGTGAAACCTTTGTGACGCGCAAGATAACGCGGGCGGTGGCGGCCATTGAGCTTGGTCTGCAGGACGTTCTTTATCTCGGCAATATCGATGCGCGGCGCGACTGGGGTCATGCGCGCGACTATGCCGAGGGGATGTGGCGCATCGTTCAACAGGATGAACCGGACGATTATGTTCTCGCGACCGGCGAGACGCATTCCGTGCGCGAATTTGTTGAACTGGCGTTCGCGGAAGTCGGCAGGCATATCGCGTGGAAAGGCGAGGGCGCCGACGAAACAGGCGTGGATGCCGTAAACGGTAAAGTCCTTGTCCGAATCGACCCGCGCTATTTCCGGCCGACAGAGGTTGACGTTCTTTTGGGTGATCCGAGCAAGGCCCATCAGAAACTCGGCTGGCGGCATACGACTCAGTTCCCTGAACTGGTGGCCGAAATGGTCGCTGCCGATCTCAAGACGGTAGCCAGGGAAGCCAGCCGGATCGGGCGGCATGACTGAGCTTCAACCTGCTTGAGTTTTGTAAAACTCAGGTATTGTGGGGCTGGCAGCCAGCGGACATGGCATTCCCCTGCGGGCGTCGCGCCTGTTCATAACCAGATAGGTTCAGTATTTGGCGTTCGTTGAACATAGCAACGCTCCAGTGGAAGCGCCTGTTGCGCTGATTACCGGGATTACCGGCCAGGATGGCGGCTATCTCGCCGAGTTGCTGCTCGGCAAGGGATATATCGTCCATGGGCTAGCGCGCGCGCCGGCGCGGCTGGACCGGGCGAGGTTTTCCCGTTTCGGGGAGTTGCGCGGCCGGCTTCACCTTCACGTTTGTGACCTGCGGGACGGCGATACGCTTGAGAATGTGTTGCGTGTAGTGCGGCCGAACGAGATCTACAATCTCGCCGCGCAGACGCATGTTCAGACAAGCCTGGAAGATCCAGCCTATACGACCGACGTGAATGCAGCGGGCACCGTGCGGCTGCTCGAGATTTTGGTGAAATTGGGCCACGAGCGGCACAGCAGGTTCTTTCAGGCGTGCAGCTCGGAAATATTCGGCGATGCGCGGGGTGTTCCTCAAAACGAGAAGACGCCGCTCCATCCTCTCAATCCCTATGCGGCGTCCAAGCGGGCTGCATTCGAAGCGGCGGTCCATTTTCGCAATGCTACCGGCGTCTTTGCGTCGAATGGCATTCTGTTCAATCACGAAAGTCCCTATCGAAGTCCGTCTTTCGTAACGCGCAAGATATCGCTTGCCGTTGCGGCGAGCCAACGAGGGGAGAAAACCCCTCTGAGTTTAGGCAATCTCGATGCGCGCCGTGACTGGGGGCATGCCGGCGACTACGTTCGTGCCATGTGGCTGATGCTGCAGCGGGAGAAGCCGGACGACTTTGTTCTCGCGACCGGCGAGACTCATTCGGTAAGGGAATTTGTAGAGCTCGCTTTCGGGGTCATCGGCAGCCGGATCATATGGGAAGGATCGGGAGTGAGGGAGCGAGGCGTTGATGCCGCGAGTGGCCAGGTGCTTGTCGAAATCGATCCGGCCTTCTTCCGCGCCGCCGATGCCGGCATGACCCTTGGCGATGCATCCAAGGCAAGAGCCGAACTGGGCTGGCGCCCGGAAGTGGGCTTCGAAAATCTGGTGAGGGAAATGGTGATGGCGGATATCGAACGAATGGCTGCTCCGTCCGAAGCCGAGGCCAGGGTTGCGTCCGATTGACGCGGCCTGTCCATTAATTGCCTCCACTTTGGAACTCCTGTTCACTGCTTGTGTTTTCACAAGAGCTTGTATGCGGGGCGGATACAATCACGATCTATGGTGACAAAAGCCTGTCGTAAATGCGGGCCCCCGAGGCATTGGACCGAGGTGAACCCGTCAAGATACCGCCATGCTGCGGTAGTAGTAGCAAGCTGCCGCCGTCCGTTAACCTCACTATGCTTTGTGCGGATGCGAAGGGTCCTGTTATGCGCTATCGTTGGTACACACCGCGACTTGGAGAGACCGCTCAATGAGAGGGTTTGGCGACCAGACAGACGACGAGATCGTCCTCGCCGCACCGGGTGTAACAGGTGACGTCGCAGCGGCCGCGCGCAGCAGCAGAGAGGCTTATCCGGCCTCAGGCGACTTCCTCAAAGACCAGCCCCTTATCTCCAAGCAGGTGATTTCGGATATCACCATGTGTGCCGATGGCGTCATCATCTTTGTCGCCGCTCTGATTGCTAAATGGGCCTATATCGGCCAGTTCCTCGACCTTACGAGAAATTCAACCCCCTACGCGGTCATCGGCGGGGTGGGCGCGGTCCTTGCCGTTGCGATGCTGAAGTATCAGGGGATTTATCAGTTCAACGCATTGAGCAATGGGCGAGGCCAGAAGAGGCGGATACTGATAGGCCTCTTCGTCACAGCCTTGTTGCTCGTTGGTATCGGCTATCTCTTGAAAATTTCGGAACAATATTCCCGCGGCTGGTTTGTCGCGTGGTTCGGCCTATCCACGGTACTTGTTCTGTCGCTTCATTTTGCCGGTTCGCGCTTCCTCCAATGGCTGGTGGCCCTCGGCTCCTTCGCGCGGAACGTTGTTATTTATGGCAGCGGCGAAATCGCGGAAAGCGTCATACGCGGTATCGGTACGTCCTCCATGAACCTTCGCGTGATAGGCGTCTTTGACGACCTGCCACCGGACCAGATTCCCCGCGTTCCCGTGCGCGGTGGTCTGTCGGATTTGATCGTTTTCGGTCAGAAGCACAGGATCGACGAGGTTCTGATTGCCATGCCGCTGACGAGTGAGCTGCGAATTGCCAATTTGGTGGAACAGCTTTCCTTGTTGCCTACCGACATCAGGATTTGTCCGAGCGCTGCGGCATTCCGCATTCCGCCCAAGGGATTGCTCAACTATCAAGGGCTGGCGGTGCTCGAGCTGGAGCGGCGTCCGATGGATGGCTGGGCTCCCATCATCAAGAGCATTGAGGATCGCGTGCTTGCGGCGTTGCTGCTGATAGGCTTTGCGCCGCTGCTTCTTCTCGTTGCCGCCGCAGTAAAGCTCGACAGCCGGGGGCCGGTAATATTCAAGCAGAAGCGCCACGGGTTTAACCACGAGGTTTTCAACCTTTACAAGTTCCGGACAATGTATGTTGCGGAAGGTAGTGGCCGCGTCGTTCAGGCAACGCGTAACGATCCGCGCGTAACCCGTGTCGGACGGTTTCTGCGCAAGACGAGCCTCGATGAGCTGCCGCAGCTTTTCAACGTGCTCATCGGCGAAATGTCGCTGGTAGGACCGAGGCCGCATGCCATCGCGCACAATGAGTACTACTCGGCAGTTCTCGATCGTTATGCGAACCGCCACAAGGTGAAGCCCGGCATGACGGGTTGGGCGCAGGTCAAAGGCTATCGAGGCGAAACCGATACGCCCGAAAAGATGCGCCGCAGAGTCGAGCATGATCTCTACTACATCGAAAACTGGTCGGTGTGGCTTGATCTGAAGATCATCATAATGACGCCGTTCTACGGCTTCATCGGCAAAAACGCCTTCTAGGCTTCGGCGGCGTGTGCGTTCACGTTATTTGCGGGTCAATTCGTCGAGGACCGGCCGGAACTTGGGCGCTATATCCGGCCGCGACAGGGCAAGCGCCACATTGGCGGCGAGATAGCCGATCTTGTCGCCGCAATCATAGGTGGTGCCTTCGAAGCGGTAGGAGAAGAAATCCTGCTCGCCCATCAACGCAATCATCGCATCCGTCAGCTGAATCTCGCCGCCTGCGCCCGGCTTCTGCACGGCCAGCTTTGAAAAAACCTCCGGCTGCAGAATGTAGCGGCCGGAAATGATCAAGTTGGATGGCGCGTCCTCAACTTTCGGTTTTTCGACCATGCCGGTAACCCGATGCGTTTCATTACCGAGGTTTTCCGCGAGAGCGACTACGCCGTAGCGGTTGACGTGCTCATGGGGCACTTCTTCAACCGCGATCACATTTCCTCCATGAGCTTCGTAAACATCGACCATCTGGGCAAAGCAGCCACGGGCGCCATGGATCAGCATGTCGGGGAGGGCGAGAGCAAACGGCTCATCACCAATGATGTCACGTGCGCACCATACTGCATGGCCGAGCCCGAGCGGCTCTTGCTGGCGAACGAAGCTTGCTGTTCCGGCAGCAGGGCGGCTTTCTTGCAGCATTTCGAATTCTGCTTTCTTGCCGCGCGCCTTAAGCGTGGCCTCAAGTTCGTAAGCGAGATCGAAGTGATCCTCGATGGCGCCCTTGCCGCGTCCTGTCACAAATACAAAATGTTCGATACCCGCCTCGATCGCCTCTTCCACGGCATATTGAATGACCGGCTTGTCGACGACGGTCATCATTTCCTTTGGAATGACTTTGGTCGCCGGCAGAAAGCGGGTGCCGAGGCCGGCAACGGGAAAGACGACCTTGCGGATCTTGCGGGGGGAAGTGGTCATTTTGAAAGGTGCCCTGGCAGGTTCTCGTGAGATAACTCGCGACATCGATTCTGGTTTCGCATTTATCCCGGCTGCCCGCAAGTTACGCGGCTGAGGCTTGGATGCGTTAACCTAGAGGTGAAGCAGGATGAAATTTTCTCGCAAATCCACTATCCTGAAGCCTTGATGCCCGGGGGGCGCCTCGGGCGGTTCGATTGCAGCCTCATTTAAACGGGACGGGCGAGCGCATGATCTATCCGGTCATTCTGTCAGGCGGCGTCGGGTCGCGGCTTTGGCCGACGTCCCGTGCGCTTTACCCCAAACAGCTCCTCCCTCTCGTTTCCGAGCGCGCCATGCTGCTCGAAACGGCGTTGCGTGTCGTGGAGGATGCGCATTTCTCCGCGCCGATTATCGTCTCGAACGATGAACATCGTTTCATCATCGCGCAGCAGATGAGAGAAGCAGGTATCACGCCCTTCGCGCATATTCTCGAATCCCAAGGCCGGAACACGGCACCGGCTGCCGCTGCTGCTGCCGCCTTTGTGCAGGCGCGGGATCCGAAGGGCATCCTGCTTGTTCTGCCCGCCGATCATCACATCGCCGACGTTGCAGCCTTCCGTCGCGCAATCGCTCAGGGGGAAGCGCTCGCGGAAGCCGGAAAGCTCGTTACGTTCGGCGTCCTGCCGTCCGCGCCGGAGACTGGATACGGATATGTGAAGCGGGGACAGCCGCTTCCAGGCGGTGAGGCTTTCGCCGTCGAGCGGTTCGTTGAGAAGCCGGATCGGGCCAAGGCCGAAGCTTATCTCGCCGAAGGCGGCTATGACTGGAACGCCGGTATTTTCATGTTCCGTGTGGATCGCATTCTGGATGAAATGCGCGCCCATTGTCCCGAGATCGCGACCTGCGCCGCGGAAGCCGTGGTGAAAGGAGTGCTCGACCTCGACTTTCTCCGGCTCGATCCCCAGGCATTTAATGCCTGTCCCTCCGACTCCATCGACTATGCGGTGATGGAACATACATCGGAGGCCGCCGTCGTGCCGGTCGATATGGGCTGGAGCGATATCGGCTCGTGGTCGGCGCTGTGGGAAATTGGCGAAAAGGATGAGGGCGGCAATGTGCTCGCCGGCGACGTTATCGCGGTGAATACGCGCGACTCTTATATCCGGGCGGAATCGGGCCTTGTGGCCACGATCGGCGTCGACAATCTGGTTATCGTGGAAACTGGCGATGTTCTTCTCGTCGCTTCGCGGGACCATGTGCAGGATGTGAAGAAAGTGGTCGAGCGTATCGCTGCTGCCGGACGGATGGAGCACAAGGCGCATAACCGCGTTCACCGGCCATGGGGCTATTACGAGGCGCTGAATGCGGGCGAGCGTCACCAGGTGAAGCATCTGATGGTTCATCCGGGAGCGGCCCTTTCACTGCAGATGCATCATCACCGTGCGGAACACTGGGTGGTGGTGAAAGGACGAGCGCAGGTCACTGTCGGGGAAACCGTGAAAGTCCTCGAAGAAAATGAGTCCGTCTATATTCCGGTCGGCACTACCCACCGTCTCGCCAACCCCGGCGACGAACCGCTCAGCATCATCGAGGTTCAGTCCGGGTCTTATCTGGGTGAGGACGACATCGTCCGCTTTGACGATGTTTATGGGCGCGATGTGAAGAAGCCGGCTGCCGAATAGTCTCTACCGCGCTGCATATTGCTGTCGATTGGAACCAAAGCGGTTTTTGTTCTTGCGAGATTAGGTCCGTAACGGTTGCGTTTTACGGTAACCGAAAGGTTTTTTTACATCGCTTCGATGCAGGTTATTCCCTGCGATCGATGGCGGTGAAAATCAGGCTCTCCGAATACGAAGTCAGCTTGCTTTGCCCGCACGTTGCTCACTCGCTGTGAGAAGGGAGCGGCCGGTCGCAAACGGCTTTGTACGACAGGAGAGACAAGTGACACTCACCAACTCAAACGCATCAACCATAGCGGCGCCCGGTCTTTCTCCGAAAGGCGAAAGCAGACAGCCCGCTCGCGCGGACGCGCCTGTCCGTCTTCTGAGGGCGGGCAATGAAGATATAACGATCGGCGAGAACAGCATCCTTGAGGGCTCATTCGACACGCAAGGCTCCATGTTCGTCGATGGCGCCGCGATAAACGCGGATTTGCGGGCGGCGCAACTTTCGATCGGCGCTACCGGCCGTGTCGAAGGGCAGGCAACCGTTCTCCGCGCTGAAATAGCGGGCACGTTCGATGGAACGCTCATGTGTTCGGGCGAGGTCATCCTCCGTTCGTCGAGCAGGATCAGCGGGGAACTGAAATGTGCCAAGCTCGTCACGCATAGAGGTGCCGTCATCGCTGCCGAGATCCATATCGTCAGCGACGAAGAAGGCGGCGAAGAGGCGATAGCTGGCCTGTCCGGGTTTCCGCCGTCCTGGCCGACACCGTTCTGGAGCCGGCGCAGGATCAGGAAGCTTCTTCCTTACGGGTACGGCGCCTTCCTGACCCTCGGGGCCATGGGAATCTGGTCGTTCTTCGCCTGAGCGAGCGGGCCCTTACGCGTTTATCTCCGTTGCGCGCCCGGTGTTTTCGGGCGGAAACCCGTTTGTCTTCCGGCTAGGATCGGGACGGAAGGGAAGCTGGTATCCCGCAGCGAAGAGGAAAGCGTATTGAAAATCGCCGGGCGATGGTTTGAGCGCAGGGAGATGGGCGATGGCATCACGCTCCTGTGGGAGCCGCATGTCCACCCGCTCATCCGTTGCAATATCTGGTTTGCGCGGGGACGTGACCGCGATCTCCTCGTCGATACGGGTGTGGGTGTCGCCTCGCTCAGAAACGAGATAGCCGATCTCATCGACAAGCCTCTCATCGCGGTGGCAACCCATATCCATTACGACCATGTCGGCTGTCTGCATGAATTCGATATCCGCCTCATGCATCGTCTCGAGGCGCCGCGCATGGAGGACTACAGGGAGTTCGCGGCCCTTACCGCGTCGGGTTTTCCGGCGGAGCTTAGGGCAAGCCTGTCGGGCTACGGGCTTGGGGAGGGCGACGCGCCGCTCCTCGATGCATTACCTCATAAGGGCTTCGATCTCGCGGCCTACCGTGTGGTCTCCACCCATGCCACGGGCCTCGTCGAGGAAGGGGATGCCGTCGATCTCGGTGACCGGCGCTTTTCGGTGTTTCACCTGCCGGGCCATTCGCCGGGGTCGATCGGGCTTTGGGAGGAGGCGTCGGGCACGCTTTTCTCCGGCGATGCCGTTTATGACGGGCCGCTGCTCGATGAACTTCCCGATTCCGACATCGCCGTCTATCTGGCGACAATCCGCCGGTTGCGCGGCATGAAGGTGCGAGTGGTTCATGGCGGCCATGACCCAAGCTTCGGGCGCGACCGTCTGGTGGAAATCTGCGACGCCTATCTCGCCCTACGCGGCTGAAGCAGCGATCTGCGCTTCGTTGTGCTCCTGCTTCCACGCCGCGACGAGGTCGCGGTTGTCATGGTCCCAGGGGTGGAAGCCCGGGCGGAACCAGTCGAGATAGGCGGGGATTGCCTTTCGCAGCGAGCCGGGACGCACCCAAAGATAGGCGAAGAGCCTGCCCCATGCGCGCGGGCTCCAATGCAGCCCGTCCGTCTTCAGCAGGTCGCGAATATGCATGAAGAGATTTGCGTTGAAGAAGAGCGTGGTCATCAGCAGCGCGCGGACGCGGTTCAGATAAAAGGCGGGCTTTGACGAGACCGCTTTCAGCACATCGAAGGCGACGGCTTTATGTTCCGTTTCCTCCACCGCATGCCACATCCAGAGTTCATATTCCTCGGGCGTTGCCTGGTCGCGGAATATCTCGCGGTCCGTCAGTAACTGGTCGGCGAGGATCGCGGTGAAATGCTCCAGTGCCACCGTCTGGCCGAGCTGCGCGCGCGGCGGCAGGACCTTCTTTGCCAGCGCCAGCATGCGGGCGGAGCGCGCTTCAATCTTGCGCATCGGGTAGCCCAGCTCCGCGATCCGGTCGTTATATAACTGGTGCTCGCGGGAATGGATCGCCTCCTGCCCTAGAAATTCCCTTATCTCGTCCTGAAGCTTCGGGTCGCCGATCTTGTGTTTCTGCTTTCGCACCGTGTCGCAGAAGAAGCGCTCGCCATCGGGAAACATCGCCGAGAGCGCATTGAAATAGGCGGTGATGACCGGGTCGCCATTATACCAGTGGCGCTCGTTTCCCGCCGCGAAGTGCCGGTTCCTGGTTTTGAACGAAAGCCGGCTCCCGCTCTGGCTGGCGACAGGGGCGGTTGCGGCTTGTTGCGCGGCGCTCATCGGACACTCCTCCGGGGCTGAATTCCTCCCCTACATCTTTGTCAGCGGAGGCTTATCTTCAATGGGCGCCACAAAATCTTACAAACTCGCGACGGAGTTGCCGCATGCATCGCGTATCTACAAGGCCTGCCGCGCGGGCTGCCGCTCCGTTGAACCAGCGTGAACGCTAGACATGAAGATAAAGATCGGCAAATACCGGCTTCCCGTTCCGCGCAGCCGTGCCGGCCGCCTGGGGGCTGGCATCGGCCTCGTCATCCTCGGCATCATTCCCGGGCCGCCGGGGCCCGCCGCCATTCCGGTCGGCCTTACCATCCTCACCCTCGATCACCCGCGCGGCCGCCGCTGGAGGCGTATCGTCATCGTCAAGGTTGGGAGAAGGTGGCAGGAGACGAAGGTGAAAAGACGAATGCGCCGGGCGGCAAAGCGCGGCGCATCCGTCGGCAACGATCTTGAACCCGGTCTCTAGGCGGCTTCAGCAGGCGCCCCGGCGCAGCAGAACGGCGGGGAACGTCTTGAACATGATGGCGATGTCCTGCCAGAGCGACCAGTTCTTCACATACCACGCGTCGAGTTCGACGCGGCGCATATAGGTCGTGTCGTTGCGGCCACTGACCTGCCACAGGCCGGTAATGCCGGGCTTCGCGGAGAGGTAGTATTCCGCGTCCTCGCCATAGCGCAGCACTTCGGAATAGGTGACGGGGCGGGGCCCGACCAGGCTCATTTCGCCGCGGATCACGTTGATGAGCTGCGGCAGCTCGTCGAGGCTCGTCTTGCGAAGGAATTCGCCGACGCGCGTCACGCGCGGATCGTTGCGCAGTTTCTGGTCGCGGGCCCATTCGGCCGCACGCAGAGGATCGTTTTCGAGAACGTTCTTCAGAATGGCATCGCCGTCGACATGCATGGTGCGGAATTTCCGGCACATGAAGTCGCGCCCCTTCTCTCCCACGCGGCGGTGGCTGAAGAAGGCCGGGCCGCCGTCGAGGCGGATCAGGGCCGATACCGTCCAGAAGAAAGGCGCGAGCAGAACCAGCGCCAGCGAAGCGACGGCAAGATCGAAGCTGCGCTTCATGAGGCGCGCCATCGGCCGGTTCAGATTATCGGCGAGTGTCAGCATCACGAGGTCGTGGCTGAAGAAATTGCCGGCTTCGAGCGCCATCACGCCGATGCCCTTGACGGGCGGGATGATCGAGAAGGCGATGCGGGCGCGATGCAGCGCGCGCAGGATGTGGTCGAGACTCGCCATTTCCTCGGGCGAGGGCGCGAGCACGACGAAACGCGCGCCGTGGCGTTCGCAGGCGAGCTTCAGCGCGGCGGAGAGCTGGCCGCCGGCGCGATAGAGCAGGCTCGACGGATTGGAGGCGTTCCGGTCCGAGGTCAGTTCGGCGAGGTCGAGCGTGCCGGCCACGTCATAGCCAAGATAAGGCTCGGATTCGAGCACCTGCGCGGCTTCAAGAGTGTTCTCTTTCGAGCCGATCAGAAGCACCGGCGCTGTCCAGCTCCCGTACCGCTTCAGGACATGTCTCATCGCGATACGTGCCATCGGGATAAAGACCAGCGCCCAGAGCCAGGCTTGCAGCATCCAGAGGCGGGAGAAGTAATCCTTGGTCAGGTATTGCAGGAAGCCATCGACCAGCGCGACCAGCGCGATGCCTTTGACGATTTCCTTGGCTTCGGCCCAGAAGGGAGTGCGCTTCGAATAATGGCCTTTGGCAGCCCACCACAGCACAGGCAGCATCAGCAGAAAGCCGATGCGCACGAGACGGCTTGTCAGCTCGCCGGCCTCCAAAGCGCCGAATTCCGTGTTTAAAACCTGCACATTGATGCCGAAAGCGATTGATCCGGCAACGATCTGCGCCAGCGCCAATGCGCCGAGATCGCCGACCAGCAGCATGAAGCGGTCTGCCAGCGGCGTGAGCCGCGTGCCGGCGCCCGTCTCCTCGCGATAGGTGTCCTCAAAGCCTGCCACCTCCGAAACGGGGATGGGGGTTGCGGCTTCAAAGGCCGGGATCTGCTTTTCCAGTACGCTCACGATGCCCACGCTACCTGTATCCGAATGCGACAACTGGTCGGTGAGAGCGCAAGTCGCGCGCCAGAAAGGGCTGTCCCGCTTCGGTCATTGCGAGCGTGGTTAACTTCAGGTTAGCGCGGCTATAATGGGGCTGTGGGCGATCAGGGGAGGCCGATCTGTACAGCTTGAGAGAACACCATCTTCCGGGCGGCCGGGAGCTATTGCTCTATGGCCGTGTTCTGCATGATGAGCCGCCGGGAGAGACGCTGCCGGAGGAGCCTCCCGGCGTTGCGCCGCATCTGCGCTGGCATCCATTGCAGCGTGAATGGGTCGCCTATTCCGGCTCGCGGCAGGGGCGCACATTTCTGCCTCAGGCCGCCGCTTGTCCCTTGTGTCCGGCGAGGGAGGGGAAGCCTGGAGAAATTCCCTTCAGCTCCTTCGAGATCGCGGTTTTTGAAAACCGGTTTCCGGCTTTCGCGGCGTCATCCGTCGCGCCGTTGCTGCCGGGCATCGAAACAGCGCCGGCGTCGGGCCGCTGCGAGGTCATTGTCTTTTCAGACGATCACGTGGGCGGGCTCGGCAGCTTTTCTCTCGATCGGCTGGCGCTTCTGATCGAAGTCTGGGGCGCGCGCATTTCCGTGCTCGGCGAGAAGTTTCCTTATGTCCTTCCTTTTGAAAACAGGGGCGAGGAAATCGGCGTAACGCTGCACCATCCGCACGGGCAGGTTTATGCCTTTCCCTTCCTGCCCGCGCGCGCGGCGCGGGCCGCGGAAGCACAAATGGAAGCGCCGGTTATTTCGCGCCTGATCGATGGTATCGACCCCACGCTTCTGCTCGATGATGAGGCGGAGGCTCTTGCTCTGGTGCCGCCCTTCGCGACCTATCCATACGAAACCTGGATCGTGCCGCGGCGCCGCGTTCCCGGTCCCCAGTCGCTGCAGCCATCCGAGATCGAAGCAATGGCGCGCCTTCTCCGCCGTTCGGTGCGCCGGCTCGACTTGCTGTTTGAAAAACCGATGCCCTACATCCTCATTGTTCAGACCGCGCCCCGTGGCTTCGAGAACAGTTTCCACATGACGATAGAAATCCGCCCCTTCCTGCGCGATAGAGACAAACTCAAATATCTTGCCGGCGTCGAGCAGGGCTCCGGCGTCTTTCTGGTGGACGTGCCGCCGGAGCTGGCGGCTGAGCGCTTGCGAGCGGTAGGCGGCCTATGAGGGAAATCTTCAAGGAGATATTCAATCGCGATGCGGCGGCGGAAGCCTCCGCGCCCGGCCGCGTCAATCTCATCGGCGATCATACGGATTATGCAGGCGGCTTTTGCCTGCCGATGCCGCTCGCGCTCGAGACACGAGTGGCGATGGCACCTGCGCCGGCGTTTCGCGCCCACAGCCTCGATCTGGACGAGACGGCGCCGTTCGATCCTGCCGCGCCCGCGCGTGGCGACTGGACGGACTATATCGCGGGGCCGCTTGCGGTACTCCGGCAGGCGGGATTTGCCGTTCCGCCGGTCGAGGTGCTGGTGAGTTCCGATGTCCCGCAAGGGGCGGGCGTTTCTTCGTCGGCTGCGTTAGAGGTTGCCACCTTGCGCGCGGCGCTGGATTTGTCAGGTGCCAAGCTGCCGGACATGGAAGTGGCGCGGCTCGCGCAGTCGGCGGAAAACGTCTATTGCGGCGTTCAATGCGGCATCCTCGATCAGATGGCGAGTGCCGTGGGCCGTCCCGGTCAGGCGTTGCTCCTCGATTGCCGGAGCAACGGCACGCGCCTTGTGCCAGTGCCGCCTGAATTCCATTTCGCCATTGTCCATTGCGGCGAGGCACGCCGGCTCGTCGATGGCGAATATAATGAACGCCGCCGCTCGGTGGAAGAAGCGGCGCGGCTCCTTGGCATGGTTTCACTGCGCGATGCGGGTCCGGACGATCTTGCCGGGATCTCCGATGTGCGACTTCTCAAGCGCGCCCGTCATGTTGTCAGCGAGAATACGAGGGTAACTGCTGCCGTGGCGGCGCTTGAGCGGCGCGACCTGCGCGGCTTCGGCATGTTGATGGTGGAGAGCCATCGCTCGCTCGCGGAAAATTTCGAGGTTTCTACGCCGGTGCTTGACCGTCTTGTCGATGATGCGCTCGAAGCCGGTGCTTATGGCGCGCGGCTCACCGGCGCGGGTTTTGGCGGATGTATTGTCGCGCTGTTGCCGGCGGGCAGGGAAGTCTGGTGGAAGAAAGTATCGGCCGCTCATCCGAAGGCGTGGCTCGTGCAGGCGTGAGCTATGCCCGCATGGGGAGTGGGTGCTGCGCTGCCGCCACCACGCGTTCAGGCGGGAATGTAACCGTCACCGTGGTGCCACGGCCGAGTTCGCTCGCAATGTCGAGGCAGCCGCCGTGATGTTCCATCAGGCATTTGGCAAGCGGAAGACCTAGGCCGGTTCCTTCATATTTTCTGGAGAGATCGGAATCAATCTGTCCGAAGCGTTCCAGTGCCAGCGGAATGTTCTCCGCGGCGATGCCGATGCCCGTATCGGTGACGCGCAGCAGCATCGCGCCGTCCGCGACCAGGGCTCCGATGTGGACTTCGCCCCCGTCCGGCGTGAACTTCACCGCGTTGGAGAGAAGGTTCAGCAACACCTGACGGATACGGCGGTGATCGGCGATCAGATGCGGCAGGTCCGCGGCAATCTCATAGTCGAGCGCGATGTTCTGCGCCTTGGCTTGCGCCGAGATCATGCGAATGGTGTCTGTCACCGCTTCTTCGAGGTCGATATCTTCTTCATGAAGATGCAGCTCCCCCGCATCCACGCGCGTGAAATCAAGTACGTCGTTTATCAACGACAACAGGTGCTTGCCGCTCTTGAATATGTCCTGCACATAGTCGCTGTAGCGGGCATTGTTGAGCGGGCCGAAAGTCTCGGCGGCCATGATCTCGGAGAATCCGAGAATGGCATTCAGAGGCGTGCGAAGCTCGTGGCTCATCGTCGCGAGGAATTGCGATTTCGCTTGATCTGCCGATGAAGCGCTTTGCAGCGCGACGAGAAGCTCGGCAGAGGTCTTTTCGAGCTGCTTGCGGGTCTCATCCAGTTCGAGCACATGCGCGCGGAGACGTATCGTTTCCTGCACCGACCGGTCGGCGAGATGCCGCTCCACGGCGGAGCCGACAAAAGCCAGAATAACGATCAGAAGCGTCACCGCGGCGACGGCAATCGCGACGGTATAAGGCTCGACGGCGTTGGATGCGACCTGTGCAGCCGCGTCGTAGCTCACGGTGACGGCCGCCATGCCGGTAAAATGGAGTGAGGCAATGGCCAGTGTCAGAAGGCCTGCGCCGATGATGCGTCCCCGCAGGCCCGAAAGAGAACCGGCCGCTTGCGTTGCCGCCGCGCCGAGTACCACGCCAAGGACGATCGACGCGGCGACATAGTCCCGGTCCCAGATCATCTGGCCGTGCATGCTGGTTGCGGCCATGCCGACATAGTGCATAGCCCCGATGCTCAGGCCCACAACGGCGCCGCCTGTTCCTGAAGGCCGGTAACGGTCCGCGATGGCGAAGCCGATGGTTGCAAACATGATCGCGATCATGAGCGAGGCGAATGTCAGGCCCGGCTGGTAGCTTGTCGGCGTTTCCGGCTGGAAGGCGAGCATCGCAATGAAGTGCGTCGCCCATATGCCGCAGCCGGCGACGAATCCGGATGCGAGAACCCAGAGCGAGCGTTGTCGCAACCCGGCTTCCCGCGCACGCGCGAAAAGGCTGATCGAGGAAAAGCTCGCGAACAGACACAGAAGCGCCGCCAGGACCACGAGGCGCAGGTCGTGTTCGACCGTTATGCAATTATACACGGTTAACATGCCGGCTCAGTGAAGCACGGCGCCGCTTAAACCTTGATTAAGAGGCGGTGACCGGTGGTTCACACAGTGTCCGTTTGCTCCGTGTGCTGTGCCAGCCGGTCAAGCAGGCGGTAGAGGAAAACGCCCGCCAGGATGGCCACGACGCCCGAAATCACCGTCCAGTCGAGATTGGTCGGTACATAGGGATGTGCCGCAACGAGACGCGTCTTTTCACCGACCATCTCGTATTGACGGTCCTTGAACGGCCACACGGCCAGCAGCGAGCCACCCAGTACGCCGATCACCGTCAGGATCGTCTGCCGGTAATAGTGGTTCAGCAGCCAGGCAATCGCGCGCGAGAAGGCGAGCGCACCCGTCACCACGCCGGCAAGCAGCGGCAGCAGGAAGGCAGTGTCGAGCCGTCCCAGCGCGTCAATCGCATCCGTGTATTTGCCGAGAATGAGCAGCACGAACGAGCCGGATATGCCGGGCACGAGCATTGCGGCGATGGCCGCCATGCCGCACAGAAAAATGAACCACCAGGCATCCGGCGTCTGGACAGGAACGAGAACCGCCGCCAGGAGGCCAAGGCAGACGCCGAGAGCCATCCATATCCAACTCGCGAAGCCTTTAGGCTCAATATGTGAAATGAGGCCGACGATGGATGCGGCGATGAGGCCGAAGAAAAAGCCGAAGGTGATTTCCGGCAGATGCGTCACCATCAAAGACAGGGGCACGACACGGCTGAAAATGATCAGCGACAGGAGAACGCCGATGCCCAGCGGCAGAATGAACATGAAATCGATATGGCGCGCGGCGGCCAACAGCCGTCCGCGAAGCAGAAGCTGCAGAAATTCCTTGTCGACATGCGCGATGGCGGCGATCAGCCGTTTGTAGATGCCGAGAATAAGCGCCATCGTACCGCCGCTGACGCCGGGAACGAGGT
Source organism: Parvibaculum lavamentivorans DS-1 (assembly GCF_000017565.1). Classification (NCBI taxonomy): domain Bacteria; kingdom Pseudomonadati; phylum Pseudomonadota; class Alphaproteobacteria; order Hyphomicrobiales; family Parvibaculaceae; genus Parvibaculum; species Parvibaculum lavamentivorans. The sequence goes on from NC_009719.1 coordinate 2,109,866, forward strand.
CGGCCGCGCCGACGCACATGCCGCGCAGCACCTGCCGCGTCGGGTTTGGATTGTCGAGACCCTCGGGGCTCAGTTCGTTCACAAAACCTTGCCAGCGCGAGATCGCCCATCCCGCCGGACGGGCAGCGGCGTGCGTAATCCATGCGGCGGCGGGCGTGCCGCTCATGATCGCCAATGTCAGCATGGCGAGTGTGCCGCCCGTAACCGCGGCATCTGTGGGCCAGTGTGCGCCTGCCGCGATGGGGGGCAGCGTGAAGAGGAACGCGAGCGCCGCGCCTGCAAGGCCGAGCCGCCATGTGAGGCCGCGCCACCAGAGGGCAGCAAGCACAATCATCAGGGATGTGCGGATGTCGGGAAAGCTGGCGGAAGAATTTTCAGTCGTCTGCGCCCAGGGCACCAGATTTCCGATCGAATGATAGGTCTCGAAAACGAGAGAGGGCGAAAGGCGGGGCTGCGCCACAGTCTTCAAAAGGAAAAAGGCAACCGCCAGAACAAGGGCGGTGAAAACCGCGAAGCCGAGGCCGTCGCGAAAGCGGTCGAGATCGCCGCGCGCGATGACGCGAAAATAAATGACGAAACTTGCTAACAGCAGAAATGCGAGGAACTGCCCGCTGTCCGCCAGGGCCCAGAAGATAGCGAAAGGCTCGCCCCAGGCGACAGTTCCGTTCAGCGCGCGGAAGAGCGCCGCATCCAAAAGGTCCCAACAGGCCCGCGTCGCCGGCCACAGCCATGAAGCAGCGAAAAGCAGCGCCGCTATGCTCCATCCCAGAAGTGGCTTCCACTGCCATTCCGTCGACAGTGACACGTCGCTCGAGGTTCTGCTTGGCGGCATGCGTCGTCTCCGATCGGCAACGGAAGGATGAATCACAGGCGAGTCTATATTCAGGGCCGGGAAATGACACCGAAATCGGCGGCTAGCGGTAGGCGGGCAACCAGTCGCCATGTGCCTCGATCAGGTCGTCGACGAGCGCCCATATCTGGTCGAGCGAAAGCTCCGCCGCCGTGTGCGGGTCCATCATGGCGGCATGGTAGATATGTTCGCGCTTGCCGGTGGCTATGGCTTCCATCGTCAGCGATTGCACGTTGATATTGGTCTGCATCATCGCCGCGAGCTGCGGCGGCAGGGCTCCCACCCGCGTCGGCGTCACGCCGTTCGCATCGACGAGGCAAGGCACCTCCACGCAGGCCCCCGCCGGCAGGTTGTCGATGAGGCCGTTATTGGCGACATTGCCGTTGATGACGGTGGGCTTGCCCGACACGACCGCGCGCATGATTTTCGCACCATATTCGCCGGAGAACTTCACCTCCAGCCGGTTCGCCGAAACGAGTTCGCGCTCCTGCGCGTCCCATGCCGCGATCTGCTCCTCGCAGCGGCGGATATATTCGTCGAGCGGAATGTTGAATCTCTCGATCAGGTCCGGCCTGTCGCGCTTGATGAACCACGGCACATATTCGGCGAAGTGTTCGCTCGATTCGGTTACGAAATAACCAGTCCGGCGGAGCATTTCATAGCGTACCTTGTTCCAGCCCGGTTCCTCGCCCCGCGCCGCAATCTCTTTCAGTTTCGGGTAGAGATCCTCGCGCGTGCCGTCCGGCAGTTCGCGTTCGAATTTCGTATAGAACGCCATGTGGTTGATGCCGGCGCATTGATAGCGCAGCGACTTGTAGTCGACATCGAGATCCTTGGAGAGTTCGTAAGCCGTACCCTGCACCGAGTGGCAGAGGCCGACATGGGCGATGTCGGGCGCCAGCCGGTTCAGCGCCCAGCAGTTGATCGCCATCGGGTTTACATATTGCAACATGAGCGCCCTGGGGCAGAGCTCGCGCATATCGTTTGCGATATCGAGCAGCACGGGCACGGTCCGCAGTCCGCGCATGATTCCGCCCACGCCCAGCGTGTCGGCGATGGTCTGCCGCAGGCCATGCTTTTTCGGAATTTCAAAATCGACAACCGTGCCCGGCTTGTAGCCCGCGACCTGGATCATGACGATCACGAAGTCGGCGCCCGCAAGAGCTTCGCGCCGGTCCGTCGTCGCGGTGATCTCGGGTGAAACCGAAAGCGCATCGGCGATCTTTCCCGCCACGATGGCAGAAGTTTTCAGCCGTGCCTCATCGATGTCGTGCAGCGCGATGTGGCAATCCGCGAACATCTCGTTCAGCAGGATGTCGCCCACCAGATTTTTCATGAAAACAGTGCTGCCCGCGCCGATCATGCAGACTTTGGTCATGTCGTTTCCCCTTTTGGCGGGGCCAGCATTGGCCATGAGGAGCGCTCTTGCAAGCGCCGGCGTTTCCGGCAATCTGGTGGGCAGAGGGAGAAACCATGCCGCAAGCTCAAAGCCTCACCGACGTCTCGATCGGCGTCTGCTATTACCCGGAGCACTGGCCGGAAGCCATGTGGCCGGAGGATGCCCGGCGCATGCGTGAGGCGGGGATTTCCCGCGTCCGCATCGGCGAGTTCGCCTGGTCCCGGCTGGAGCCGGAGCCGGGAACTTACGATTTCGACTGGCTATCCCGCGCGCTCGATACGCTGCATGGCGAGGGCCTCCAGGTCGTTCTCGGGACGCCGACGGCAACGCCCCCCAAATGGCTGGTCGATTCGATGCCCGACATGTTGCCGGTAGACCGGCATGGGCGGCCCCGCGGCTTTGCGTCGCGCCGCCACTACTGCTTCTCCCATGCCGGATACCGGCGCGAATGTGCGCGTATCGTGAAGGCGCTGGCTGAGACATTCGGGCAGCATCCGGCCATCGTCGCCTGGCAGACCGACAATGAATATGGCTGCCACGACACGGTGCTTTCCTATTCCGACGAGGCGCGGCTCGGCTTTCGTCATTGGCTGCGCGATCGCTACGGATCGGTCGCCGCGCTCAACGATGCCTGGGGCAATGTCTTCTGGAGCATGGAATATCGCAGCTTCGATGAGATCGACCTGCCTTCCGGCACGGTCACGGAGGCGAACCCGGCACATCGCGCCGATTTTCATCGCTATTCGTCGGATCAGGTCGCGGCGTTCAATCGCGTGCAGGTCGAAATCATCCGCGCCCTTTCGCCCGGCCGCGACATTCTCCACAATTTCATGACCTTCTTTCTCGACTTCGATCACTACGAGGTGATGAAGGACCTCGATATTGCAACCTGGGATTCCTATCCGCTGGGAAGTCTCGACGTCTTTCCGGGCGACGCCGCTCACAAGACCGCCTTTATGCGCACGGGCGATCCCGATCTTCAGGCATTCCACCACGATCTTTATCGGGGTGCCGGCCGTGGCCGCTTCTGGGTCATGGAGCAGCAGCCCGGCCCGGTGAACTGGGCGCATTACAACGTGGATGCGCAGCCCGGTCTCGTCCGTCTCTGGGGGCTTGAGGGCTTCGCGCATGGTGCGGAGACGATTTCTTACTTCCGCTGGCGGCAGGCGCCTTTCGCGCAGGAGCAGTTTCATGCCGGGCTCAACCTGCCGGATGGCGAACCGGACCGCGCCTTCCATGAAGTGAAGCAGCTCTCGCAGGATCTCGCCTCGCTCGGTCCGCTCGGTGCGTCCGCTTCCGCACGGGTGGCGCTCGTCTTTTCCTATGAGGCGGCATGGTTCCTCCGCGTGCAGCCGCAAGGGCGCAGCTTCTCCTATGTGGAGCAGGTCTTTGCGATGTACCGCTCGCTCCGCCGTCTCGGGCTCGATGTCGATGTCGTCGGGCCCGATGCCGAAGTGAGCGGTTACGCGCTTGTCCTCGTTCCTTCCATGCCGCATGTGCCGGAGCGTCTCGCCGCGTCGCTCGCGGCTTGCAAGGGAACGCTCCTCATTGCCGCACGCAGCGGCAGCCGCACAGCGTCTCACCGGATACCGGACAATCTCGCTCCCGGCATCCTCTCCGGCCTGCTCGGCGTAAAGGTCACGCGCGCCGAGAGTTTCCGGCCCCACGGCGCCGTTCCCGTCCGCTACGACAATGAAAACTACAGCTTCGACCGCTGGCGCGAATTCGTCGTTCCGGAGGCGGGCGTCGAGGTGCTGGCGGAGACGGAAGACGGGCATCCGGCCTTCACCCGCAAGGGCCGCGCGCATTACCTCGCCGGCTGGCCGGACGACGCATTCCTCAACGGGGTAGTGGAGCGGCTGGCGCGGGAGGCGGGCCTCGCAACGGGCGAGCTTCCAGCCGGCTTGCGCAGCCGCCGGCGTGGGCCTTACCGCTTCGTTTTCAACTACGGCCCGGCCGCCGCCGACATCTCGCCTTATTTCCCCGCTAGTGAGTTTGTGCTCGGCCAACCCCGGCTTGAAGTCGGCGGTGTGGCGGTTCTGCATACGGACGTTCCAGCGAACGGTTAATGGACTGACAGGGGAGGATGCTATCTGCGATTTTCTTGAGGAGCGTGATAGCGTCTCATCCATGGTTTCCTCTGGCCCGATATCCGTTGGAGTGCGTTCGATGCCCGGCTTCCGTCTTTCAAGGCTCCGTTCCTTTGTGCGGATAGCGGCGCCGCTTGGCGTCGTGTTCGGGCTTGCCCTTGCAGGCTGCGGCGCCACCGCTTCGACCGATGTGCCGCGCGGTGTGCCCATGGCTCCGCCGGTCAGTGCCGACGCGCCGGCCTTCGCGGATTGGCTCACCGCCTTCCGCGAGGACGCGCTCAAGGCCGGTATCGCTCCGGCCACTTTCGACCGGTCCATGAAGGGCGTGCGGCTCGACGAGAAAGTCATAGAGGCCAATGAAAGCCAGCCGGAGTTCACGCGGCCGGTCTGGGAATATCTCGAAGGCGCGTTGTCCGATACGCGCGTCGCGACGGGCAAGCGGCTTCTCGCCGAGAACAAGGCGTTGCTTGACCGGATCGAGGCGCGTTATGGCGTCGACCGTCATGTGCTGGTGGCGATCTGGGGTCTCGAATCCAATTACGGTTCCTTCCAGGGAACGATGAGCGTCGTTCGCTCGCTTGCGACACTTGGCTTTGAAGGCCGCCGCGTCGAATATGGACGTTCGCAGCTCATCGCCGCGCTTCAGATCATCCAGAACGGCGATATTGCGCCCGAGCGCATGACCGGTTCCTGGGCGGGCGCGATGGGCCACACCCAGTTCATTCCCACCACCTACAATGCCCATGCCGTCGATTTCGATGGCGACGGGCGCCGCGACATCTGGAATTCGCATGCGGATGCGCTTGCGTCCGCCGCGCATTATCTCGGCAATTCCGGTTGGCAGCGCGGTGCCGTCTGGGGCTATGAGGTGAAGCTGCCGCAAGGCTTCGATTACGGCGAGGCAGATATGTCGGTGTCGCAGCCGGTGGGCGAATGGCAGAAGCTTGGCGTCGCCCGCATCGACGGGCGCCCGTTCCCGAGTGGCGAGATGGGCGAGAAGGCATCGATCTTCCTGCCGTCGGGCTATCGCGGCCCTGCTTTCATCGTCATGAACAATTTCCGTACTGTGCTCGCCTATAACGCCTCGACCTCCTATTCGCTCGCCGTGAACCTGCTCGCGGACCGGTTCAAGGGCAGGGGAGAGATCGTCGCCTCCTGGCCCCGCGGCGACCGGCCGCTTGGGCGTCAGGAACGCCACGATCTTCAGCAGCTCCTGCTCGACAAGGGTTACGAGACGGGCGGGGTCGACGGCATCATCGGCTTCAATACGCGCAAGGCCATTCGCGCCTACCAGGCAAGCCTCGGCCTTCCGGCGGACGGCTATCCGACGCATGAGCTGCTGGAGAAGCTGCGCGGCCGTTGAGCGCATTGCCTCTTTTCTCGGCGGCTGGAGCCGCCGCCGACCAAAAACTGGACAGAAGGCGTGGTTTTTTTCCTGCAAAAGCCGAAAACGCCATGTTTCCGGGAATGGCATCGCTTTTGCTCTCCCTATAGGCTCAAAAGGCGCAGACAAGCGCCACAGTGGCAGGAGAATCGATGGCGCACGCCATCTTCGACGAAATGGGGACGCCCGGCCGCGAGGTTCGTGCGGCGTACAGAACGCTGCAGAGCTGGCTGGATGAAACGCCGCTCGATATTCTCACGCTCCGGCGGGAAGAGGCGGAGACGTTTTTCCGCCGCATCGGCATCACCTTCGCGGTTTATGGCGAGGGTGGCGATCCCGAACGCATCATTCCCTTCGACATCATCCCGCGCATTCTCGAAGCAGCCGAGTGGCGGCAGATTTCCGATGGCCTGATCCAGCGCGTCAGGGCTCTCAATGCCTTCATCGCCGATATCTATGGCAGTCAGGAAATTCTGCGGGCCGGCATCGTGCCGCGCGACAATGTTCTGTTGAACGATACCTATCGTTACCAGATGCAGGGCGTCGCCGTTCCGCACAACGTCTACACGCATATCGCGGGCATCGACATGGTGCGTGTGGGGCCGGAAGAATTCTATGTGCTGGAGGATAATTGCCGCACGCCGTCCGGCGTCTCCTACATGCTGGAGAACCGTGAAATCACGATGCGGCTCTTCCCCGATCTCTTCTCCCGCTACAATGTCGCGCCGGTCGATCATTATTGCGACGAACTGATGCGCACGCTCACCTCCGTCGCGCCGCGCAATTGTCCGGGCGAGCCGACCGTCGTCGTGCTCACGCCAGGCATCTACAATAGCGCCTATTACGAGCATTCCTTCCTCGCCGACCAGATGGGCGTCGAGCTTGTCGAGGGGCCGGACCTCTATGTGATGGACGATGTCGTCTATATGCGGACGACGCAGGGGCCGAAGCGCGTCGATGTGATCTATCGCCGCGTCGATGATGATTTTCTCGACCCGCTCACCTTCAAGGCGGATTCCGCACTCGGCGTCGCGGGCCTGATGAACGCCTATCGCGCAGGCAATGTGAACCTCACAAATGCCGTCGGTGCCGGCATCGCCGACGACAAGGCGATCTATACCTATGTGCCGAAGATGGTGGAGTTCTATCTCGACGAAAAGCCGATCCTCAAGAACGTCCCGACATGGCGCTGCGCGGAAAAGGCAGATGCCGCCTATGTGCTTGAGCATCTCGCCGAACTGGTGGTGAAGGAAGTGCACGGCTCCGGCGGCTATGGAATGCTTGTCGGGCCGAAGGCGGCGAAGGAAGAGCTGGAACTCTTCGGCGCGCGGGTGAAGGCTTACCCGGAAAAATACATCGCGCAGCCGACGCTCGCGCTTTCCACTTGTCCGACTTTCGTCAATGAAGGCGTGGCGCCGCGCCATGTCGATCTCCGGCCCTTCATTCTTTCCGGCAAGGAGATCAAGGTCGTGCCCGGCGGGCTCACGCGCGTCGCCATGCGCGAGGGCTCGCTCGTCGTCAATTCCAGCCAGGGCGGCGGCACCAAGGACACCTGGGTATTGAAGGACTGATGCGATGCTGAGCCGCACAGCCGACAGCCTGTTCTGGATCGCGCGCTATATGGAGCGCGCCGAAAACCTCGCGCGCACGCTCCGCGTCACGGATCGCCTCTCGCTCATGCCGTCGATCGCGGAGGCGGATGGCAGCGAATGGCATTCGACGGTCGTCGTCTCCGGTTGCGAGGAAGGTTTCTATGCGAAGCATGAGGAGGCGACGCCGGAAAACGTCATCTCCTATCTCGCCTTCGACCCGGAAAATCCGTCCAGCATCCGCGCCTGCATCGAGACCGCGCGGCGCAATGCGCGCGCCGTCCGCACCGCGCTCACCACCGAGCAATGGGAATGCCTCAACGCCGCATGGCTCGCGCTGCCCGGCTGGAACGAGGCGCGCGTGCGCGGCAGCGGTCTTCACCGTTTCCTCGACTGGGTAAAGGATTGCTCGCTCCTCTTCACCGGCGGCACCGTCGCCACCATGCTCCGCCGCGACAGCTATTATTTCACGCGGCTCGGTACCTTCATCGAGCGCAGCGACAACACGGCGCGCATCCTCGACGTGAAGTATCACGTCCTCCTGCCCGAACATGCCGAGGTCGGCGGCGGCATCGACTATTACCAATGGGCGTCGATCCTGCGCGCCGTCTCCGGCTATCGCAGCTACAACGCCGTCTACCGCGAGGGGCTGAAGCCCTGGCTCATCGCCGAGTTCCTCATCATGCGGGAGGAGATGCCGCGTTCCCTCATCAGCTGTTCGGCCGAGATCAAGAACTGTCTCGACAAGCTTGCCGAGGAATATGGCCAGCGCCATGAATGCCACCGCATCGCCGGGCAAATCTATTCGCGGCTCCGTTTCGGCCAGGTCGAGGATGTCTTCCGCCAGGGCCTGCACGAGTTCCTGAGCGACCATATCGAACAGAACGACCGGCTCGGTATTGAGATCAGCCGCAGCTATCTGATGTGATACGATCCCCTCATGCGCATCCAGATCCATCAGGAAACCACCTACCGCTACGAGGCGGCGGCCAATTATTCGATGCAGATGCTTCGCCTGCGTCCGCTCGACAATGGCTGCCAGAAGGTCCTTTCCTGGCGGTTCACGCCACCGCCCTTCGGCACCGTCACCGAAAGCAGGGACGCCTATGGCAATGTCCTGCAAACGCTTTATATCGAGAGGCTGCATAGCGAGATCACGCTGACCGTCCATGGCGAGGTCGAGACGCAGGACACGGGCGGCGTGGTGCTCGGCACCTATGAGCCTTTTCCCCCCGTCTTCTTCCTGCGCCAGACGGAACTCAGCGCGCCCGACGATGCGATCACGGCGCTCAGCGAAACGGTCCGCGAGGCGTCGGACGGGACGCCGCTCGATATTGCCCACCGGTTGATGGGCGCGGTGCGGGATGCGGTCGATTACCGGATCGGCGAAACCCATGCCGCCACGACGGCGGCGGAGGCCCTGGCCAGCGGCTTCGGCGTTTGCCAGGACCACACCCATGTCTTCATCTCGGCGGCGCGGCTTGCGGGCATCCCGGCGCGTTATGTGAGCGGCTATCTCTGGGATGTCGGCGACACCGAATATGAGGCTAGCCACGCATGGGCGGAGGCCTATATTGACGGCCTTGGCTGGGTCGGATTCGACGTCGCCAACCGCACCTGCCCGACGGCTGCCCACGTGCGTGTCGCCTCCGGTCTCGATTATCTGGAGACGGCGCCCATCCGGGGCCTCCGGCGCGGCGGCGGCGAGGAGACGATGGAGGTCCGCCTCAAGGTGGATGACGCTGCCGCCCAGCAGCAGTGATGCTAACGACAAACAGGTAAGGTCCGGCAGGCGCCGGGCGAAACCGGGAGACGCGACCCGATGACTTATTGTGTGGCCCTTCGGCTCAAGGACGGGCTGGTGATGCTGGCGGACACGCGCACCAATGCCGGCGTCGACAACATCTCCACCTTCCGCAAGCTCTCCACGATCGAACATCCCGGCGAGCGCGTCATCGGCATCATGACGGCGGGCAATCTCGCGGTCAGCCAGGCCGCCGTCAACATGGCGGTGGAGCAGGGCGTGCGGGTGCGCGACGGCGACGAACTGGAAACGCTGCACACCGTGCCCACCATGGTCCGCGCCGCCCAGCTCATGGGCCAGGCCGTGCGCGAGGTCTATCGCATCGACGGTCCCTCTCTCGAGGCGCAGGCGGGCGATTTCAATGTCTCGATCCTGATGGGCGGCCAGGTCGGCAATGGCGAGATGCGCCTCTTCCAGGTCTATTCGGCGGGCAACTATATCGAGGCGACGGAAGACACGCCCTATCTTCAGATCGGCGAGCACAAATATGGCAAGCCCATCATCGACCGCGCGCTCAGCTACGACACTGCGCTGGGAGATGGGCTCAAGCTCGCGCTGATCTCCATGGATTCGACCATGCGCTCCAACCTCTCGGTCGGCATGCCGATCGATCTCATGGTCTATCGCCGCAACGCCCTCAAGGTCGCGATGCAGCGGCGCATCAAGGATGACGATGCCTATTTCACCGGCCTCCGCCATTCCTGGTCCGATGCGCTGACGCAAGCCTATCGGGCAATCCCGGGCCCCGGCTGGGAATTCTGACCTTCCACTAATCCCCGCCTCGCATGGGCTGCTCCAGACTGTCCCCGATCCATTGGACAGGAGCATTCCCATGTCGAATATCGGCAGACTGACGTCTTTCCCGCTGGGCGGCGACATCGCCTGGCAGCTCTCCGCGCCGCCGCAATGGCGGCGTTTCGCGCCCTCGATGCGAGAGGCCGTGTTGTTGCCGGAGCCCGTGGCCTGGTCGGCGGATTTCGCGACAGGTGCCTATCTGCGTGCCGGCCATGCCGCATCGCCCGGCGACATGTTCGTCTGTGTACGTTCCTCGCCGGCGCTCATGCAAGGCGAAGACGGTCTCCATGTTTTCGCTGCCGATGAAGCGCCCGTTCTGCCCGGCATCGGCCTCGATGTCTGGGGCCAGTTCCAGAACCGCTGCACCAACCACAACGCCAATCCCGCAGGGCTCGTCAATATCTCGAAGGGCGGCGCGGCGGCGGTGCTTTCGGTGGTCGACGATGCGGCGGCTCTCGCCGAGGCTGGCCTTTCCGGCGTCTGTTCCTCCGGCAAGGTCTACAAGCTCGACAACAGCGCCGGCAGCGGCGTTGCGTGGGCATGGGCGGCCGGGCAGTTCGCCTCCGCCACGCCTCACACGCCCTCCCTCTACTACAGGGGTAGCGCCTGCCAGCTCGGCTTTGCGCAGTCGGGCGGCGCGTCCGTCTCCGGCGCGCGGACGGATCTTCCGGCCTCCGCCGCCTATGTGGCCGCGGAGGGCCCGGCCTACGCGCCCTCCAGTTCGTCGCGCTGGTGGGCGCTTTATGCAGGGCCGGGCGCCACGGTCCATTTCGTCCTGAACCAGCTCGTCGAAAGCAGCTTCGCCGTCCCGCCCATCGTCACCGGCGGCGCCGCCGCCACGCGCTTCGCGAGCGATATCGTCATCCCGGCATTCGACGTCCTCGCGCCTGCCTTCGCGCTCGGAGAAGGCTTTCGCGGCCGGGACATCATCGATCTCGTCCGGCTTTCCGATCCGTCGCCGCGCACGATCTGGAGCCGAGGCACAGATGACGGCAATTGCATCACGCTTGCCATCGGTACGGGAAACAAGTTGCGCCTCTCGGTGAGGAATGGCGGCGCCGACGATCTGGTTCTCGAGACGGCCGAAGCTTTCGCCGCGCCCGGCCGTAAGGTCATCGATTATGTCTGCGCCAACGGCGCGTGGAGCCTTGAGGCGACAGGCGTCGCGGGTGGTGCCCATGGCGGCTCCTGTGTCCTTCCGGCGCTTGCCGCAGCGCGTATCGGCTCTGCCTTCGGCGGCGGCGCCTGCCTGAACGGCGCCGTCGAGTTCTCGAGCATCGAAAGGATTTCCTGATGCATATCTACACGCTGAAAGCAGAAAGCCCCGCCGCGCTCGCGGCTCTTCTCGAAGTGGCGCAAACGGGCAAACCCCGCCCCTTCGTCACGCGAGACAGCGCGGGCGGCCCCCTCTTCGACGGCGCCCGCATCGTCTACCCCTGGGCGGAAACGGTGCCGGGCACGCCGGAACCCGACCCCGAAACCGGCGAGACGGCGACACCTCTCGTTCCCACCGGCGACTGGCTCTGCGAAGTGCATCTCCGCACGCCGGACCCGGAAATAGCGGCAATCGCGGTTCCCTAGGCGGCGGTCCAGCTTCTTCTTGATACTGCAAAAGAGCTCGCGTCTAATCGTTACGCTTCCTTCAGCGGCAGCCGGCTCCTCGCGGGGCCGGTCCGGTACATGGAGCGGCAGGTCATGAGTTCGAAGGAAGACGCTTGAACCTCGACATGAAGTATCGCCCAGAGATCGACGGGTTGCGGGCTCTCGCCATCCTTCCCGTCGTTCTGTTTCATGCAGGTTTTTCTCAGCTGTCGGGCGGCTATACCGGTGTCGACGTCTTCTTCGTCATATCGGGATATCTGATCACGCGCATCATCGTCGGCGAGGCGGAAGCGGGAACATTTTCCATTCTGCATTTCTATCGCCGAAGGATATTGAGGATCGTTCCCGTCCTGGCCGTGGTCCTGATCGTCACCGCGATCATCGGCTACTACCTGTTTCTTCCCAACGAGTTCGATGAACTCTCGAAAAGTCTCATCGCCGTCTCGCTGTTTTCGTCGAACATTTTCTTCTGGCAGTCTTCGGGATACTTCGATGCGCCCAGCGCCTTGCGGCCTTTGCTGCATACATGGTCGCTGGCGGTCGAAGAACAGTTCTATCTTTTCTTTCCCTTTTTCATCATCGCCATCCATCGTTTCGGCGGCCGGCGATATGGCGCGTGGATTTTCGCCGCCGTCGTCCTTTCCTTCGCCGCCAGCGCCGTCGGCGTGGTGACGTCACCCTCGGCTACTTTCTATCTTCTGCCGACACGGGCATGGGAGTTGGGTGTCGGCGCATTGATCGCCGTCGGATGGGTGCCGCGCGTGTCGTCGCAGCGGCTCCGTCACTTCCTTGCCGCCGCGGGAATCATCGTCATCGGCCTCGGGCTCTTCCTGCTCGATGAAGAGAGTTATTTCCCCGGCTGGAATGCTCTCTATCCCGTGCTCGGCACCGCTCTTGTCATAGCTTACGGGCAGGGCACATTTATCGGCGGCGTACTGAGCACCCCGCCGGTCAAATATGTCGGTCTGGTTTCCTATGCCTGGTATCTCTGGCATTGGCCGGTGATCGTCTATTACACATTTGTGTTCGGGCCATTGGCCGATTGGTGGTCGACTGCCTTTGTCATTGTCGTGTCGTTCCTTCTCGCCGCCGTGTCGCGGCCGCTGGTGGAGCAGCCGTTCCGCTACGGGCTCGGCTCTCTCCCGACAGGGCGGGTCGTCATGTCCGGCGCCGCCGCCTTGGCGGTGCTGGCTTTCGCGGGCTGGTCGATGGCGGCCATGGGGCAGGTCGGGCGGACATTTCCGCCCGATGTGCTCAAGGTGGCGCAATATTCCGCCTACAGGGATTTGCCCGCCTATGAGTATCAGTTCCGGCCCGGCGTCTGCATGTTGGGGCTGGTGCATGAGGGCAGGCCGATCGACAAGAAAGAATGCCTTACGCCCGATCCGGCGAAGCCGGATTTTCTTGTTCTGGGCGACAGCCATGCAGGCCATATCTGGCGCGCACTCTCGCTCGAAATCGACGAATGGCATTTCCTCCAGGCGACGGCATCCGGCTGCATGCCGTTCGTGGGCGCAACAGGCGCGCTGCGCTGCACGAGCACGATGCGGTATATTTTCGAGGATTTTCTGCAAGAGCAGGATATAGACGGCGTCATCATCGCCGCGCGCTGGGAAGAAGATGAGCTCGATCAGCTTGACGAGACGCTCGCCTTCCTCAAGCAGCATGTCGAACAGGTAATCGTTCTCGGGCCGGTCCCGGAATATGAGAGTTCGGTTCCCCTGCTGCTCGCGCGAAGCCTCTATCACGACAGCCCGCGGATCGTTTCCTCGGCGGTCGACTGGTCGCGTGTGGAGGTCGGCAAACAAGTCGCCGCCATAGCGGAGCGAAACGGCGTGACCTACATATCGATGATCGACATCATCTGTCCCGCCGGAAAATGCGTCTCCATGATTGGAGGCAAGGTACCGGTGGAGTTCGACTACGGGCACCTCACTCTTGAAGGTGCCCGTTTCGCTGCGAACAGGATTGAAGCACAACTCGGCCTCGCTGAAGGCAAGCCGCGCCGGTGAGGCGCCGGATGGCCTTCGCTTGAAAAGGGATTGCGGTCGACATGAATTACCGTCCCGATATTGATGGATTGCGGGCTCTGGCGGTGCTGCCCGTCGTTCTGTTCCACGCGGGTGTCCCACTCTTCTCGGGCGGCTATGTCGGTGTCGATGTCTTCTTCGTCATATCTGGATTTCTGATCACCGGCATCATCAAGACGGAGATCGATGCGGGCCGGTTTTCCATCATCCGCTTCTACGAGCGGCGCGCGCGGCGCATCCTGCCTGCCTTCTTCGCCGTTGTGGCCGTCACGGCCGCTATCGGCTGGTTCATCATGCTGCCGGACGACTACGGAAATCTTGCGGCTAGCATCGTCGCGGCAACGCTTTTCCTCTCCAACATCTTCTTCTGGGCGCAGTCGGGCAGCTATTTCGACGCGCCGGCCGAAACCAAGCCCATGCTTCACACATGGTCGCTCGCGGTGGAGGAGCAATTCTACCTCTTCTTCCCGGTCGTGCTGATGCTTGCCGTCTGGGCGCTTGCGCGTCTGAAGCGGTCGCAGGGCTTGCTCATCTGGCTGATCGTTGCGGCAAGTCTGGTCTCCTTCGCGCTTTCGGCATGGGGTGCCTATTACAAGCCGGTCGCCACTTTCTATTGGCTGCCGACGCGCGCATGGGAACTGATGCTCGGCTCGCTGCTCGCGCTCGGCGTGCTCGGTCCCGTTCGTGGCCGTCTGGCGGCGGAGGGGCTTTCCTATTTCGGTATAGGCTTGATCCTTTTTTCGTCCATCTTCTATTCGGCAACGACCGTCTTTCCGGGTGCGGCGGCGCTGCTGCCAACATTCGGCGCGGCGTTGATCATCTACGCGGTGGGCGGCCGGGAGACGAGTGCAGGGCAGTTGCTTGCCATATGGCCGCTCCGCTTCATCGGCCTCATCTCCTACTCGTTCTATCTCTGGCACTGGCCGGTGATCGTCTTTGTCAAATATTACTATGGTGCCGCTGCCGGTGCTTATCATCTTGCCGCCGCGGTCCTTCTCTCGCTCCTGCTCGCCATATTGTCATGGCGATATGTCGAAGCGCCCTTCCGTACCAACAGGCAGTTCTTCACGCGGCGGCGCCTCTTTGCGCTTTCCGGCGGTGCTATGGCGGTTACAACGGCTGCGGCTGCCTTCGTCTATCTCGGCGATGGTCTTCCGCAGCGTTTACCGCAAGAGGTGCGGAACGTGCTGGAGAATTCGCAATACCGCGATGCGCGCTTCGAAGAGTGTCACAACGCGACCGAGCGGCAGGCAAGGCTGACAGATCTCTGCATTCGCGGCGCATCGGCGGCCAAGCCGAGTTTCGTCCTTGTCGGCGACAGTCATGCCGCCGCCACCGCTGCAGGCTTGTTCGAGGCAGCGGAGGAGAAGGAGCTTGCAGGCTATCAGCTCACCGATCCCGGCTGGCGGCCTACCTTGAGCTATCGGATGCTTGCGCATGAGAAGCAATATGCCGGAATGGACCGGCGGTTGCGGGCGGTCCTCGCCGATGAGGCAATCGATCTCGTCATTATCGTCGTCTATTGGGAAGCAGCCATTGACGAGACCTATGTTCGCGGCTCCGAGCTGGTCGAAGGCGAGGATGCCGTCCCGGACGCCCTGGTCCAGCTCGCGGCGGATTATCCGGACAAGGAGTTCATTCTGTTCCGGGACATCCCGGTCTCCGACAATTTCGGTGCCGAAGCACTGGCGAAGGCGATGATGTTCGGCGGCTCACGTGACCAGAAAATCTCCGCGCAGGCCTACCGCGAGGAGTGGCGTGAAGTGGCGGCCATTCTTTCTCCCCTCCGGCGGGCGGAGAATGTGAAATGGATCGGCATCGAGGACGTGTTGTGCGACAGGCGTTTCTGCTACGGCAGGCGCAACGGCGCGATGGTCTATCACGACCCCGATCATCTCACGACACGCTTTGCCGAGAAAAATGCCGGTATCTTCGAGCGGGCTTTCGAGTAGCCGCGTCAGGCGGCCAGTGCTTCCGTCTTCGAGCTGTGGCCGAGGCCGCCGTAGAGGTCGAAGCCGCGCTTCAGCCAGTCGTGCAGCGCATCGTCCTTTTCGAGCGGCGGCAGCGTCAGCACCGATGCCGCCCAGAGGAAGCCGCCCAGCGCGATGTAGTCGGCATAGTTCGGCACCTCGCCGCCGAGCCATTTCTGTCCCGCGAGCGTCATGCGCAGCGGCCGCAGCGCGTGGCGGAGTTCCGGCAGCTTCTCTTCCCGTCCGGCCACGAATTGCTCCATCGTCGCGCCGCGCATCATCTTCTCGCGGCTCTCGCGAAAATAAGGCTGGTCCTCGGGCCGCGCGCGGTCGTGAATGTCGAGCACGAACATGCGGAACATACGCGTCATGATTTCGAGCGAAAACCACGTATCGAAAAAGCGCACGCCGGCCTTTTCCTGCGGCGAGGTGAAGAGCGGCTTGTCGCCATAGGTCGCATCGAGGTAATCGGCGATCGCCCAGCTGTCGCACACGGTCTTGCCGCCATCCTCGATGATCGGCACGGTCTTGTATTGGCCGCCGCAAAGCTTCGGAATATCGGTGAAGCCGACAGGCTCCGTCTCGAAAGCGAGGCCCTTATGCGCCAGCGCATATTTACTGCGCCAGCAGAAGGGGCTGAGGCGGCGGCCTTCCGTCGCGGCGAGATCGTAGAGGCGAATGGTCATGCGGTTCTCCTTAACTGGCGGCGGCGCTGAAGGTCCCAAAAGCAATTCGGGGCGGCCCTTGCGGTGCCGCCCCGTCATTCGATCAGAAGTCCGAGAACTTCTTGCCTTCCGCGACGATCTTTTCCAGAAGCGCCGCGGGCTTGAAGTCGTCGCCCATCTGCGCCTGGAATTCCTTCATCTTGGCGAGCACTTTGTCGGCGCCCACCGTGTCGCCGTAGAACATCGGGCCGCCGCGATAGACCGGGAAGCCGTAACCGTTGATCCAGACGATGTCGATGTCGGAGGAACGGATCGCCTTGCCCTCCTCGAGGATCTTTGCGCCCTCGTTGATCATCGGATAGATGCAGCGTTCCAGAATCTCGTCGTCCGAAATCTTGCGGCGGTTGATGCCCTTCTTCTGGGCGAAGTCGAGGATGATCTTTTCCACGACCGGCGAGGGCTTCGCGTTGCGGTTCTCGTCGTAATCGTAGAAGCCCGCGCCCGTCTTCTGGCCGCGGCGGTCCATCTCGCACAGCACGTCGCGGATCGTCGCGCCTTGCGACTTCTCCTTCGACCAGCCGATATCGAGCCCGGCAAGGTCCGACATGGCGAAGGGGCCCATCGGCAGGCCGAAATCGTAGAGCACGCGGTCGACATCCCAGGGCATGGCGCCTTCGAGGATCAGCTTCTGCGCCTCGCGCTGGCGCTGTGCCAGGATGCGGTTGCCGACGAAGCCGGGGCAGACGCCGACAAGCGCGGCGATCTTGCCGATCTTCTTCGCGAGCTGCATGGAGGTCGCGATGACGGGTTTCGAGGTCTTGTCGGCGCGCACGACTTCGAGGAGCCGCATGACGTTGGCGGGCGAGAAGAAGTGGAGGCCGATCACCGCTTCCGGCCGCTTCACGGCGGTCGCGATCTCGTCGATGTTCAAGGCGGACGTGTTGGTGGCGAGGATCGCGCCCTGCTTCACGATGGCGTCGAGTTTCGAGAAGACCTGCTTCTTCACATCCATGTTCTCGAACACGGCCTCGATCACGAGGTCGCTGTCGGCCAGCGCCTCCATCTCGAGCGAGCCGGTGAGAAGCCCCATGCGCTTCTCGACTTCCTCCATGGAGAAGCGGCCCTTCTTCGCCGAGTTCTCGTAATTCTTGCGGATGGTTGCGATGCCCCGGTCGAGCGCTTCCTGCTTCGTCTCCACGATGGTGACGGGGAGGCCGACATTGAGGAAGTTCATGGCGATGCCGCCGCCCATCGTGCCGGCGCCGATGATGCCGACCTTGTTGACGGGGATGGTCGGCGTGTCGGCCGGCACATCCGGCAGCTTCCAGACCTGGCGTTCGGCGAAGAAGACATGGCGCTGCGCGGCGGACTGCGTGCCGGTGACGAGTTCGCGGAAGAGCTTCTGCTCCACCTTGATGCCTTCATCGAAAGGCAGGTTCACCGCCGCCTCGATGCACTGGATGTTGTATTCGGGCGCGAGGAAGCCGCGGAACTTGCGGGCGTTGGCCTTGCGGAACTCGGAGAAAATCTCCGGCTTGCCGCGCGCCGCTTCCACCTTGTCGCTCAGGTCGCGCACGCGCTTCAGCGGCCGTTTCTCGGCGACGATCTTCTTCGCGAAGGCGATGGCGCCGTCGCGCAGCTTGCCTTCTTCCGTCAGCTCGTCGACGAGCCCCATCTCCAGGCACTTCTTCGCGCCGACATGGCTCCCGCTCGTCACCATTTCGAGCGCCTTTTCGGGCCCGACGATGCGCGGCAGGCGCTGCGTGCCGCCCGCGCCCGGCAGCAGGCCGAGATTCACTTCCGGCAATCCGCATTTGGCGGAGGGCACAGCCACGCGGTAATGGCAGGTCAGCGCCACTTCGAGGCCGCCGCCCAGCGCCGTGCCGTGGATGGCGGCGATAACGGGCTTCGAGGCGAATTCGATCATGTTGAGCGCATCGAACAGGCTCGGGCCCGCCGGCGCCTTGCCGAATTCGGTGATGTCGGCGCCCGCGATGAAGGTCTTGCCTTCGCAGATCAGCACGATCGCCTTCACGGCGTCGTTCTCCATCGCCTGTTTGATGCCGTTGTTGATCCCCTCGCGCACGGGCGCGGAAAGGGCGTTCACGGGCGGCGAATTCAGCGTGAGTACGGCGACTTCGCCCACCGTCTCAAGCGTGGTGACATCGTTGATTGCGGTCATGGCGCTCCCTGCCTCTTTTATCGTTCTGGATTATATCCCGGGGTTTCGAGGCGGGGATTATAGCGCCGGTGCCGCCCGGCGCTACCGCCGCCCATGTGCAGTCGCGTTCGGCCCCCGGTCCGGGCATGAACAGGGGCGGCGCCTGTGCTAGCGTCGGGGCCGGTTCGCGTCGCGGCATGAAGGGGCAGGCGTTGAAAGGCAGCAGCGGAAAATCGGAAACGGGCAGCCGGGCCGTCGGGCGACCTCGCGCCAATGCCGCGCCCTCGGCCGATCCTCGCGCCGACATCATCGCCGCCGCCGCCCGGCTATTCCGTGCCAAGGGCATCGCCGGCGCTTCCGTGCGCGAAATCGCGGCTGAGGCGGGGCTGAAGAAGGCCTCCCTCTACTACTACTTCCCCTCCAAGGAAGAGATCGTCCATGCGATGGTCGAGGATGTGCTCGCGCCCGCGCTCGCCACGCAGCGGCGGCTCGGCAAGGCGGCGCTCTCCGAGGCCGCGCGGCTCTATCTCTATCTCCGTTCCGATATCGAGCTGCTCTGCGCAGCGCCTTACGACTGCACCTGGCTTCTCTCGCATGGCAGCCTCTCGGATGCGCGCATGGGCGCCTATTGGAAGCAGCGCCAGAAACTTCTCGCCTGGCTCGCCGCCCGATTGAAGCAGGGTCACGCGAAAGGCGAATTCGTGGCTTGCGATGCCGCCACCGTCGCACAGGCCATGCTTGCCGCAACGGAATATTCGGTTACATGGGCCGAGCGCGAAGACCGTGCCCGCATGGCGCAAACCGCGGAGCAGGTCGCCACGCTCCTTGTGCGCGGCGTGCTGGCGGATGGACGAGACATGGACTCGGTGAAGGTGGAAGCGGCAAAACGCTGAGCGTTTCACTTCGCGCCGATATTTCCTCCTTTCGCGCTCTACAAATTTCGACCCGCTCCACAGAGGGACGGCGATCTGTCGCGCTGGATTCTTTCCGTTTGAGGCATACATTAAGCCCCAACAACCGGAGGAGGCGGCCATGAGCGAGCAAGTGTCGGTAGGGCGGGATTACACGCGGAGTAACGCGGATCTCGCCGCCAAGTGGAAGATCGACGTCAATCGGGATCCCTGGTCCATTCCGCTCGAAGAACTCGACCCCGCGCATGACGAGCTTTTCGCCGCCAACACAGTGCTTCCCTATTTCGAGCGGCTGCGAAAGGAAGACCCGGTTCACCTGAACGAGACCGGGCCTTACGGCCGTTATTGGTCGGTGACGAAATACGAAGACATCATGCATGTCGACACCAACCACAAGATTTTCTCCTCCGACATCCGAAATGGCGGCATCCGCCTCGGCGGCCAGCGCATCGAGGGAGAGCCCGATCCGCTCACCTATCTGCCCATGTTCATCATGGAAGACCCGCCCAAGCATGACGAGCAGCGCAAGGCGGTGCAGCCGATGTTCACGCCGCAGAACCTCGCCGATCTCGAGCCGCTGATCCGCGAGCGCGCCGGCCTCATTCTCGATGCGCTGCCGCGCGGCGAAACGTTCAACTGGGTGCGCCAGGTGTCGGTGGAGCTGACGGGCCGCACCCTCGCCACGCTTTTCAACGTGCCGCAGGAAGACCGCCACAAGCTCATTCACTGGTCGGACACGGTGGAGCGGCTCGGCGATCCGGAATATTTCGAGACGCCGGAAGAAGGCTTCAAGGAACTCTGGAACTGCTGGGAATATTTCGACGGCGTCTGGAAAGACAGGCTCGCCAATCCGGGTTCGGATCTCATCTCGCTGCTCGCGCATAGCCCATCCACGAAGAACATGCCGCCGAACGAATATCTCGGCAACATGCTGCTCCTCATCGTCGGCGGCAACGACACGACGCGCAATTCCATCACCGGCGGCGTCCTCGCGCTCAATCAGTATCCGGATGAATATGCCAAGCTGATCGCAAACCCGGACATCATCCCGAACATGGTTTCGGAGATCATCCGCTGGCAGAGCCCGGTTGCCCATATGTGCCGCACGGCGACGGAAGATACGGAGCTTGGAGGCAAGAAGATCAGGAAGTGGGACAAGGTCGCCATGTGGTACGTCTCGGGCAACCGCGACGACAGCAAGATCGACCGCGCCAATGAATTCCTGATCGACCGCGAAGGCGCGCGCCACCATCTCTCCTTCGGCTTCGGCATCCATCGCTGCATCGGCAACCGCGTCGGCGAAATGCAGTTGCGCATCCTCTGGGAAGAGATCATGAAGCGCTTCAAGAAGGTCGAAGTCGTCGGCGACCCCAAATATCTCCGCTCCAACTTCATCCGCGGCATCACCGAACTCCCGGTCATCGTCCGGGAGTAGGGGAAGCGTTTGGCAAATTCTACCACCCTCCCCCTGTGGGAGGGTCAAACGGCTGAAAGCCGTTTGGGGAGGGGGACGTTGATCTACTCACGTCCCGTTTCTCCCGACACCCTCTCAACACACCCCCGTCATGGCCCGCTTTAATGCGGGCCATCCACGTCTTGTCGGCATCTCTGGAAGTTGAAGACGTGGATGGCCCGGACAAGCCGGGCCATGACGACGTGTTGGAGGGTAGGCCCACGACATCATTTGACACTCCCCCGCTTCCCATCCTAATTTCAACCGAACGGTCGAAACAGGAGCGGATCATGCAGCCAATCGCGGAACTCCTGAAGGAAGGCGCAGCCGCCGTCGGGCGGCCGCTTGCCGATGCCCGCCTCCTGCCGTCCCGCTTCTACACCTCGACGGAGATATTCGAGGCCGAGAAGGAACGGATCTTCCGCCGCAACTGGGTCTCGGTCGGCCATGTCGCCGAAATCCCGAAGCCGGGCGACCGTTTCCGCATCGACGTCGCGGGCGAACCCCTTCTCATCGTGCGCGGCCGTGACGGCGTCGTGCGCGCTCTCTCCGCCGTCTGCCGTCACCGCGCCATGCTGCTCGCGGAAGGGGCGGGCAATGCCGGCACGATTTCCTGCCCCTATCACAAATGGACCTATGCGCTGGATGGCGCGCTCATGGCCGCGCCGCTGATGGAGGGCGCCTCGCCGCTCGATGAAGCTGCCTGCGCGCTCCCCTCCTTCGCCTGCGAGGTCTGGAACGGTTTCATCTTCGTCAATCTCGACGGGCGTGCAGCGCCGCTCGCCGCGGCCCTCGCGCCGCTTGGCGAAGAGCTGGCGCCCTGGAAGATGGACGAGCTCGAAATCGTCGGCCGCGTCGTCTTCGATCAGCGATACAACTGGAAGGTGCTGGCCGACAATTTCATGGAGGCCTATCACCATTTCGCCATCCACCCGGAAACCTTCGAGCCGAATTACCCGGCCGCCATGTCCCAAGCGGATGAGGCGCGCGGCCCCTTCGCGGCATTGCGGATGCCGCACAAGGGTAATGAACTCTCCGAACCGCTCTTCCCGCCGCTGCCCGACATACCGGACGAAGCGCGGCGCGGCTTCTCCGTCTTCAACATCTATCCCTCGATGCTGCTCGCCGTCTTTGTGGACACCGTCACCTGGTACCGCATGGAAATCGAAAGTGCCGGCAGCTTCCGCCTCACCATCTATCTCTTCGCCCATCCCCGCTCGCTCGACGTGCCGGACGCGGAGGCGTTGAAGGAATTTCTCCGCGAAGCGGCCACCGCTGTCCATATCGAGGACATCGCCGCCTGCGAAGGCGTTCAGAAAGGGCTTGAAAGCCGCATGGCGGTGCCCGGCCGCCTCAGCCCTCTCGAAGCGGCGATCCACCAGCACCAACAATGGCTGATGGGAGAGTTGGTCAAGGCGTGATCAGGCCGACAGTTTTTCGTCGCGTTCCTCGAGAGCGTCCCGCACCGCTTCTGGCGCGCGCATGATAAGCGTGATGAGCGTTCGCGCCGCCCCGCCCGGCTGCCGCTTTCCCTGCTCCCATTTCTGCAAACCGGAAACGCTGGTGCCGACAAGCCGCGCGAAATCAGGCTGCGTCATCTTCAGCGCCTTGCGGGCCTTTTTCACATCCACGGGTGCAACCGTATGAACACGGACGCCGGTCTTGCCGCCCCTGGCATGTTCGAGCGCCTCTTCCATGGAAGAGATGAGTTCCTTGGCGAAATCGCTCACTGTCGATACTCCTCTTCTACTTTCTCTGTTTCGCCGCTTTCTTGATCGCGGCGGCCAGGACCGAAACTGCCTTTCGATCCGCGGCGGAGAGGTCGGCCTTTTCGTTCTTGTCGTAGATCATCAACGCATAAAGCGGGGCGTTCTCGGCGTAGTAGTAATAGATGACCCGGGCGCCGCCACTTTTACCTTTGCCACCGGCGGCAAAACGGACCTTGCGCACGCCGCCCGTTCCCACGATCTCATCGCCCGCTTCCGGATTTTCGGCAAGAAACGCGATCAACTCGCTGTATTCGTCCTCGCTCAGAAGGGCCGCCGCGCGTTTCTGGAAGATGCTGGTCTCGGCCACCGTCTGCATGAATTGAATATAACCCAATGGGCGAGTTTTTCAATTAAAATCAACCCAATGGGCGAGTTTTGGCAAAAACGGCCGTGATATCCTCTTCGCCTGATGTGTTCAAGGGCGTTCAACATGGCTGCCGGGCCTGTACAGAATGGGGAGGCTTTGGCATGACGGGGCCTTGTCGCGCTGTGCTAGGTTGCCCCAATAAAAATTACACCAATCAGGGAAGGGGCCGTCGCGCCTCTCGTCGTTCAGTTGAATAAAGTCGAAGAAACAGGCGCTCACGCGGAAATCGAGGCCGTCCGCAAGGGGTTCGAGAGCCGCGGCTATATCTGCAACGCGCATATCGCCACCTCGCTCTTTCTCGCGGAAAAACTGCAAAAGCCGCTGCTCATCGAAGGCCCGCCCGGCGTCGGCAAGACCGAGCTCGCCAAGGCGACGGCGGAGCTTGTCGGCAAGCCGCTCATCCGTCTCCAGTGCTATGAAGGTCTCGACGAGGCGAAGGCGCTTTACGAGTGGAAATACGGCAAGCAGCTTCTCTATACGCAGGTGCTGAAGGAGAAGCTCGGTGATCTGATGTCGGGCGCGCAGGGCTTGAAGGAGTCCATGGCGCGGCTGCATGATTTCGACGACACCTTCTTTTCGGAAGAATTTCTTGAGCCGCGTCCGCTTCTCAAGGCGCTCTGGCAGCCGGGCGGTGCGGTGCTGCTGATCGACGAAATCGACAAGTCGGATGACGAGTTCGAGGCTTTCCTGCTGGAGCTTCTCTCCGACTACCAGATTTCCGTTCCCGAGCTCGGCACGATCAAGGCGCGCACGACGCCGATCGTCTTCCTCACCTCCAACAACACGCGCGAGATCGGCGACGCGCTGAAGCGCCGCTGCCTGCATCTCTACATTCCGTTCCCGGATTCCGATCTGGAGCAGCGCATCATCGCGTCGCGCGTGCCGGAAATGGAGGCGCGTCTGCGCACGCAGCTTGTCGCCTTCGTGCAGGGGGTGCGCCAGCTCGACCTGAAGAAGCTTCCGGCGGTGAGCGAGACCATCGACTGGGCGCGCACCATGGTCCTCCTCCATGCCCGCGAACTCGACGCCGATCTCGTCCGCAACACGCTCAACGTGCTGCTGAAATTCCAGGACGACATCGACAATGTCGATGGCGAGGTGAACGCACTGGTGTCGAAAGCCGTGCAGGCGGGGTAGGGGCTTCTCCCATGAGCGAAGTCCTCGGCGATTTCATCAGGGCGCTTCGCGCGGCCGATATTCGTGTCTCGACCTCGGAGTCGATCGACGCCGGCAATGTCGTGGGGATCGTCGGCCTCGACGACAGGCAGACACTTCGCAATGCCTTGTCGCAGGTGCTCGCCAAAAGCGAGGATGAGAAGCAGGCTTTCGAGGAGACCTTCGATACCTTCTTCTCCTTCGAGCAGTTCAAGGACCGGCCCCCTGCCGCCAATGAAAACAGCGAAGAGGCGGAGCCGCAGGAGAGTGACGGCGGCGAGGGCGACAGCGAGGATGGCGAAGAGGGTTCGCAGTCGGGCGGTATGCCAGCGCCGGGCGGCGGCGGCACGAGCGGCGAGCGGCAAGGCGATGCCGATGCGCCGCCCTCGCCCGATCTCGTGGCAATGCTTGAGCGTGGCGACCAGGCCGAATTGCAGATGGCGCTTGCCGAGGGTGCGCGCCGCGCGCAACTGAACCGCATAAGGCTTTTCACGCAGCGCGGCATGTATACGCGCCGCATCATGGAAATCATGGGGCTCGACGGTCTCAATGACGAGATCGACAATCGCGAGCGGCGCGGCAACGAAGCAGGCGCCGGACGCTTGCGCGAGGCGCGCGACGAGTTGCGCGGGCAGGTTCGCGACTATGTCGAGAAGCAGCTCGAAATCTTCACCGCCAATGCCGGACGGCAGTTGCGTGAGGAGGTTCTCTCGCAAGTGCGCCTCTCCAACATCGACCGTTCCGATATGCGGATCATGCGTGAGCTGGTTCGCAAGATGGCGAAGCGGCTGATCGCGCTCCACTCACGGCGCAAGAAGGTGGCGCGGCGGGGAACGCTCGATGTCCGGCGCACGATCCGCGCCAATATCGAGTTCGACGGGCTCTTGTTCCACACGATCTGGAAGAAGACGAAGATCGACCGTCCGAAGGTCATGGCGGTTTGCGATGTGTCCGGGTCGGTCGCGCAGGTGGCGCGCTTCCTGCTCATGTTCCTTTATTCGCTGCAGGAGGTTCTGCCGGGCGTCCGCAGTTTCGCTTTTTCCGGCCAGCTTGGCGAGACCACGGAATTGTTCGAGCGCGAGACGCTGGAAAATGCGCTGGTCGAGGTATTGCGGGACTTCGGCAGCGGCTCCACGGATTACGGTCAGGCGCTGATGGATTTCGAAAACATCGCACTCGATGATGTCGACCATCGCACCACGGTCATCATCCTCGGCGATGCCCGCTCCAACTATGGCGACCCGCGCGGCGATATCCTGAAAAAGATTCACGCCCGCGCCCGCCGCGTCATCTGGCTCAACCCGGAGCCGCGCACGATGTGGAATTCCGGGGACAGCGAAATGCGCAAGCTCCAGCCCTATTGCGACAAGGCGGTCACCTGCGCCTCGCTCAAGGACCTTGAGCGCGTCGTCTCGGAACTTCTCCGCACCGCGACCTAGGCCAAAACCGGGGATTAAATATTTTCCGGAACCGCGATGGCGCCGCCCGGTTTTTCTTCATGACAGTCCGGTGACAGTTTGATGACGGTCTAGGCAAATGGACCGCCACAGGTTTAAGATTTGTCCCATTCCGGGCCATCAGGGGTGGCTTCCGGCGGGCATGATGTCTGCACAGCAGGGCCATGCGGCGGAAAAAGTTGCGGCGGCGGATATGCGTCACAACTGCCTGGAATCGTTGAGTATTTTGAGTGTCTTGGGGGCGAAATGGCGGGGCGGGCCATCGTGAAATCCGAATCGGGAAGCCGGCTGCGTCTCGCGCTGGCACTCGCTTTCGTGCTGCCGCTCGCCGCCTTCTGGTGGGCAAGCGCGCAAGCGGAGCCGCTGCGTCTCGCGCCTCCCTCTGTCGAGAGCGCGGCGCTGATCACGCCTCCGGTCGATATTCCTGAACAAAAACAAGAGCTTGCGGTTTCCGCTCCGGCGGCGAAGACGGATCGTTACAACGTCGTCGTGCTGGGAGACTCGCTCGGCGACGGTATGTGGGCGGGCCTCTATCACGTGCTGCGGCAGGACAAACGGTTCAACGTCATCAAGAAATCCCGCGTCGCCACAGGCTTTTCACGTCAGGATTATTACGACTGGAACGAGGCCGTCCGCGAGATCGCGGCGGAGACGAAAATCGACATCGCCGTCGTCGTCATGGGCACCAACGACCGTCAGCCGATCGTCGAAAACGGCGTGCGCTATGCGCTTTTCGACGATAACTGGCGCGAGGTCTACAAGCGTCGCGTCGATGACTTCACAGCGACGCTGCAGGCAACGGGTGCCCGTATTTACTGGCTCCAATTGCCGGTGATGCGCAGCCCGCGCTTCGGTGCCGATATGGCGAGCTTCAACGAAATATTCGAGGAGCGGGCGCTCGCCAATGGTGTGGACTTCGTGCGAACCGAGGGCCTCGCATCGGGCGCCGACGGAAGCTACACCGCCTATGGCGAGGACCGTTTCGGCCGCACGCGTCTCCTCCGCGCGGAAGACGGCATCCATTTCACGATGGCGGGCTATGAACTTCTGAGCGGAAAGGTTGCGGATGCGATCCTGGCCGACATCACGGAGGCTACGGCTCCGCGCATCGCTACCACCGCGCCAGTGATGCTGCGCGCCGTGGAAGAAACAACGGCAACGCCCGGCGAGGCGAAGTATGACATGGCGGACAGGCGGCCCGGCCGATCCGACGATTGGCTCTGGCTTGGCGCGACAAACTAGTCGAAAGCGCGCGGCGCGTTGCGTCCCACGCTTCGCATTAGCGGTGTTCGCGGCTTTCGTTACGCCATTGCAAGCGGCCGAATGTGAAAATTCTCCACGCGGCCTTGAACAATTTCATTCGGCGATAAGAGATATAGAGGCGGGGGAACGCTCGCGCCCCCTCACCATTCTTCATCTCGGCGACAGCCACATCTCTCTCGACACGTTCACGCGCGGCTTGCGCACCCGCTGGGAGGAACGGTTCGGCAGTGCAGGCCGCGGGCTGATGCCGGGCGTGCCGTTCCAATACTACGCGCCCGACGGCTTCAACCTCGCGATGACGGGCCCATGGAGTATCGCCTCAAGCTTGCCCGCCGATGCCTCCGGGCCGTTTGGCTTGCAAGGATTTCGCGCAAGCGCCGAAACATCCGATGCAGTGATGACTCTCGAAGCGGCCGAGCCGTTCTCGCGGATCGAACTCGAGCTCTATGGCGGGCCGGATACGGGCGCCGTGCTGCTGAAGCTCGACAATGCCGCTGCCTTGAAGCTTGCGACGCGCATGGCAAAGCCCGGCCTGTTGCGGATTACCGTGCCGGCGGCGGATGCGCGCCGCGCTACGTTGCGGCCGTCGGGTTCCGGCCCTGTGCATCTTCTCGGTTGGGCGGTGGCGCGCAAAGGGGCCGGCGTTCGCTATGATAGCTACGGCATCGTTGCCGCGACGGCAGCGATCACCAACCGGTGGGACAAGGATATTGTCGGCGCGCAGGTGGCGGCGCTGAAGCCGGACCTTGTCATTTTCGGCTACGGCACCAATGAGGGATACAATAACGGCCTCGACGTTGAAGCCTACAGCGCCCTGCTCGGCGGCTTCATCAGTCTTATGGCGTCGGCGGCGCCTGAAGCGTCCATCGCCCTGCTGGGACCGTTCGATGGCGCGCGACGCGGGTCAGGCGAAGCCTGCAGCGGCGGCTGGGCCACGCCGCCGAAACTCGCCCTCTTGCGCGATGCACAGCGTGCCCTGGCTGAGGGGCGTGGCGGCTTTTTCTGGGATGGTGCGGCGGCGATGGGCGGGCGGTGCAGCGCCGATGATTGGGCGCGTGCTTCTCCGCCTTTGATGTATGCCGACCGGGTTCATCTGCGGCGGAAAGGGGCAGAGCGGCTATCGGCGCGTCTATGGGAGGCTTTGATGACCGGCTTGCATGGCGAGGGTGTTTGTGCGCCCACGAAACCATCGCCGGATTAACTATAAATGCATTGAGTTATTGAGCTTTTCGGTCTGTCCGGGGAATATGCAGTTAATGCCGTCATGCCCCCCTGATGGTTAGTTTGGGCGACATGTGCGTGAGTGGCGGACGGCATGCTTTTTCCGACCATCGAGTTCGGCATATTTTTTCTGATCGTGTTCACGGTCAGCTGGGCCGTGCGCTGGAAGCCGGAAATCCGAAAGCTTGTGCTGCTCGCCGCCAGCTATTTCTTTTATGGCTGGTGGGACTGGCGTTTTCTCGGCCTGCTGTTTCTTTCGACGCTCATCAATCATCTGGCCGGTCTCGCCCTGGCGCGGACAGAAGGGGTGGCGCTTCGAAAACTGATCGTCGGCGTCGCCGTTGCGGCAGGCCTCTCGATCCTCGGTTTCTTCAAATATTACGGATTCTTCCTGACATCGTTTGCCGCCGTTCTTGAAACGGCAGGGCTCGAGAGGGATCTACCGTTCATGCAGGTGATCCTGCCTGTCGGCATTTCCTTCTTCACCTTTCAGGGCATCTCTTACGTCGTCGATGTCTATCGAGGGCATGTGAAGGCTGAGCAGTCGCTCGTCAACGTCATGCTTTACATCTCCTTCTTCCCGCAGCTCGTCGCGGGACCGATTGTGCGCGCGGCGGATTTTCTGCCGCAGCTGCACCGGCCGGTGGCGCTCACCCGGGCGCATATCGATGTCGGCGTGGTGCTGATCCTGTCGGGACTGGCAAAGAAGATGGTGATCGCGAATTATCTGGCGACCGAGCTGGTCGACCCGGTTTTTTTCGATCCCTCTGCCGTCGGTGCGCTCGATCTTCTCGTCGGCATCTATGGCTATGCAATCCAGATCTATTGTGATTTTTCGGGCTACAGCGATATCGCGATTGGTGTGGCGGCGCTTCTCGGCTATCGCTTCCTTGAAAACTTCGACCAGCCCTATCGTGCATCGAGCCTTCAGGATTTCTGGCGGCGCTGGCACATTTCCCTTTCCACATGGCTTCGCGACTATCTCTATGTGCCGCTTGGCGGCAACCGTCACGGGGAAGCCAGAACCTACCGCAATCTTTTCCTGACGATGTTTCTCGGTGGCATCTGGCATGGTGCAGCATGGACGTTCGTATTCTGGGGTGCGTTTCACGGCAGCATGCTTGCGCTGGAACGCTTCGCGCGAAGGAAGCTGGATGAATTCGCGCCCGCGCATCCCGTTCATGCCGGGATACTGGCGTCCATCGGCAATGGTGCGCAGCATCTTGTCGGCATTGTCTGGACTTTCCATCTCGTCTGCTTCGCCTGGATATTCTTTCGGGCCGACAGCTTCTCGACCGCGGGCAGTTATCTCGCCGGTTTCTTCCGCTGGTCGGAGACGAGCCAGTATGCAACGCCCTTCGTCGTTGGATTGATTTTGCTCGCGATGTTCTTCCAGTTCACGCCGCGCCATCTCGGCCGTTGGCTCGCGCGCGGCATCCAGTGGTTACCGTCACCCGTGCTCGGAATGCTGCTTGGCGGCGGTATCTGGCTCATCTGGGCGCTCGCGCCGGAGGGCGTCGCACCTTTCATCTATTTCCAGTTCTGAGGCCGCCATGCTCGATTTGCTTCGCGACATAGAAAACGAACTGGATGACGGATGGGAAGCCGCATCTCGCGCGGAACTCAAGGATGCGGAGGAAACGCGGCGGGCAGTCGCGCGTGTAGCGCGCGCCTTCGCGATTGTCGTCGTTCTTCTACTCGTGTTCAGCAGCGAGAGGCTCGTGACCTGGGTAAACGGCTTTGAGGTCGGGCCTTTGCAGAATGCGGTGGTGGCGCTCTCCAGCACATGGCACGAACAGATGTCGAAGAACGGCTTCGATGCGCCTGCCCATTACATGGACGAAGGCATAGCCGAACTGCGCCGTACGGAATGGTCGGAGGTCAGGTCCCGTCTCGACGGTGAGCGGGCGAGAACCAGAAATGGTGTGGGGCTTCTGCGCGGTATGTTGAATGACCGGCAGGGCTGAAGCTCCTAGAAAATAGCCTGAAGAATCCAGAGAGCGCACATGCCGGCCGCGAGCGTTGCAAGCACGCTCTTCGTCCACCATGCGATCAGGGTGGCGAACGCGCCGGCGATGAGGCGAGGATTATCGATCGCTATGTCGAGGGAGCCATCGGCGCCGCGCAAGACGGCCGGCAGGATGATGGCGCTCAATACTGCGGCCGGTATGAAACGCAACGCCCGCGCTGCCCACGCGGGAAGAGCAACGCGGCCTGCGAGCTGGATGAACGACAATCTCAGCGCGAAAGTGCCGATGCCAACAGCAATGATGATGAGCCAGACGGTATTGCTGTCCATCATAAATCCTTCCCGGCGTCCAGGTCCTTGCGGCTAGACCTGTTTTCCACGATATAGCCTGCCGCGATCCCGCACATGGCTGCGAGGAAGAGTCCGAGGTTGAACGGCAGGGTCCAGGCAGCGACCGCGATGCCAGCACCGACAGCGGCGGCCGTTGCCGTCGAGCTATCTCGAATGCCGGGAACGAGAAGCGCGAGGAAGCTCAGCGGTACGACGAAATCCAGCGACCAGCTGGGCGGCACCTTGTTGCCGAGAAAATAGCCCGCGGCGGTGGCGGCGATCCAGAAAACCCACATGAGGAGCGCACCGCCGATATAGAAGCGGAATTTCGCCGCGCCGCTCATTTCGTTGTCACGTGCAAAGCGCGTGATGCTGAGAGCGTAGGACTGGTCCGTCATCACATAGGCGAGCAGGTTGCGCTTCGCACTGGAGAGTCCGGCGAAGTGAGGCGCCAGCGATGCGCTGTACATGGCAAACCGTAAATTGATGACGAGCCCGGTCAGGACGACGACCAGGGCGGGCGCGTTTTCTGCAATGAGCTGCATGGTGGCGAGTTGTGCCGTGCCCGCAAACATGATGATGGATGCGCCTATGCCTTGCGCGGCAGAAAGTTTCACCTCCGCCGCCACCGCGCCCGCGATCATGCCGAAGGGTATGGAACCCGGGATGAGGGGCAGCATCACGCGAATGCCGTCGGCATAGTCTTGCAGGGCAGGGCGCATCGAGCTTCGCTCCGTTCATGTAAAAAGCCCCCGCGAGTTTTTCACGAGGGCTTTGACGTGTCGCGTTGTCATTCTGTCAGCGCGGAAGTGTCGTTTCCCCCATGAGGAACAGGTCTACCTCGCGGGCAGCCTGGCGGCCTTCGCGGATGGCCCATACGACGAGCGACTGGCCTCGGCGCATGTCTCCGGCCGCAAACACCTTGCCGAGGTTCGACTTGTAGGTTGCGGTGTCGGCAGCCACGTTGCCGCGCTGATCGAGCTGGATGTCCAGTTCCTTCAACATGCCTTCGTGAACGGGGTGCACGAAGCCCATGGCGAGCAGCACGAGGTCGGCCTTGATCTCGAATTCGCTGCCGGCCACCGGCTGCATCTTCTCGTCCACACGCACGCATTCGATTGCGGTGACGTGACCGTTCTTGCCGATGATGCGACGGGTCATCACCGCGAAATCGCGCGTGGCGCCTTCCGCCTGGCTCGACGATGTCCGCATCTTGAGTGGCCAGTCGGGCCAGGTGAGCAGCTTGTTCTCTCTCTCCGGCGGCGCGGGCATGATCTCGAGCTGCGTCACGGACACCGCGCCCTGACGAAACGAGGTCCCGATACAGTCGGAGCCGGTGTCGCCGCCGCCGATCACCACGACATGTTTGCCGCCGGCGAGGATCGGTTCGACCTGGCCGATCGATTCCTCGGACACACGGCGGTTCTGCTGCGGCAGGAATTCCATGGCGAAGTGGATGCCGGAAAGCTCGCGGCCTTCCACCGGCAGATCGCGCGGCTTCTCGGAGCCACCTGTCAAGATAACGGCGTCGAACTCGGCGAGCAGCGCTTTCGCATCCTTGTTGACGCCGATATGGACGCCATACTGGAAGACCACGCCCTCGGCTTCCATCTGCGCGACACGCCGGTCGATGTGGAGCTTCTCCATCTTGAAGTCCGGAATGCCATAGCGAAGCAGGCCGCCGGCCTTCTGATGCTTTTCAAAAAGGTGAACTTCGTGGCCGCGCCGCGCAAGCTGCTGGGCAGCGGCCATGCCTGCGGGGCCCGCCCCGACGATGGCAACACGCTTTCCCGTCTTCGCGGCCGGAACCTGCGGCGCTATCCAGCCTTCCTTCCAGCCCCGGTCGACGATCGCGCATTCGATCGTCTTGATCGTTACGGGCGCGTCCGTGAGGTTCAGCGTGCAGCTCGCCTCGCATGGGGCGGGGCAGATGCGGCCGGTGAACTCGGGAAAATTGTTCGTCGAGTGAAGGTTGCGGCACGCTTCCGCCCAATCCGAATGATAGACGAGGTCGTTCCAGTCCGGGATCTGGTTGTTCACCGGGCAACCGTTGTGACAATAGGGAATGCCGCAATCCATGCAGCGCGCCGCCTGGTCCTTTATCGCCTCCTCGGCGAGCGGAATGACGAACTCGTTGTAATTGCGAATGCGGTCCGCGGCCGGCAGATACTTGCGGTCCTGCCGGTCGATTTCCAGAAAGCCTGTGATCTTTCCCAACACTTACTCTCCCGCTACGGCCATGGCTTGCGCAGTTTCCTGCGCGCGCTGCATTTCCTTCAGGGCGCGGCGGTATTCCACCGGCATCACCTTGCGGAACTTGGGCAGCATGGCTTCCCAGTTATTCAGAATAGCCTGCGCACGAGACGAATTCGTGTAATGCGCATGGTTCTCTATCAATTGGTGCAGACGCTCGGCATCGAACCGGGTCATGTCGCTCATCACGTCGACACGGCCGTGGCTCTCGAGATCGCCGGTCTGGTGGCGACGCCGCTCCATGATGTCGTGCTCTTCCTTCACCGGCTCGAGATCGACCATGGCGAGGTTGCAGCGTTGTTCGAACTTGCCGTCTTCGTCGAGCACATAGGCGATGCCGCCCGACATGCCGGCCGCGAAGTTGCGGCCGGTTTCGCCGAGCACGACGACGATGCCGCCCGTCATGTATTCGCAGCCGTGATCGCCGGTGCCTTCAACAACGGCGATAGCGCCGGAGTTGCGGACGGCGAAGCGCTCGCCGGCAACGCCACGGAAATAGCATTCGCCGTTGATCGCGCCGTAGAGAACGGTGTTGCCGACAATGATGCTTTCTTCCGGCACGATGCGGCAATTGGCGGGCGGGTAGACAATGAGGCGTCCGCCGGAAAGGCCCTTGCCGACATAGTCGTTGGCTTCACCTTCGAGTTCGAGGGTGACGCCTGCTGCGACCCAGGCGCCGAAGCTCTGGCCCGCGGTGCCCTTGAGCTTCACATGGATCGTCTCGTCCGGTAGGCCCGCATGGCCATGCCGCTTCGCGATTTCGCCGGAGAGCATGGCGCCCGTCGCGCGATCGGTATTGTTGATCGGGAGTTCGATCTGTACCGGCTTCTTGTGCTCGATAGCATCCTGCGCCTCGGCAATGAGTCGGCGATCCAGGACATCGTCGATCCGGTGGTCTTGAGCTTCCGAACGGTAGATTTCGACGCCGGGGCTGGGCGGCGGCTTGTGGAAGAGCCTGGAGAAATCGAGCCCCTTCGCCTTCCAGTGCTCGACGACCTTGCGCTTGTCGAGCATCTGCATCTGCCCGATCATTTCGTTGAACGTGCGGTAGCCCATTGCCGCCATCAATTCGCGGACTTCCTCGGCGACGAAGAAGAAGTAGTTGATGACGTGTTCGGGCGTGCCGACAAACCGCTTGCGTAGCTCCGGGTCCTGCGTGGCCACGCCGACGGGGCAGGTGTTCAGATGGCACTTGCGCATCATGATGCAGCCGGCCGCGATCAACGGAGCGGTGGCGAAGCCGAATTCGTCGGCGCCGAGCAGCGCACCGATGATGACGTCCCGGCCGGTGCGGAGCCCGCCATCGACCTGCACGGTGATGCGGCTGCGCAAATGGTTCATCACAAGCGTCTGATGCGTCTCGGCGAGACCGATTTCCCAGGGGCTACCCGCATGCTTGATGGAGGTCAGCGGCGAGGCACCCGTGCCGCCCTCGAAGCCCGAGATCGTCACATGGTCGGCGCGGGCCTTGGAAACGCCGGCGGCAACCGTGCCGACGCCCACTTCCGACACGAGCTTCACTGAGACGAGCGCGGCGGGGTTCGTGTTCTTCAGGTCGAAAATGAGCTGGGCAAGATCTTCGATCGAATAGATGTCATGGTGCGGCGGCGGCGAGATAAGGCCGACGCCCGGCGTCGAGTGACGCACCTTGGCGATCACCGCGTCAACCTTGTGGCCAGGCAGCTGTCCGCCTTCGCCGGGCTTTGCGCCCTGCGCCATCTTGATCTGGATCATGTCGGCATTGGCGAGATATTCCGCCGTTACGCCGAAGCGGCCCGAGGCCACCTGCTTGATCGCCGAGCGCATACTGTCGCCGTTCGGCATCGGCACGAAACGGTCGGCTTCCTCGCCGCCTTCGCCCGTGTTGGAGCGGCCGCCGATGCGGTTCATGGCAATGGCGAGCGTGGTGTGCGCCTCGCGGCTGATCGAACCGTAGGACATTGCCCCCGTCGCGAAGCGCTTGACGATCTCGACGGCAGGTTCGACTTCATCGACGGCAATCGGCTTGCGTCCGTCGTCTTCGGCGTTCTTGATCTCGAACAGGCCGCGGATGGTCAACAGGCGCTCGTTCTGCTCGTTGATCTGGCGCGCGAAGGAACGGTACTTGTCCTGGCTGTTGCCGCGCACGGCATGCTGCAGGTCGCGGACGCTGTCCGAGGTCCATGCGTGGTCTTCGCCGCGGATGCGCAGGGCATATTCGCCGCCCACTTCAAGTGCGTTCTTCAGAACAGGCGCGTCGGAGAATGCCAGGCGGTGACGGCGGATGGTCTCCTCCGCGATCTCTTCGATGCCGACGCCTTCGATCATGGATACGGTGCCGGTGAAGTACTTGGCGGCAAAGTCGCTGCGCAGGCCGATGGCGTCGAAAATCTGTGCGCCGCAATAGGACTGGTAGGTCGAGATGCCCATCTTGGACATGACCTTGAGCAGGCCCTTGTCGACAGCCTTGATGTAGCGCTTTTCAACTTCGCGGCGCGTCAGGCCCTCGTCGAGATGCGGAACCATGCTGGCCAGCGTCTCGAAGGCGAGATAGGGGTTGATCGCTTCGGCGCCATAGCCCGCCAGGCAGGCGAAGTGATGCACTTCACGCGCTTCGCCCGTTTCGACGACGAGACCGACGGACGTGCGCAGGCCCTGCCGGATGAGATGGTGATGAACGGCCGAGGTCGCGAGCAGAGCCGGGATGGCAACACGGTCAGCCGAAACCAGCCGGTCCGACAGGATGACAATGTTGTAGCCCTGTTCCACGGCTTCCTGTGCACGTGCGCCGAGCCGCTCCACCATTTCCGCCATCGCTTCCGCGCCGCGGTTCACATCATAGGTGATGTCGAGCGTCTGCGTACGGAAGTGATTGTCGGCGACTTCGCCGATCATGCGGATCTTTTCGAGATCCTCATTGGTCAGGATCGGCTGACGCACTTCGAGGCGCTTCACCGAGGACATGCCTTCGAGGTCGAGCAGGTTCGGCCGCGGCCCGATGAACGAGACGAGGGACATCACCAGTTCTTCGCGGATCGGGTCGATCGGCGGGTTCGTCACCTGCGCGAAGTTCTGCTTGAAATAGGTATAGAGCAGCTTCGACTTCGAGGAGAGCGCGGAGATGGGCGTGTCGGTGCCCATCGAGCCGACGGCTTCCTGGCCTTCCATCGCCATGGGCGTCATCAAGAACTTGATGTCTTCCTGCGTGTAGCCGAAGGCCTGCTGCGTATCGAGCAACGAGGCATATGTCGGCTGCGTCGCCGGCAGGATGGGCGCCGGCATGTCTTCAAGCTGGATCTGCGTCGCGTTCAACCAGTCCTGATAAGGATGGAGCTTCGCGAGCTGCGCCTTGATTTCGGCATCGGAAATGATCCGGCCCTGCTCAAGGTCGATCAGCAGCATCTTGCCGGGTTGCAGGCGCCACTTCTCGACAATCTTTTCTTCAGGTGCCGGCAGTACGCCCATTTCGGACGCCATCATCACGTCGCCGTCGTCGGTAACGTAATAGCGCGCGGGCCGCAGGCCGTTGCGGTCGAGCGTCGCGCCGATCTGGCGGCCATCGGTAAAGGCCACGGCGGCGGGGCCGTCCCACGGCTCCATCAGCGCGGCGTGATACTCGTAGAAGGCGCGGCGTTCCGCATCCATGAGGGGGTTGCCCGCCCAGGCTTCGGGAATGAGCATCATCATCGCATGCGACAGCGAATAGCCGCCCATGACGAGAAGTTCGAGCGCGTTGTCGAAGCAGGCCGTGTCCGACTGGCCTTCGACGGCGATCGGCCAAAGCTTCTTCAGGTCGTCGCCCAGAAGATCCGACTGCATCGACGAATAGCGCGCCTGAATCCAGTTCACGTTGCCGCGCTTCGTGTTGATCTCGCCATTGTGGCAGACCATGCGGAAGGGGTGCGCGAGGCTCCAGGTCGGGAATGTGTTGGTGGAGAACCGCTGGTGAACGAGCGCAAGCGCCGTCACCATGTCGGGGTCGGTCAGGTCGGTGTAATACTTGCCGACTTGGGCCGCCATCAGCATGCCCTTGTAGACAAGGGTGCGCGACGAAAGGGAGGCGATATAGAGCCCCTTCGGTATCGTGCCGCCTTCATGGAAGAGCGTGTTGAAGATGCGCTTGCGGATGACGAAGAGTTTCCGCTCGAAAGCATCCTGGTCCTTGCAGGACGTGCCGCGGCCGACAAAGACCTGCCGGTGGAAGGGCTCGGTCGGCTTTACGGAATAGCCGAGATCCGAATTGTCGATAGGCACGTCGCGCCAGCCCAGGAAGACCTGGCCTTCCTCGACGATGACCTTTTCGGCAAGCGTGCAAATCTTCTGGCGCTCCGCCGGGTCCTTCGGCAGGAACATGTGGCCGACGGCATAATGGCCTTCCGCGGGAAGCTCGAAGCCGAGCTTCTTCGCTTCCTTGCGGAAAAACGCGTCCGGAATCTGAATGAGGATGCCCGCGCCGTCGCCCGCCTTGGGGTCGGCGCCGACAGCACCGCGATGCTCGAGGTTCTCGAGAATGCGCAGTCCATCCTCGATCATCTTGTGCGATTTTCGATTGTGGATGTTCGCCACGAAGCCGATGCCGCAGGCATCATGTTCATTACGGGGGTCATAGAGACCCTGCGCTTCCGGCAGTCCTGCCAGATGCGTGGCCGGATACCGGCTCATGTCGTCCCGCTTCTGCGTCATACCCATCAATCCTTCCACCCAGACCTGCTCCTGGGACTTCAGGCCCATTCGCGAGGCAGGTCGCCTCTCATTTCTCTATCCGCACGCCGCCTCCTCCCCGAACCTTCCGGCCGGAGCCCCGATTCCTCGGGGCCGGGGACGCTAGCGGATCGCGCGTTATCGCAAAAGTCCCGGCCCGAAATTCCGGCGAGACAAGTCACCGCCGGACCGCTTTCGCGGTCCACCTTCCGGTATGCCCGGGACGCCTCCCATCAATCGGACGAGCGGCGCTCTTCGCATACCCTTGCAGTGCCGCCATCTCCGACGGAGCTTTCTGCTTGGTGCTCCTATTGCCCGGAGCCGAGGCTTACTGGGTCGGCCGTGCCCTTTTCGGGTCGGCCGTTCGCACCGGAAAAGCCAAGCTTTGCCAGTGGCCGGATCATGCCAAACCCGCCGGTTTGAATCAAGCAAATAAGACAGGAATGCTGACCTATAGCGGAGCGGGCTAAACGACAGATATTATGGGGAAAAATCCACAGTTTCGCCTCGCAACTGTCTCTGACATGCTTTCGGGGCAAGAACAAGCGGGAGAGGCGAATGTTGAGCAGGATCGACAGGGTGCAACTGGCGGTGCCGGATATAAAGAAAGCATCTCAGGGCTGGGTCGACATTCTGGGCGCCGAACCCGAAGGCGAGGACCGGATCAGCGGGCTTGCCGCCAAACGTCTGACCTTGCGCATCGGCACAGGCGCCGTCGAATTGCTGGAGCCGGATGGGACGGGGAAGATTGCGGATGCTGTGGCCCGGCGCGGCGGACATTTATATGCGGCGGGGGCGGCGAGCGCCGATCTTCCCGCCCTTGAAGCACGGCTTCGCGGCAAGGGTATCGCGCCACTCAGCGAGGGTGGCCAGCTCCATCTCGATGTTGCGGACACGGGGATCGAGGGCCTGCGCGTGGTGTTGAGCGGCGATGAGGCTCGGGCGCCTGCCGGTCTCATCGACTTTCTATATGAAGCGACGCTGCTTTCCGCCGATACGCCGGGAGTGGCACGCCAGCTCAACGAGCTTTTCGGCCTCGACGGCGGCAACTACTCGGAAATCGTATCCGACAAATTCGGCTATCGCGGCACGCTGACACTGTTCAAGAAGGACAAGCTCGACCGGCTGGAAGTCATCGAGCCGACAACGCCCGGCACCACGATGGACCGCTATTTCCGGAAATTCGGCCAGAGCCTCTATATGGCTTTCGCCGAAACCTCGCAGATCAATCTGATCGCCGAGCGCGCCATGGCGGCGGGAGCGGGATATACCCTGGACAGGCCCACCGACCGTTCGCCGCATCTTCCCTCCGACCAGCTCTGGCTTCATCCGGCCGCGCTTGGCGGAATGATGCTCGGCCTGTCGCGGCCCAGCATGGCCTGGTTCTGGTCCGGAAAGCCGGAGCGCGTTGAAGCCGTCGCCTGACAGATGCCGCATATTCGTGAATACTCGCGCGGAAAATGAGGATGGCGATGGATTTCACGAGCGACAATGCAGCCGGCGCGGCACCGGAAATTCTGGAGGCACTGTCCCGCGTCAATGGCGGCACGGCGGCTTCTTACGGCGCCGACGACGTGACCACGCGCCTGACGCGGCGCTTTTCCGAATTGTTCGAGCGTGAGGTGGCTGTCTTTCCGGTGGTGACCGGCACGGCGGCAAATGCCCTTGCTCTCGCCACGCTCACGCCGTCCCATGGGGCGGTGATGTGTCATGAACTTGCGCATGTTCACGTGGATGAATGCGGTGCGCCGGAAATGTTCTCCGGTGGCGCCAAGCTTGTGCCCGTCGGCGGCGCTGCCGCGAAGATAGACCCGCGCGCGCTTGCCGCCTCGCTCGCCGCGCTTCCGCAGGGCGTCGTCCATCATGTGCAACCATCCGCCCTTACCGTCACCCAATCGACCGAGATGGGCAGCGTCTACTCGATTGCCGAAATCGAAGCGCTTGCCGAAATCGCGCGGGGCCGTGGCTTGCGCATCCATATGGACGGTGCGCGCTTCGCCAATGCGCTTGCCTCGCTCGAGGTTTCGCCCGCATCGATGACCTGGAAGGCGGGCATCGACATCATGTCCTTCGGCGCCACCAAAAACGGCGCGCTGGCAGCGGAAGCCGTCCTCGTCTTCAATCCGGACCTGGCGAAGGATCTGGCCTTTCGCCGGAAGCGTGCGGGACACCTTCTATCCAAGATGCGGTTTCTCTCGGCCCAGCTCGAAGCCTATCTGACGGATGATCTATGGCTTCGGCTGGCTGCTCATGCAAATGCGATGACTACGCGCCTTGCCGCCGGGCTCGCTCAAACCGCCGGCGCCACGCTGCATCTGGAGCCGCAGGCCAACGAGGTTTTCGTGCGGCTGCCCGTTTCTCTCATCAAGCATCTGCGGGACGCCGGAGCGCGGTTTCATCCCTGGCCTATGCCGGGTGACGACGATCAGGCCCGTTCCGTCCGGCTTGTCACCTCATTTCAGACCAGCGCCGCTGAAATAGACAGCTTTCTCGGCCTCGCCGCCGGTTAGGTTTCAACGTTCATTAACGTACTTTCCGTTACGCTGACCGTCAGGCATCGGGCCTCTGAGGGCATCGGGTGGGAAATGATTCCGAAGGATGAAAAGGCGTCGGAGTTCGCGGACCTGATCGCGCAAGCGGAAGCCGCGGTCGACGCACTGCGCGACACCTATCGCCAGCAACTCGCCATCGACGTCGCCTCTCTTGCGGAAGTCTGGTCGCGGCTGGAAGGCGGTGCTCCCGTCGAGCCTATCCTCGACGAGCTTCACAGCATTGCGCACAATATCAAAGGGCAGGGCGGCTCCTTCGGCTACGATCTCGTTACGGACATTGGCGCTTCCTTCTGCCGCTACCTGCGCAGCAGTGCCCGCGTCACGCCGGCCGAGCTCAATATCGTACAGATGCATATCCGCATGCTGAAGACGGTTTCCGACAATGACATTTCCGGCAGTGGCGGCGAAACCGGCGAACGGATCATAGAGAAGCTCCGTATCCTGACCGGTGATTGCGAAGACTGACCGGTTATCCGGCCATCCGCTCGAGTTCTTCCAGCATTTTTTCAAGCGCGTCCTCCGCGGGCGAACCCTTGGCTTCCCCGCTGGCGGCTTTCTCGGTTTCGCGTGATGGGGAGGGCGGCATGGAGGCTTCGGACAGAGCGCGCGCCATTTCTTCCACCAGAACGTCGATCTTGAACGGCTTCGATACGAAGCCGTTCATGCCCGCGGCCATATAAAGCTCGCAATGCCCCTCCATTGCATGGGCGGTCAGTGCGACGATCGGTATGTCATTCCAGGGTTCGTCGACGGCACGGATCACCTTCGTCGTCTGGATGCCGTCCATCAGCGGCATCTGGATATCCATGAGAATGATGTCGAAGCTTTGCTCGCGCAGCTTGCGGATAACTTCCACGCCATTCTCGGCAATGGTCAGTTGATGGCCAAGCCGCTCCATCACCGCACACATGAGCTTCTGGTTCACGGGCTGGTCTTCGGCGAGCAGCACTCTCAATGGCGCATTCGTTCCCGGCAGCGGGGTTTGTCCGGCCGCGGCCGGTTGCGTGTCTGCCTTTCCTTCGCTCAACACACGGACAGGCAGGCGCACAGTGAAGCAGCTGCCTTTTCCTTCGGTGCTCTCCACTTCTATGGTGCCGTTCATGAGCGTGGTCAGTTCTCGTGTAATGGCGAGCCCGAGGCCGGTGCCGCCATATGTGCGCGAGATCGAAGAATCCGCCTGCTGGAAGCGCGTGAAAAG
The DNA here is from genome assembly GCF_000017565.1 of Parvibaculum lavamentivorans DS-1. Classification (NCBI taxonomy): domain Bacteria; kingdom Pseudomonadati; phylum Pseudomonadota; class Alphaproteobacteria; order Hyphomicrobiales; family Parvibaculaceae; genus Parvibaculum; species Parvibaculum lavamentivorans. The sequence continues at coordinate 2,150,783 of NC_009719.1, forward strand.
ACGCGGCAGCATGGCTTCCGGAATGCCGATGCCTGTGTCGCGCACCGTGAAGACGAGTTCGGCTGTGTCCGGGTCGTCGCAGGCCCTGGCAGCGAGAGATACGCTGACCTCGCCCTGTGGCGTGAACTTGATCGCGTTGCCGACAAGATTGAAAAGAATCTGACGAAGCCGCGTCGGATCGCTCATGATCCGTTGCGGGATATGGCCTTCTTCGCTCTTCGTCAGGACTAGCCCCTTCTCCTTCGCATTCGGGCGCAGCACTTCGACAACCGTCTCGAGAACGGTCATTGGCGATGTCGGTTCCGGTTCGAGTTCGAGGCGGCCTGCTTCGAGCTTGGAGAGGTCGAGAATATCGTTGAGGATCGTCAGCAGGCATTCGCCCGACTCGCGGATCGTCGTAACGCCGTCGCGCTGTTCCTGTGTCAGAGGGCCGGAAAGAAGAAGGTCGGCCATGCCCAGGACGCCGTTCATCGGAGTGCGCAGTTCGTGGCTCATCGTGGCGAGGAAGGCCGATTTGGCGCGGTTCGCGTTTTCCGCCGCCTCTTTCGCAATCGAGAGATCTTGGGCTGTGCGAGTGAGTTTCGCGCGCTCCTGTTCAAGTTGCAGCGATGTGTGTTGCAGGTCGAGAACGCGGTCCTGAAGCTCGAGCTGGCTTCGTTTCAGTTTGATTTCGGTCTGCTTTGCCCGGCTCACATCGTTCTCGACCACGATGTAGTTGCGGATCGAACCCTTTGCATCGCGGACCGGCCGTATTTCGATAGAAGCCCAGTATTGAGTTCCCTGTTTCGTCAGGCCGATCATCTCGACGTTGCGGCCCTCGCCGTCGGCGGCGCTTTCCGCAAGAATCTTCAAGGCGCCGATGCCTGCATGGCGAACCAGAATGTCGCGTGGCAAGCGTCCTTCGATGTCCTCGCGCTCAAGCCCGGTCATCCGCAGATAGCCCGCATTAGCCCAGACGATCTGCCCCGTGCGGTCGGCTATGAGCACACCGGCGTCAGTGCCGTTGGCGACGAGCGCGAGCTGCTCGTTGTCGCGAAGACTATGCTGCAACCGGCCGAAAACCTGGCCGAAAAGCAGGGCAAGGTCGCTGAGTTCGCCTTTGGGAATATCGCTGGGCGGATCGAAATATCCGCCGACACTATTGCGAACGGCGGTGGCCAGTCTCTGCACCGGGCCGATCACGGCGGCGTGCAGCACCAGGAAAAGCGCACCCATGAGAATAACGGTCGTCAACATTCTGCGCACGAGCGAGGAGAGCGCGGCCGCGGCGAGTTCGCTCTGCATCGATTGCAGGCTGACCACGGTCAAGCTGCCCAGCCTTGTTCCAGGTATCGCCGCGACATAGACCCAGCCATCGATGCCGTCAAAACTTGCCTTGAAACTTTGCGGGCGCTCGAGGATGAAGCTTGCGTTGATCGCGGTCCGGATTTCCGGATGAGCAAACAGGGCGGGCGTATTGGCGATGCGCGCCGTCTCCGCGCCCTCCAGCACATTGCCGGTGTCGTCGATGAGATAGACCCCCAGCAAATCATCATGCCAGAGCGCCTCGCGGGAAACCGCCTGGCTCGCTTCGCCGACGTTGAAGTCGCCATCGAGCTGCGAACGCATGGCGAGGTGGTCGGCTACCATCGACGCCCGCTGCTCGACACTGGTGAACATCACGCTGCGCAGCTGGTAATAGTCGACAAGGGATTGGATCAATACGAGCGCGATCAGGAGGGCGAACATTTTCAGCGCGACGTCGCGGGCCGTCGGCCCCACAAGGGAGCGAAGCATGCGATAGTCGAATCTGGGATAGGCTTGCCCGCGCATGTCCCTGTCGCTCAGCCGGGCGCAAGGCCCGATTGGTGGTTATCCGGCTCCTAAAAGGTGCCCCCATCCCCCACGGATGACGCAGCTTTCATAGCAGGAAGGGAGTTAAGAGGTGCCTAAGCCGGATCGATTCGCGTGTTAAGGTTGCGCAAATATTTTCCATGATTTTCAATAGTTTGCGTGGCTTTGCCCGGCGGCGGGCAGGAGTTGGAGCAATTCAGGAGCCTGAATGTCGATCCGCAATCTCGAGCGTATGTACGCCCCCCGGTCCGTTGCCCTTGTCGGCGCCAGTGCCAGAGAGGGGTCGGTGGGCAATGTGCTGCTCAGGAATCTTCTGGCGGCCGGATTGCCGGGCCCGGTCTGGGCGGTCAATCCGCGCGGCGGCCGAATAGGCGAGGTGGAGGTCTACAAGGACGTGGCAAGCCTTCCCGGCACGCCCGATCTCGCCGTCATCGCGACGCCGCCGCAGACCGTTCCCGGCCTCATCTCGGAGCTTGGCGCGCGGGGGACGAAGGCCGCGGTGGTCATCACGGCCGGGTTCGGCGAGCTGGGCGAAAAAGGCCGCGCCTTGCAGGCGGAGATGCTGGAGGCCGCGAAGCCGCATCTGCTGCGCATCGCAGGGCCCAATTGTCTCGGTATCATGACACCGGGAAACGGGCTCAATGCGTCCTTCGGGCATGTGCAGCCGGAGAAGGGCAATGTCGCCTTCGTGTCGCAATCGGGTGCCGTCGTCACCGCCGTCCTCGACTGGGCGACCAGCAGGGGTATCGGCTTTTCGCATGTCGCCTCGCTTGGCGGCATGTCGGATGTCGATTTCGGCGACATGCTGGATTTCCTTGCCGCCGATCCGCATACGAAAAGCATCCTGCTCTATATCGAATCCGTCCGGGATGCGCGGAAGTTCATGTCCGCAGGGCGTCAGGCGTCGCGCTTGAAACCCGTCATCGTCATCAAGTCAGGGCGCCATGAAGCGGGCGCACGTGCCGCCGCTTCGCATACGGGCGCGCTTGCCGGCTCGGACGCCGTCTATCAGGCCGCTTTCCGCCGCGCGGGCATGTTGCGCGAAGACGGCATCGAAGACCTCTTCGATGCGGTGGAAACGCTTTCCGCCCGTTCGGAACGGCGTCCGATCCTCGGCGACCGTCTCGGCATTCTCACCAATGGCGGCGGCGTCGGCGTCATTGCAACCGATTTCCTGATCGACGAGGGCGGGCGGCTCGCCGATATCTCGCCGGAGACGATCGAGGCACTGGACGCCGTGTTGCCGCGTACATAGAGCCGCGCCAATCCCGTCGACATCATCGGCGATGCGGGCGCGGAGCGTTACGCACATGCCATGGAAGCACTGCTGAAGGATAAAGGAACGGATGCAGTGCTGGTGATGAACTGCCCCACCGCCGTGGTGAACAATCTCTCCGCCGCCCATGCCGTCATCGAGAAGGCTGAGGCGTCGAGCAAGCCCGTCTTTACGAACTGGCTGGGCGACAAGGGTGCGCGCGCCGCGCGCGAGGCATTTCAGACGCATCGCATTCCCACTTACGAAACGCCCACAAGTGCCGTGCGCGCCTTCATGCTGCATGTCCGGCACGAGCGCAATCAGCGGCTTCTGCTCGAAATTCCATCCGCGGGCCCGGCGCATCCGAACCATGATCTGCCGGCCGCGCGGCGGCTTGTCGAAACGGCGCTTGCGGAAAAGCGGGAATGGTTGAGTGAGGCGGAAGCAAAGCATCTGCTCGCCGCCTATGGCGTTCCCGTCGTCGATACGCGCATCGTTTCCTCCGCCTCCGAAGCGGCCAGAACCGCGGACGAGATCGGCTATCCGGTGGCATTGAAAATTCTATCTCCCGACATCACGCATAAAAGCGATGTTGGCGGCGTCGCGCTCGGCCTCGACAATGCCGAGGCGGTGTCGGAAGCCGCCTCGCGCATGCTTTCGCGGGTCGCGCGGTTCTGTCCCGGCGCGGAGATCGAGGGCTTCACGGTGCAGCAGATGGTGAGGAAGCCGGATGCTTTCGAGCTTATTCTCGGCATTGTGGACGATGCGACTTTCGGTCCGGTCCTCCTGTTCGGGCAGGGTGGCACCTCGGTGGAGGTGGTGCGCGACAAGGCGATGGCGCTGCCGCCGCTCAATCGGGCGCTTGCAGACGATCTCATATCCCGCACCCGCGTCTCGCGCCTGCTGGAGGGCTATCGCGGCCGCCCGCCGGCGGACCGGGAGGGGATCGCATCCGCGCTCATGGCGCTCGGCGATCTTGCCGCCGACAATCCGGAGGTCGCCGAACTCGACATCAATCCCCTGTGGGCGGATGAAAACGGAGTGATCGCGCTCGACGCCCGCGTCCGTATCCAGCCGGCGAAAGGCAAGGGCACGTCGCGCTTCGCGATAAGGCCTTATCCCACCTCGCTTGAAGCGAGCCTTGCCGACCGGGAGGGCCGTTCTTACCCGCTCCGTCCGATCCGCCCGGAGGATGCGGCACTGATCGACGATCTTCTGGAACACACGGATGCAGAGGATGTGCGTCTGCGTTTTCTGTCGCCGTTGCGAAAGCTGCCGCGCCAGCTCGCCGCGCGTCTCACGCAGATCGACTACGACCGGGAAATGGCTTTTGTTGTTTTCACCGATGAAACGTCGAAGGAAGCCGCTGCCGTGGGCCGTCTCTCGGAAGATCCGAACCGGGAGCGGGCGGAATTCGCCATTCTGGTCCGCAGCGATCACCACGGTCATGGGCTCGGCTACGCGTTGATGCAGAAACTGATCGACTATGCGCGTCTTCGCGGCATCGGTGAAATTTTCGGCCATGTGCTCCGCGAAAACCGCAACATGCTCAGCATGTGCGACGATCTCGGCTTCACGCGTCACCGCATCGATGGCGACCCATCGCTGGTCGAGACGCGCCTGAAGATCGCCTGAAATGCAAAAGGGGCGCCCTCGGGCGCCCCTCGCATTCTCGACTGCCGCTCGCTTAGTCCGCTGCGGTTGCCAGGTTGCCTTCCAGCGTCTTCTGGCCCTTGGCCGGCGCGGAAATCTCGATCCGGCGGGGCTTCAGCTCTTCCGGCACGCGGCGCACCAGGTCGACATGCAGGAGCCCGTTTTCGAGATGGGCGCCTTTCACTTCGACATGGTCGGCGAGCTGGAAGCGGCGCTCGAAGCTGCGGCCCGCAATGCCGCGGTGAAGGTAGTTCGCACCTTCAGGCTCGGCGCGTTTGCCGCTGATGGTCAGCACGTTCTGCTTCACCTCGAGGTCGAGATCGTCCTGGGCAAAGCCGGCGACGGCGACGGAAATCCGGTAGTCGTTTTCGCTGGTCCGCTCGATATTGTAGGGCGGATAGGTCGGGACCGTTTCATGGGTCACGGAATCGAGCAGCGATTGAAGCTGATCGAAGCCCACGGTCGAGCGGTAAAGGGGGGAAAAGTCGAAACTGCGCATAGCTACATCCTTCTTGAAGCGATGTGATCATCTTCAAGGCGGGGCCCACCGCCGTCTGGCCGGTGGCCGCCTCGTCCATGCCGGCCCGGTATTCCGGCGCCCGGCAGGGCATATCTGGGAATTTCCCAATGTCCCTTCAAGATGGGTATAAGGTCCTCGAATACGAATTTCGATGCAGGGGGGAGAGACGATGAAGCGCGTTGCAGCGAGCCTGTTTCTGGGGACGGCCTTGCTCTGGGCCGGGGCTGCCCCTGCCGAGGAAATCGGCACCATCCGGCTCGGCGCGGCGGTCTCCCTGACAGGAAAATATTCCTCCAACGGCGCCTTCACACGCAATGGCTACGACCTTGCCGTGAAGCGCATCAATGAGGAGGGCGGCGTCACGGTCGCCGGCAAGCGCTACAATCTTGCGGTCATTTACTATGATGATGAATCGACGCCCGCCCGCGGCGCGCAGCTTGTCGAGCGGCTGATCCAGCAGGATGGGGTCAAATATCTTCTCGGCCCTTATTCCTCCGGCCTCACCGAGGCGATCGCGCCCGTGACCGAAAAATACGGCGTGCCGATGGTCGAGGCGAACGGCGCCGCCGTCTCTCTCTTCCGCAAAGGCTACCGCTATCTCTTCGCGGTCCTCTCCACCACCGATCAATATCTGCGCGGTGCGGTCGAGCTTGCCGCAAGCGTGAACGAGGACCCGTCGAAGCTTCGCGTCGCGATGGCCTTTGAAAACGATCCCTTCTCGCAGGATGTGCGCGAAGGCGTCATGGAAGATGCCGCGAAATTCGGCATGAAGATCGTGATCGACGACAAGCTGCCGCCGGAACTGAACGATATGTCGGCCACGCTTTCCAAGGCGAAGGTGCTGAAGCCCGACCTGCTGCTCGTCTCGGGCCATGACAAGGGGGCGGCGCTCGTGGTCCGCCAGCTTGCCGATCAGCGCGTCGATGTGCCGATGGTCGCGATCACGCATTGCGACAGCGCGCAGATTGCGGAGAAGTTCGGAAAGATCGCCGAATACACCCTCTGCGCCGCGCAATGGGCCTCGACGCTGAAATATTCCGACGCGCTTTTCGGCAGCGCGGCGGACTATGCAGCGCTTTACGAAGAAACCTACGGCCACGCGGCTCCCTATCAGGCGGCGGAGTCAAGCGCGGCGGTGCAGGTCTTCGCCGATGCTTTCGAGCGCGCCGGGTCGCTCGAGCCGGACGCCGTGCGCGATGCACTGGCGGAGACGGACATCAAGACGTTTTACGGGCCCGTGAAATTCGACGAGACCGGCAAGAACATCTCCAAGCCGACAGTCCTCTTCCAGGTACAGGACGGCAAATATGTCGTCGTCTATCCGGAAGCTTTTGCCGAAGCGAAGGTACGCTGGCCAACACCTTCCTGGCCGACACGCTGAACTCCGGGAACCTGAATTCGTGTTCGACAATCTGTTGCTCTTCTTCCAGTACCCGCCGCTCGCCGCCGATGTCCTTCTCAACGGCTTGCTGATCGGCGCCATCTTCGCGCTGGCGGCCTATGGCATGGCACTGGTCTGGGGCGTGCTCGACATCGTCAATGTCGTGCAGGGCGAACTCGTCGTGCTCGGCGGCTATGTCACCTTCCTGCTCGTTCAGTCGGGCATGCCGCCGCTTCTCGGTGTGCCCGTTTCCGCCGTCGTCATGTTCTGTTTCGGCTGGCTCGTCTATCGCGTGGTCATTTTCCGCGTCGTGGACAAGGACATCTTCATCTCCATTCTCGCAACCTTCGGTCTTTCCATCCTGATCCAGCAGCTCGCCAATCTCCTGTTCGGCTCCGAAGTGCGAACGGTTGATGCGGATCTCGGCTCCCTTCACATGCTCGATGGAACGGTGACGCTTGCCTGGATCAAGATCCTCGCCTTCGGTCTGGCGCTTGTCGCGGGCGGCATGCTCTGGCTTTTCCTGCGTCATGCGCGGCTCGGTCAGGCCATTCGTGCGACGGCGCAGAACCCGCGTGCCGCGCGCATTCTCGGCATCGATACGAACCGTGTCTATGCGATGACCTATGCGCTCAATGCCGCTCTTTGCGGCGCGGCGGGCAGCCTCGCGGTCATGGCATGGACGATCCACCCTTATGTCGGCCTGCCCTACACGGTGCGATCCTTCATGGTCGTGGTCGTCGCGGGTGTCGGCAATGTCGGTGGTGTCGTCGCGGCGGGGCTCGGTCTCGGCGCGCTGGAGAATGCGGCAGGGTTCATTCTCGGCGTCGAATTCCAGATCGCCTTTGTCTTCGCGCTGATGGTCGTCATTCTCGTCTGGCGCCATGCGCGCGCGGCGCGCAAGCGGAGCCATCTCCAATGAGCCGTATCAACGACTGGCATGTCATGGCGGCGCTCGCCGTTTTCGGCATTGCGGCGCCCTTCCTCCTGCCGGGACTCGTCACGCAGCTTGCCTTCCTCTGGCTCATGGTCGTCTTTGCGCTCACATGGGACATGCTGGGTGGCCGCATGGGCTACAATTCCTTCGGCAACATCGTCTTCTTCGGCATCGGCTGCTATGCCGCCGCCGTCATCCAGCGGGATGCGGGCCTTCCCTTTTTCGAGGGATTGGCGCTTGGCCTCGTCGCGGGCGCCGTGCTTGCGGTTCTTGCGGCGGTTGTTTTCGGCGCGGCCATGCTCGGCATTCGCGGCCATTATTTCGCTATCGGCACGCTCGGTCTCGGCATTGCCGCAGGCGAGACGGCGAGCGGATGGGACTATGTCGGCGCCGGCTCAGGCCTCGCGCTGCCGCTTTATCCGGGCGATCTCGGCTCGCGCGAATTCTTCTTTTGCTATTCGCTTCTCGCTCTCGCCGCGCTTTGCTTCCTCACCTGCCGCTGGCTTTATGGCACGCGCTTCGGCCTCGCGCTCAATGCCATACGCGACGATCAGGACAAGGCCGATGCCATGGGCCTCCGCACCACGCAGATCAAGATTTTCGCGTGGAGCGTATCGGCGCTTTTTCTCGGCATCTCGGGCGGGCTCGCCGCCAACATGATCGGCTTCATCGACCCGCGCGACGTCGCCTTTGCGGGCGCGACCTTCGGTGTCTGGATGGTGCTGATGGCGATCCTCGGCGGCAAGGGAACACTTTGGGGTCCCGTCATCGGCGCTTTCGTGTTCCATGTGACGCAGGAAATTTTCTGGACCTATCTTCTCGGCTGGCAGCGTGTCGCGCTCGGCGCCCTCATCGTCATCATCGTCGTCTTCTTCCCGCAAGGCATCATGGGGTGGGTTGCGGAGCGCCGCGAGCGCAAGGGCGCGTCCGCATGAGCGCGCTTCTCGAAATCCGCGATGTCACAAAGCGTTTCGGCGGCGTCGTCGCAAACGATCATGTGTCGCTCAGCGTCGCAAAGGGCGAGATCGCGGGCCTCATCGGTCCGAACGGTTCGGGCAAGACGACGCTCTTCAATTGCATTGCCGGCACCCATGCCGTCGACAGCGGTGAAATCCTTTTCGAGGGAAAGCCGATTTCGCATCTGCGCACCGCGCCCATCGCCCGGCTTGGCCTTGTCCGCACCTGGCAGCAGACGCGCATCTATGGCGAGATGACCGCTGCCGAGAACATGGCGATCAGCGCGCGCGAAACGAATGGCGGGCTGGTCGCGCTGCTCCGTCCCGTGCCGCCCGCCACGATCCGTCGCGCGGAAGATCTCCTCGCTTTCGTGGGGCTCCATGAAAAGCGGGATGAAAAGGCAGGCCGCCTCAGCTTCGGGCAGCAGAAGCTTCTCGAATTCGCAATGGCGCTGATGAACGAGCCGAAGCTCCTTCTGCTCGACGAGCCGACAGCGGGCATCAATCCGACGCTCATCAACGGGCTCATCGACAGGCTGCGCCGCGCCAATACGGAACTCGGCGTGACCCTTCTCGTGATCGAGCACAATATGCGCGTCATCATGAACCTCGCGCATCGCATCACCTGCCTTGCGCATGGTCAGGTGCTCGCCGAAGGCACGCCGGACGAAATCCGGGACGACCGCCGCGTGCTCGATGCCTATCTCGGGGTGGCGTAATGGCAGACGAGCGGAAAGATCTGGCAGGCGGCTATGGCGAGGGCACTGTCGGCACCATCCTCTCCGCCGGCGATGTCGCGCGCGAGGCGGAAGCGATAGCGCGCACTGTGCCGCGAGAGGAAATCCTCGCGCTCGCGAAGGGCGAACCGCTCCTTGCCATCGACGCGCTTCATGCGGGCTACGGCGCGATGGAAATTCTCCACGGCATCGATCTCGCGGTCGGCAAGGGCCAGAGCCTCTGCCTTGTCGGGCCGAACGGCGCGGGCAAGTCCACCGTCCTCCATTCCATATTCGGCTTCACGAAAATTTCGGCTGGCCGCATCCTCGCCGCCGGCCGCGATGTCACCAGGCTTTCGCCGAGTGAGAAGCTGCGCAGCGCCGGCATCGCCTACATCCTTCAGGATAATTCCGTCTTCCCCGACATGACCGTCGAGGAAAACCTGCTGATGGGCGGCTATCTCCTCGCCGATAACGGCAAGGCGCATGAAGCGGCGGAGCGTATCTTCTCGCATTACGGCCGCCTCGCGAAGCGCCGCCGCGAGCGCGCTGGCGTCTTGTCCGGCGGCGAGCGCCGTCTCCTCGAAATCAGCCGCGCGCTCATTATGGAGCCGCAGGTCCTGCTGGTGGACGAGCCCAGCATCGGCCTCGAGCCGCGCATGATCGACATGGTGTTCGACATCCTGCGCGAGTTGCAGCAGGAGCAGGGCAAGACGATCCTGATGGTCGAACAAAATGCGCGGCGCGGCCTCGATTTCGCGGATATCGGCTATGTGCTGGTGGCGGGCCGCGTGGCGCTGGCGGGCGAGGGGGCGGGCCTCCTTGAAAACCCGGATGTCGGCCGGCTTTTCCTCGGCGGGTAATTTTCCGAAATGAATGGATTGTGAATAGCCGCTCCAGCCTCGGTTCAGCGCGAGCTTGCCATTCTCCCTCTCAAGGACCGGAAAGCCGGTCCATTTGAAGGAGACAGGATCATGAAGAAGGCACTCGCTCTGACCGGACTGGCCGTCGCTCTCTTTGCCTTGCCCGTCGCGGCACAGGCGGATGTTCGTTCCGGCATCACCATCACCATCGGTTCGTCGAAGGTCTTGCCTGCCGCCGCCTCCGGCTGGCGCTATGGTACCGACTACAATGATTACCGCACCCATCAGGGCCGCATCATGCCGCTGGCCAATGTCGTGCGCGATCTCGAGCGCAAGACCAACGCCACCGTCACCGACATCAAGCTCAGCCGCGACAAGCGCTTCTACGAATTCGAAGGCGTCACCCAGCGCGGTTTCCTCGTCACCGCGAAGGCCAGCGCCGCGACAGGCGCCGTCGGCGGTATCTCGGTCAAGAACTACAAGCCCCGTTACGATGCCCGCGCGACAAGCATCTCGCCGCTTCTCGCCTCGCTGCGTAACAAGGGCTATCACAGCTTCGATCTCGTGAGCCTCAAGGAAGAGAAGGGCGTCTATCAGGTGCGTGGCCTCAACCGCCAGGGCAAGCCGGTGATGATCCGCGCCGCCGCCCGCACCGGCAAGGTGCTCTCCACGCGCAATGCGCCCGGCTATAACGGCCCCTCCTACGCCCAGGCCGAATACCGCGATTTCGGCCACTGGCAGAAGGGCCTCACGCAGCAGAAATATTCCAGCTTCACCAATGTCGTTGCCTATGACGACTACTATGCGGTGAAGGCGCGCGACGGCCGCGGCCGGCCGGTCAATCTCTCGGTCTGCCCCTTCACGGGCAAGGTGCTCGACGCGCGCTACTGATGCCCACGATTACGGAAAGAGGCAGAAGCTCCGCTTTCGGCGGAGCTTCTTCGTTTTCGGCGCGTTTCCTCGTTTCAACATGAATGCCAGATGAACGGCGCCGCCATCCTGCGTTCAGTCGCGGAGGGCCATTCTTGGCACGGGCACGAGATTGATACGAGTATCTGGAGGACAAAATGAAAAGATTCCTTGTTCTCGCCGGTTTCACCGCCGCCCTTGGTCTGGCGGCGCCCGTCACCGCCCAGGCGGTGACTGTCGTCCCTGCGCTAGCGGTGCAGGGCGGTGCCCAGGTCGAGCTCGTGCGCGGCAATGATCACCATCATCATGGCCGCGGCTACGATCGTCATCGCGGTGGGCCGCGCTACGGGCACAGGCCGCCGCCGCCTCGCTACCATCACAGGCCGCCGCCGCCGCACTATCACCATCGGCCGCCACCCGTCGTGCATCATTATCATCACGCCCCGCGGCCCTGGGCTCATTGGCGGCCCTATGTGGTGCAGCATCACTACCACTCGTTCGGTGCGCCGGTGTATTACACAAACCATCCGCATTACGGCCACTACTACCGCGTCCGCGCCCGCGACCGGAACAACATCGCCGTGTGGCTCGGCATCAGCGCCATCACTGGCGCGATTCTCTTCTCGAATTACTGATCGAGGGGAAGGGCAAGAGGAAAGGCCCCGCATTGCGGGGCCTTTCTGTGTTTCAGGGCGTCAGGGCCGCATCGTCGTCAGGAAGGGGCCGAGCGCCACGGCGCGGCGCGGCTCCACCCAGTCGAGCCAGTCGCAAAGCCGCGCGCGCGTTTCGCGCGGGTCGATCAGTTCATGCACGGAAAAGCCTTCGGCGCGCGAGAAGGGCGATTGGCCGGCAGCGAGCTTTTCCTCCAGTTCGGCGCGCAGCGCTTCGGGGTCGGCCGCTTCCGCGATCTGCCGGGCAAAGGCGACCGCGACGCCGCCTTCGACAGGCAGCGCCCCCGTCACCGCGCTCGGCCATGACAGCACGAAGCCGTCCGGTCCGAAATGCGCGGCGCCCGCCACGCCGAATACCTTGTGCACGATGATGCTCGCCCATGGCACGCGGCTCTGCATCACGGCGGCAATGGCGGATGTGCCGTGGCGGATGGTCGCCGCCTTTTCCGATGCCGAGCCGATCATGAAGCCCGGCTCGTCCACGAAGGAAACGATCGGCAGGTGGAACGTGTTGCACATGTCCGAGAAGCGCCGGAGCTTCTGCGCCGCCGCCGCGGTCATCGCGCCCGCATAGAAATTGCAGTCATTCGCGATCACACCGACGCTGATGCCGTTCAGCCGCGCCAGCCCCGTGATGAGCGAGGGCCCGAAGCGCTTCGTCATCTCGAAGAAGCTGCCTTCATCCATCACCGCTTTGAGGATTTTTCGCATGTTGAACGGCTTGCGGCGCTCCTTCGGCACGATGTCGCGCAAGGCCTCCTCGGCGCGGTCGCGGGGGTCGGTGCAGGCGATGCGCGGCGGCAATTGCCAGACATTGTCGGGAAGGTAGGAGAGAAAGCGCGCGATCTCCGCCAGCGCGTCCTCTTCCGTCTTCGTCACATTGTCGATGACGCCGGAGCGCGAATGCACGTCCGATCCACCCAGCTCCTCCTTGGTGAGGTTCTCGTCGAGTGCGCGGGCGACGATCTTCGGTCCCGCGATCAGCACCTGCGCGTCTTCCACCATCACCGAAAAATGGGAAGCGACGAGGCGGGCCGCCGGCATTCCCGCCACGGGGCCGAGCGCCGCCGTCGCCACCGGCACTTCGCCCAGCACCTGCCCGATGGAGCGGAAGCGCGGCTCCGCGAATACAGGGTCGCCCAGCGGCCGCGTCTTCCCCTTGCCCGCCGATCCCGCCACGCTGCCGCCGCCGCCTTCATGCAGCCGCACCAGCGGCACCTTGTAGGTGAGCGCCAGTTCCTCGGCATAGACGCTTTTGCGCAGGCCCGCCGGGTTGGGAGAGCCGCCCTTCAGCGTGAAATCCTCGCCGCCGATCGCAACGCGCCGCCCGTTCACGGTCGCAAAGCCGAGCACGTAATTGGCGGGCTCGAAATCGGCGAGATTGCCGTCCTCGTCGAAATGGGGCACGCCCGCGCCCTCGCCGAGTTCGCGAAAACTGCCCTTGTCGGCCAGCGTGGCGATGCGCTCGCGTATGGTGAGGCGGCCCTTCTCATGCTGCCGTTTCACGGCTTCATCACCGCCCTGGCGCTTGGCCAGCGCGCGGCGGCGCCGGATTTCGTCCGTTTCCTTTTCCCAGCTCATGCGGTCGGCCATCCTCCTCGTCTCGCGAAGTTCCGAAACCCTAAAGGAAATCCCCCGGTGCCCAAAGCTCTGTTGGGCGCCAGCCGGAGGATGATATGCTGTGGAAAAGCAGACGGGATGAAGCGCATATGGCGAACACCAAAAAGCAGATGAAGCCCTCCAGCCTCGCGAGGCAGGCGGAAGACGAGATCGAGGCGCTGATCCGCGCCGCGCTCACGCCCGATGTCTCGCTCGGCGCGAAGCTCAAATTCGTGCATGAGGGGGCAGGCGTCGTTTTCATCGACGGCACGAAAAAGCCGAACGTCGTGCATCGCCGCGACGAGCCGGCGGATTGCACGGTCCATATCGACCCCGTTCTCAACCTTGCGATCTTCCAGCAGCGCGCCGACCGCACGGAAGCATTCCGTCAGGGCCGCATCCGCATCGTCGGCGATGTCCATGTCGTCGGCCTCTTGCGGCCGATCATGCTGCGCCAGTCGAATGCGACCGAAGACGGATTTCGGGAGTGACCGCTCCCATCATCCTCGTGTCCGGAAATCCGATGCCGGAAGGCGGCGAGGCGCGCTGGCTTCTCACGAATGAGGGCGTGCGGCTCCGCGTCTTCACATGGCCGGGCGCGCGGGAAGGGCGCGGCACCGTCTTTCTTTTCGGCGGGCGCACGGAATTCGTCGAAAAATATTTCGAGGTGGTGGGCGAGTTGCGGGCGCGCGGTTTCGCCGTCGTCAGTTTCGACTGGCGGGGGCAGGGGCTTTCGGATCGTCCGCTTGCAGACAGCCGCAAGGGCCATATAGACGACTTTGCCACCTTCGACAGCGACCTTGCGCTTTTGATGTCGGAAGTGGCGCCCGCCTTTCCAAAGCCCTGGACGGCTTTCGCGCATTCAATGGGCGGCCAAATCCTCATCCGCGCCGCGCATGATCACCCCGAATGGTTTTCTCGCATCGTCCTTTCCGCGCCCATGCTTGGACTCCGCTTCAGCCGCGCGGCCGAACGCGCCATTCGCGCGCTCGCCTTCGCTTTCCATGCCGCGGGTCTCGCCGGGCGCTATGTGCCGGGCGGCACGCCGAAAGCAGCGGACGAGACGCCCTTCGAGGAAAATATTCTGACGAGCGACGAAAAACGCTATGCGCTGCTGCAATCTCTCGTCCAGGCCGAGCCGAAACTCGGCCTCGGCGGCGCCACGGTCGGCTGGCTTCGCGCCGCCTTCCGGTCGATGGACATGGCCGCCGCGCCCGGCTGGCTCGGTTCGATAAAAACACCGGTCCTCATCTGCGAAGCCGCGCGCGACGCGCTCATCTCGCCGCTCGCATTGCGCCACGCGGCGGCGCATCTCCCCGCCTGCGAGCTGGTCACGATCCCGGATGCAAAACACGAAATCCTGATCGAACGCGATCCCGCCCGCGCCGCCTTCTGGCAGGCCTTCGACAGGTTCATGGGCATAGGCAATCAATAGAAAACTTCACCCTCCCCCTGTGGGAGGGTGGCAGAGGCAGACAGAGAGCTAGGCCGCCGCGCTCCTCAAAATCTTCAGCGCCGCCTCATGCAGTTCCGGCGTCGCCGCCGCAACGACTTGTCCGCCCTGTTGCGGGTCGCCGCCCGTCCAGTTCGTCACCACGCCGCCGGCATTCTCGATCACGGGGATCAGCGCCTGAATGTCATAAGGCTGCAGCGCGCTTTCGATTACGAGGTCGAGCGTGCCCGCCGCGACGAGACAATAGAAATAGCAGTCGCCGCCGAAGCGCCGCAGCTTCACCTTCGAGGAAATCTCGCGAAAGGCCGCCTTCTCCGCGTCCACCTTGAACATGCCGGGATCGGTATTGCCGAGCAGCGCGTCCTCGAGCTTCGTGCAGGCGCTGGTCTTGATCGGCATGGTGCCTTGCGGCCCGATCAGCTCGCTGCCGCCCGGCCTGCCGATGAAGCGTTCGCCGATATAGGGCTGGTCCATCAGGCCGATCACCGGGCGCGTGCCGTCATTCAGCGCGATCAGCGTGCCCCAGAGCGGCACGCCCGAGATAAAGCTCCGCGTGCCGTCGATGGGATCGAGCACCCAGGTCAGTCCGCTCGTGCCCGTGTGGTTGCCGTGCTCCTCGCCCAATATGCCGTGATCGGGATAGCGTTCCAGGATGAGCTTGCGGATCGCCGCTTCGCCGTCGCGGTCCGCCGCCGTCACCGGATCGAATTTGTGGTCGCCCGCCTTGTGGTCGACCGCGAGGCCCGAGCGAAAATGCGGCAGCGTCACGGCGGCCGCCGCATCCGCCAGTTCGAGCGCGAATGTCGCGAGTTCGTCGATTTGCTGGTGATCGAGCATGGACGGTTCCCTGTGGTGTAAGGGCTTATAACGCCTTTTGCGTTCGCGCGGGAGGGCGCATTCCCGCTTCTAAATCTTCCACCCTCCCTCAAGGGGAGGGTGGTTTATATATCCAGCTATATATCCAGCCGATAAACACGCGCCGCCGTGTCGTGGAACAACGCCGCCTTCTCGCCTGCGCTCATGTCCTTCGCGATCTTCTTGAAGGCGTTCCACAAGACGCCATAGGAACAGGAGAGCTTGTCCACCGGGAAGTTGCTTTCAAACATGCAACGCTCCGGCCCGAAGACGTCGATCGAATGAAGATACCAGTCGCGCGTCGCGGCCACGAGTTCGTCCGAGGTCGGCGGCTTGGCGCGCTTGTGCCAGCCGAAGCCGTTCACCGCCATGTTGATGCCGCCGAGCTTCGCCACGACATTCGGGCAGGCGGCAAGCTCCGCCACATCCTTTTTCCACTGCGCGAAAATCTCCGCCCGCTTGCCCTCATAGGGTCCGATGCCGATGGGCCCGCCGAAGTGATCGAAGATGATCGGCGTCTCCGGGTTCGCGCGGGCAAGCGCCGTGAGTTCCGGGATCTGGCGGTGATAGAGCCAGGCGTCGAAGGAAAGCCCATATGCGGCAAGCCTTTTGAAGCCCTCGCGGAATTCGGGCAAGCCGAGCAGCCCCTTCGGCGGCAGCGTATGCGAGGCGCGCACATCCGGGCTGTCGTCGAAGGCGGAGGCATGGCGGATACCGCGAAAGCGTTCCGGCGCCCGCGCCATATGCGCTTCCAGCACAGCGTCCACCTTCGCGCCAAGGCGCAAATCCGCGAACCCGACAATCCCAGCCGCCACGCGCGTCTCGCCATATTGGCCGCTCGCCGATTGCGCGGCGATGCCGTTCACATATTCCGTCTCGCCGACGGGCTTCATCGCATCCGGCCCGTCCGCCCGGTACATCGACTTGCATTCGACGAAGACGGTCGCGCGGATATTGTGGCCTTCCGCGACATCCGTCATCAATTCGTCGAGCTGATAGCGCGAGCCCGGATGGTCCCAGAGATGATGATGCGGATCGACGATCGGAAGTTCCGGCTCCAGCGCCGCTTCCTTGACCTCGGCCAGCCATTCGGGATTGCCCGCCATGTCTCACTCCTCCCTCGGTTTCTTTCGGAGAAGAGTGGCATTGAGAGGCGGGGGAGGCAAATGGGGAGGGGTTGCAGCAGCTACGGCAAGCAACTCGCAAAAATGAAATCGGGGCGGAGGTTGAACCCCGCCCCGAAAAATTCTTCGCGTGCCGCTCGAGTTCCTTACCCTGCCCGGGCGAAACGCTTGCGCTCGTTCGGGTCGAGATAGCGCTTGCGGAGCCGGATCGACTTCGGCGTCACCTCCACCAGCTCGTCTGCCTCGATATAGGCAATCGCCTGTTCGAGCGTCAGCGGCCGGGGCGGTGTCAGGCGGACGGCTTCGTCCTTCGAGGTCGTGCGGATGTTGGTGAGCTGCTTCGCCTTCAGCGGGTTCACGTCGAGATCGTCGGGGCGCGCATTCTCGCCGATGATCATGCCGCGATAGACCTTCTCGCCGGGCGAGATGAACAGCGTGCCGCGTTCCTCGATATACCAGAGGCCGTAAGGCACCGCTTCGCCGTCGCCGGTCGAGATCAGCACGCCGTTGCGGCGGCCTTCGATTTCGCCGCGATAGGGCTCATAGGCATGGAAGATGCGGTTCATGACGCCCGTGCCGCGCGTGTCGGTCAGGAATTCGCCGTGATAGCCGATGAGGCCGCGCGACGGGCAATGGAAGATGATGCGCGTCTTGCCGGCGCCGGTCGGGCGCATGTCGACCAGTTCGCCCTTGCGGCTCGACATCTTCTCGATGACGACGCCGGTGAACTCGTCGTCCACGTCGATGGTTGCTTCCTCGATCGGTTCGAGGCGGTTGCCCTTGTCGTCCTCGCGGAAGAGCACGCGGGGGCGCGAGATGCCGAGTTCGAAGCCGTCGCGGCGCATGGTTTCGATCAGCACGCCGAGCTGCAATTCGCCGCGGCCCGCCACGTCGAAGGCGTCGCCGCCTTCCGAGTCGCTGACGCGGATGGCCACATTGCTTTCGGCTTCGCGCATCAGGCGGTCGCGGATCACGCGCGACTGCACCTTGCTGCCTTCGCGGCCGGCCAGCGGGCTGTCATTGATGGAAACGGTGATGGAAAGCGTCGGCGGGTCGATCGGCAGCGCCTTCAGCGGTTCCGTCACGGAAGCGTCGCAGATCGTGTCGGCAACGGTGCCCTGTGTCAGGCCGGCAATGGCGATGATGTCGCCCGCGCTTGCCTCTTCCACCGGAATGCGCTGGATGCCGCGGAAGGCGAGCACCTTGCTGATGCGGCCGCGTTCGACAACGCCGCCTTCCATGCGCAGCACCTGCACGTTCATGTTGGTCTTGACCGTGCCCTTCTCGATCTTGCCGGTCAGGATGCGCCCGAGATAGGGGTCGCTCTCGATGGTCGTCACCAGCATCGCGAAGGGCTCGTTCTCGGAGCCGTCATGCAGCGCCGCCGGTTCCGGGAAATGCGAGATGATCTTGGCAAAAAGCGGCTTCAGCCCGTTGTCGCGCGCGTCCGGCGCGTTCAGGTCTTCCGCGGCCCAGCCCTGGCGGGCCGAAGCGAAGATGCAGGGGAAGTCGAGCTGCTCGTCGGTCGCGCCGAGTGCGGCGAAAAGGTCGAAGGCCTCGATATGCACTTCTTCCGGGCGGCCGTCGGAACGGTCGACCTTGTTGATGAGCACGATCGGCTTCAGGCCCAGCGCCAGCGCCTTCGAGGTCACGAATTTGGTCTGCGGCAGCGGGCCCTCGGCCGCGTCCACCAGCAACACCACGCCGTCCACCATCGAGAGGATGCGTTCCACCTCGCCGCCGAAGTCCGCATGGCCCGGCGTGTCGATGATGTTGATGCGTGTGTGCACGCCCGCATCGTCGACCCAGTCGACGCTTGTCGGCTTGGCGAGAATGGTGATGCCGCGCTCTTTTTCCAGGTCGTTCGAGTCCATGACCCGTTCGACAACCTGCTGGTTGTCGCGGAAGGTGCCGGACTGGCGAAGCAACTGATCGACCAGCGTCGTCTTCCCATGGTCAACATGGGCGATGATCGCGATATTCCGAATGGACATGTAACCGCCGGGTAAAAAAGGCGGCCTGCCGCGCGAAAACCGTAAGCGCGCGGGGGCGGCCAAAAATGTGCCGCCTTATAGCCCGGAAGTCCCCCCGCCACAAGGCTTCCTTCGCATCTGCGGCAAGGGGGCAGCGGGCAAGGGTTAACGGCTCAGCCGCCGCCTTTCCGTCCCAGCGCCGCCTGCATGATCGCGGCGCCCTCCGTCATCATCCCGCCTACGGGTTCCGCCGCCTCATGCGGCAGGAAATCCGCGATCCAGACGAGGCGGCAGCGGCCCTCTCCCTCCGGCACCACCTCGAAGGAGGCGCTGTGGTGGCTCATCATCTCGCTGCCCGAAACGGCATAGGCGAGCCGCCGCCTGTCCTCGTCGAGGTCGAGGATCAGTTCCCGCACCACGAGCCCGTTGGCGAAGGTGACGATGCGCGCCCCTTCCTCCAGCTTCGTATCGGTCACGAAGCCCGGCACGAAGCGGGTGTGGATCTGGCCGACATCGCGCACCGCGTCCCAGACGGCGGCTGCCGGCGCGTCGATCTCTATGTCCTTGCGGATCGAAGCCATGACCATCCCTCCTATTTCAGGCACACGGCTTCGACATTGTTGCCGTCCGGGTCGATCAGGAAGGCGGCGTAATAGGTGGGCGCATAATCGGCGCGGATACCGGGCGCCCCATTGTCCTTGCCGCCGGCCTCGAGCCCCGCTTCATGGAACCCGTCTACCGCCGCCCGGCTCGACGCGGCAAAGGCGATGTGGATGCCCTTGTTCGCGCTTCCCTTCGCGAGATAAAGGCCGGGCACTTTCGTCTTGCCGAAGCCTTTCATGTTCGCGTCCTCGTAGCAGAGCCTTGCGCCGAGCGGCTTCAGCACGGCTTCATAGAAGCCGGCCGCCTTGGCGAGATCCTTCACCTTCAATTCGATATGGTCGTACATATTGCCTCCGTCGCGGGCGCATCATCGCGCCACTGGAGGTCACTTTGCGGCGGGCGGCGCCAATCTCGCTTGGAGTAAATTGCGCTCGCCCCGCGCAGCCTCGCGGAAGCGGCCGGGCGGAATTCCCGCCGCGCGGCGGAAGGTGCGAATGAAATTCGACAGGTCGGCGAAGCCGGCATCATAGGCAATGTCGGTGACGGAGCGTTCCCTGTCGGCCAGCAGGCTTGCCGCGCGGCGCAGCCGCGCGCGCAGGAGATATTGATGCGGCGTCACGCCCAGCACTTTCGTGAAGGTGCGGAGAAAGTGATAGAGGCTGAGGCCCGCTTCCCGCGCCGCGCCTTCAAGGCCGATTTGCCGGTGTGCATATTCATCCATCCACATGGCGGCGTGGACGGCGCGTTTCCTGTCCCGCGCGCTCGCCGTCACCTTGCCTGCCTTGCGGCCTGTGGCGATCTCCGCAAAGCGGCCGGCAAACATCAGCCCCGCCTCGTCCAGACCCATGTCGCTCCGCCCCTCGGCGGCGGCCTGCGCCAGTTCCCCCAGCACCATCATTTCCGGCAGTGGCGGCAGCGCCGCGAGCCGCCTCAGCTCCGGCCGGCCGCTCACCGTGTCGGCCAGTTCCTCGTCGAGCCGGAAGGCCAGGCATTCGTCGCCGCAGACATGGTGGTCGTGTGTGCAGATATATTCATCCCCCCGGTGCCCCACCAGCACCGAGCCCGCCACCATCTCGAGGGTCTGCCCGCCCGCCCGGTAGCCGAACGAGCCTTTCCGTACATAGGAAATCGAGAAGACCTCATGGCATTCGGCATAGGGCGCCCCGGCCGGGCCCGCCGGGCACCGGTAATCGACCGCCGAAACGGCACCTTCGCTGAGGACAGTCGCTTTCACCATGGCTCAAGTCTAATCCGCCGCCGCACCGCCCGCCATCATGACTTCGGGAGGCTGCCGGCCGATTGGAGAATCTTGCTGTCCGGGAGGCGCGCCTATTTCTTCTGCGCCTCCAGCGAGATCGCGATCACCACCTCGTCGCTGATCATCGGGATGTAGGTATCCATGCCGAAATCGGAGCGTTTCAGCGTGCCCTTGGCGTCGAAGCCCGCCGCCAGGATTTCCTGGCCTTCCTCGGCCATCGGATAGGGGCCCATCTTGTTCAGCGTCGCTTCCAGCGTCACCGGCTTCGTCACGCCATGCAGGGTCAGATCGCCGGTGAGTTTCCCTGTGGTCTCTCCCGTCCGCTCGATCTTGGTGGACTTGAAGGTGATTTCGGGAAATTCCTCGACGTTGAGGAAATCCGCACCCTTCACATGCTTGTCGCGTTCCTCATGCGCCGTGTCGAGGCTCGCCGTCACGATCCGCACCTCGACACTGCTCGCCTCGGGGTTTTCCGCGTCCAGCATGATGGTGCCGCTCACATCGTTGAAGCGGCCATAAGTCGTCGAAAAGCCGAGATGGTTGATCTCGAAGCCGACATGCGTATGCGACCCGTCGATCTCGTAGCGTTCGGCGGCAAGCGCGGGGCTCGCCAGAAAGGCGAGGGCGGCGGCCGCGGCGGCGATCCTGGTAAGGCTGTTCATGACGGAACTCCGGTGACAATTGGGGGGTGGTCAGGATAGGCGCTCAGGCCCCAAGGGCAAGTCTCCAAACCTCCCACCCTCCCTTGGGGGGAGAGTGGGAAGATTGAGAACGCTGCTCCCCGCATCCCCTCTTGCGCAAATGGCTCTGGCATCGAAAGCCGGTTTCTGCCCATATCCCTCCCAAAAAACGCGAGGGTCCGAAGGGAGGGGTCCGCGTCATGCCGCAGACAGCCGCTTCCAGGGCCTACATCGTCGCGCTCGTGGCCATTCTCTGCCTTGTCTACACGGTGAGCCAGTTCCTGCGCTCGTCCACGGGTGTCATCGCACCCAATCTCTCGGCGGATCTCGGCCTCCACCCGGAAGAACTCGGCATTCTGTCCGGCGCCTTCTTCCTCTCCTTCGCCATCATGCAGGTGCCGGTCGGCATCTTTCTCGACCGCTATGGCGCGCGCCTCACCATGATCGGCTCGGTCGGCATCGCCGTGCTCGGCTGCTTCGCCTTCGCGCTCGCGGAGGGCCGCACGGGGCTCACGCTCGCCCGCGTGCTCATGGGCATTGGCTGCTCGGTCATGCTCATGGGCCCGCTCATGATCTATCGCCGCTGGTTCCCGGCGGAGCGTTTCGCCTCGCTCTCCGGCCTGCAGATCGCCATCGGCACCATCGGCGCCATCGGCGCCACCGCGCCGCTCGCCTACGCGACGGAAACCATCGGCTGGCGGGAGAGCTTCGTCGCGGCCGGCGTTTTCACAGCCGTCCTCGCCATCATCATGGGCGTCATCGTCCGCGACGCGCCCGCCGGCCATGCGTCGCTCGCCCGCTCGCCCGAGACATTCTGGCAAAGCCTCAAGGGGCTCGGCGAGGTCATCCGCCATCCCGCCGTGCCGCCGCTCTTCGTGATGATCTCGACCGGCTATGCGAGCTTCGCTACCGTGCAGACGCTCTGGGCCTCGCCCTATCTCGCGGATGTGCATGGACTCGATCTCGGCGGCCGCGGCAATGTCCTGCTCGGCATCACGGGCGGCCAGGTCGTCGGCCTTCTCCTCTGGGGCTATGGCGAGCGGCTTTTCGGCAGCATCAAGAAACCAATCCTCATGGGCGCTTTCCTCTCCGCCTCGATCCTCGGCCTCCTCGCCCTGCTCGATGCGCCGCCGCTCTGGCTCGTCACGCTGCTCTTCGTGATCTTCGGCCTCAATGCGGGCTACACGCCGCTGCTGCTCACGCATGGCCGGTTGCTCTTTCCGGACAGGCTCGCCGGGCGCGGCATCACCGTCCTCAATTTCGGCAACATGGCGGGCGTCTTCGTGCTGCAGGGATTGACCGGCGCGCTGATCGGCCAGCTCCTGCGCTCCGGCTTCGGCTTCGAACTCACCTATCGCTGGACCTTCGGCAGCCTCGCCCTCGTGCTGCTCGCGGCGCTCGCCTATTATGCGACGATACCCGACACGAATTCCCGCGCCGTCATCGACGGCGATTGAGAGGAGGATAAATGGCCAAGCAGTTCCCGAGCCTCACACCCGAACTCAAGGATTTCATCGGGCGTCAGCACATCTTCTTCACGGCGTCTGCCACGGCGGACAGCCGCATCAACCTCTCGCCCAAGGGGCTCGATGCGCTGCGCGTGACCGGCGACAATGAAGTCGTCTATCTCGATCATACCGGCAGCGGCAACGAAGCGGCGGCGCATCTCAAAGCCGATGGCCGCCTCACCATCATGCTCTGCGCCTTTGCGGGCCCGCCGATGATCCTGCGCCTCTATGGACGCGGCCGCATCGCCCGCAAGGGCACGGATGAATACCGGCGCCATCTCGCTTCCGCCTTCGCGGGAAATGAACCCACGGGCGCACGTCAGATCGTCATCCTCGACATCGACCTCGTGCAAACCTCCTGCGGCTACGGCGTTCCCCTCCACGACTACAAGGCCGAACGCCCCTCGCTGACCAACTGGGCGGACGCTCAGGGCGAGCAGGGCATCGCGGATTACTGGCAGAAAAAGAACCGGGTAAGCATCGACGGCTTGCCGACAGGAGTGGAATGACCATGCTGAAACCCTTCGGCGACGACATCTGGATTGCGGATAGCGCGGATACTGTCGAGGTGGCCGGCTTCCGCTATCCCACACGCATGGCGATCGTGAAGCTCGCCGATGGCGGCCTTTTCATTTGGTCGCCGATGTCGCTGACCGGCGAGTTGCGCGCGGAAGTGGAGGCGCTCGGCCCGGTTCGTCACATCGTCGCGCCGAATTCGCTGCATCATTTGTCTCTTCCCGAGTGGCGGGAGGCTTTTCCGGCCGCGAAGTTCTACGCGCCGCCGGGCCTGCGCGAGAAACGCAAGGACATCGCCTTCGATGCCGACCTCGGCGATGCGCCCGACGCCGATTGGGCGGGCGAGATCGATCAGGTGGTCGTGCGCGGGAACGCCATCACCACCGAACTTGTGTTCTTCCATGTGAAGAGCGGCACCGTCCTCTTCACCGACATCATCCAGCACTTTCCCGCCGGCTGGTTCTCGGGCTGGCGCGCCATCGTCGCGAAGCTCGACCTCATGTCCGCGCCGGAACCCTCCGTGCCACGCAAATTCCGCCTCGCCTTCACAAACCGCCGCGCCGCCCGCGAAGCAATCACGCGCATTCTCGCCTGGCCCGCCGAAAAACTGCTGTTCGCACATGGTGCGCCCGTCACAACGGATGGCAAAGCTGCCATCGCCCGCGCGTTCGGGTGGTTAGTTGGGTAATTTTGAATTGTCCCTTTCTTCCACCCTCCCCTTGGGGGAGGGTCAAACGGCTGCAAGCCGTTTGGGGCGGGGTCGCTGGAGAAAAGACAAATATCATCGCTCGCGAACCGGATGCTCGGGCGATGACCCCGCCCCGAAATTTGTTTCGCTGACGCTCACAAATTATCGACCCTCCCCCAAGGGGAGGGTGGCAGGACAGGTGCATTCCCTCACCCCGTCATTGCGAGCGAAGCGAAGCAATCCAGGGGCCGCAAGCACTGCGCCTGCCGCCCCTGGATTGCTTCGTCGCTCCGCTCCTCGCAATGACGCGGAGGGGACAAACTGAAAACCTACCCCACCACCTCGATCGCCGCCCGCTCTTCCACCGTTTCCTCCGCCGACATCTCCTCCAGCGCGAGGTTGACGATGAATTGTTTGGCGCAGGCTTCCCAGGCGAAGTTCATCGCATAGGCCCGCGCGTCGTCGCGGTTGAGGCGCAAGGCGGCCATGCAGGCAGTCTTCAAATCTTCGTCCAGCGCGCCGGCTTTCATGCCATCCGGTGTAAAGGCGAGCACGTCGCCAGGTCCCTGCACGGGGTAGCCCGCTACCGGCGTTCCCGCCGCCATCGCCTCGATCAGCACGAGGCCGAACGTGTCGGTCCGGCTCGGAAACACGAAGACATCCGCCGCCGCATAGGCTTCCGCGAGTTCGGCGCCGAAAAGCGGCCCCGTGAAATGCGCCTGCGGGAAGCGTTTCTTCAGATATTCGAGCCTCGGTCCCTCGCCGACGATCATCTTCGTGCCGGGAAGGTCGAGTTCGAGGAAGGCTTCGATATTCTTTTCCACCGCGACGCGCCCGACATTGAGCCAGACCGGCCGCGCGAGGCCCTTCGGATGCGCGTCCATCAGGTCCGGGCGGGGCCTGTAGAGATCGGTATCGACGCCGCGCGACCAGATCACGGGCTCGCCGAATCCCCGTTCCCTCAGTTCCTTCTGCAAGGAAGGCGTTGCCACCATCAGCGCCGAGGATTTCCTGTGGAAGCGGCGCAGGAATTCATAGCCCCATGAAAGCGGAATGCCGGTCCGCGCATTCAGATATTCGGCGAAGCGCGTATGGAACGAGGTCGAGAAGGGGATGCCCTTGCGGACGCAGAAGCGGCGCGCGGCAAGTCCCAGCGGCCCTTCGGTCGCGATATGGATGGCGTTGGGGTTCGCCTCGCGGATCATGCGCGCGATCTTGCGGCCCGGAAAAAGCGCCAGCCTTATTTCCGGATAGGTCGGCATCGGCACGGTCGTGAACATGTCGGGCGTGATGAAGGTCACTTCATGGCCCATGCCCTTCAGATGCGCCGTCAGTTGCTGCAGCGTCCGCACCACGCCGTTCACCTGCGGCGGCGCCGCATCCGACACGATCACGATGCGAAGCGTCTCGCAGAAGCGGCCGACATCGCGCGGCAAGGGCTTCCCACGCAACCGGCCGAGCAGGCGCGCGACGCGCCGCCGCCTGCTCGGGGCAGGGGAGAGAGCCGTTACTGATGTGTCATGCATATCAGGCAGCCGTGGGTACGAGCAGGGCGTCGTCTTCATCCGCCGGTTCCGTCTCGCCATTCGCGAGTTCGGTGTCCCAGGAGAAGGTCTGCCAGGTGATGAGCGAGAGGGCGCCCGTTTCGTCTTCGCTGAGCGCGGTGCAGCTTTCCACCCAGTCGCCGTCATTGCAGTAGAGCACGCCGTCGAAGTCGCGGATTTCCGCGTGGTGGATGTGTCCGCAGATCACGCCGTCGACGCCGCGTTCGCGGGCCGAGCGGGCAACGGCGTGTTCGTAGCTCGATATATATTCGACCGCGTTCTTCACCCGGTTCTTCAGGTAAGCCGAGAGCGACCAGTAGGAGAGGCCGAAGAAGCGGCGGATTTCGTGCAGCCAGTTGTTGAGCGCGAGCGCCATGCCATAGGCGCGGTCGCCGAGATGG
Source organism: Parvibaculum lavamentivorans DS-1 (assembly GCF_000017565.1). NCBI lineage: Bacteria > Pseudomonadati > Pseudomonadota > Alphaproteobacteria > Hyphomicrobiales > Parvibaculaceae > Parvibaculum > Parvibaculum lavamentivorans. The sequence continues at coordinate 2,176,679 of NC_009719.1, forward strand.
GCGAGCCATTTCGCGTATTTCACCACGCTGTCGAACTGGTCGCCGTGAATGACGAGGAATTGCCGCCCGTCCGCCGTTTCGTGGATCGCCTCGCCGACGACGTCGACGCCGCCGAAATTGAGGCCGGTATAGTCGCGCAACGCCTCGTCGTGGTTGCCGGGCACATAGATGATGGTCGCGCCCTTGCGCGACTTGCGCAGCAGTTCCTGCACCACCGCATTATGCGCCGCGTTCCAGTACCAGGACCGCTTGATGCGCCAGCCGTCGATGATGTCGCCGACGAGGTAGATGGTGTCGGCGTCGTTGTGGCGGAGAAAGTCGAGCAGCAGCTCGGCCTTGCAGCCGGGGGTGCCCAGGTGAATGTCGGAGAGAAAAAGCGTTCTGTGCTGTTTGCGGTGCCTGGGGCGCGGCCCCAGCAATCTTTCGTCGAGCCCGCCGCGCCTCGCCCTTGCACGGGCTGCTTCCTTGCGGGCTTTCTTCGCGGATTGAGGTGGCGCCGTTTCGCTCGCCTGCCGCGGCCTATCGAACATCGTCGTATCGAACAGGGTCATATTCCTCGTCGATCGTTTTTGCGCCTCATGCGCCGGTCAATTCATCCGTCTGCGGAGCGCCTTGCCGTACCTCCGGGCCAGCCGATCCGTCTTTCGATGACCGGACTATGCGCGCCCTTTGACAAGGTCTTGTGACAGTTCGATGACGTTTATGTGACAGTGCCCGGCGGGTGGCGGGCGAGCCGCTTTATCCCCACATCCCTCCGGCATCGCGCCCGGTTATCCCCGGTTCAGAGGGCCGGTTGACCGGGGACAAGTTTTTCTGGCTAATCCTCCGGCATCGAATTTCATCCCTTGTCGCAACGCATAACGGTTTTGTGACAGTTACGTGACAGTTGGCCTCTGGAGCCCCGTTTTGGCGCTGCGCCGGTTCATCCATATCATCCTCAATCCGACCGCCGGCAGGCGCAAAAGACACCTGCTGGATGCTGTCATCGGACGTCTTCGCGCGGCCGGTGCCGATGTCACGATCGAGCTGACGACAGCGGCCGGTCACGCCACGGAGCTCGCCCGAGCAGCGGCACAATCGGGCAAGCCGGATGTGATCGTAGCGGCGGGCGGCGACGGAACCATCAATGAAGTTGCGCGCGGCCTGCTTGGACAAGGCGTACCGCTCGGCATTCTTCCGCTCGGCACGGCAAATGTGCTTGCCATCGAGATCGGTCTCCGTCCGCAGGCGGAGGAAGTAGCCTCGATGCTGCTTGGCGGGCCCGCGGAGCTGATGGGCACGGGCCTCGTGCAGGGAAAGATATTCCTGATGATGGTCGGCATCGGCTTTGACGGCGAAGTCGTTCACGCAATCGATCCGCGCCTGAAACGCATGTGGGGCAAGGGCGCCTTCATCTGGTCCGGGCTCAAGGCATGGGTGCGCGGCCCGGGCCGCGACATTCTGCTCACAGTCGACGGACGAGAGAAGCGCGCCGCATGGGTCGTCGTCACCAATGGCCGCCACTATGCGGGGCCCTTCGTGCTTGCGCCGGATGCGGACATAACGCAGCCGGGGCTTACTCTCTTTCTCTTCAAGGGAAAGTCGCGTTTCGCCTTCGCACTTTATCTCGCCGCGCTAGGGTTCGGCATTGCGGCGCGGCTGAGCAGCGTGGAAGTATTGCCGGCGCGGCGGATCGATGTCACCGCACCGCACGGTCTCGCTGTGGAAGTTGACGGCGACGACAGCGGCTTCCTGCCGCAGACGATAGAGCAGGGCACGCAGTTTCTCCGTCTCGTCATTCCCGGCTAGGCGGCATCCGCGTCGAATTGCGGGCGGCCAAGGCCGTTCTGCGACGGGCGTCTTTCCGGCTGTATCCAGCGGCGATAATATTCGGCAAGCGATACCGACACACCATCCGATCCCATGATGCGCGCATGTTCGCGCCGCAGTTTGCGCGGTTCGTTGACGCCGCAGGAATGCGCAATCACGCAGACTTCATGCGTCACGCGTTCGGCATAGCGGCGCACGCGCTCCGCCTTGTCCGTCACGTCGAGCCCGCGCTGCAGGCTCTTGTTATGCGTGGTGATGCCGGTCGGGCAGGTATTCTTGTTGCATTGAAGTGCCTGAATGCAGCCCAGCGAAAACATGTAGCCGCGCGCCGAACACACGAAATCCGCACCGACGCAGAGCGCCCATGCGACTTCGGCCGGCGTGATGAGCTTGCCGCTCGCATTGACGCGGATGCGCGTCTTCAGCTTGTGGCGTTCCAGCGCATCGCACAGCATCGGCAGGCTTTCCCAGATCGGCAGACCGACATAATCGATCAGCGCCATGGGTGCTGCGCCCGTGCCGCCATCGGCGCTGTCGAGGGTGATGAAGTCAGGCGCGTTCTCGATGCCGCGGCTGTTGATCTCGTCGCATAGTTCGTCCAGCCATTCATAGCCGCCAAGCACCAGCTTGAAACCGGTCGGCTTTCCTGTCACGTCGCGCACATGGGAGACGAGGTCGAGCAGTTCAGGAATGCTGTTCACTTCCGGATGGCGATTGGGACTGATGGAATCCTGTCCCACGACGATGCCCCGAATGGCGGCGATTTCCGGCGTCACTTTCGATCCGGGAAGGATGCCGCCCTTGCCGGGTTTCGCGCCCTGGCTCAACTTGATTTCGAACATGCGGATTTGTTCATGTGCCGCAAGGGCTTTCAGCTTTTCGTCGGAGAGCAATCCCTCGTCGTCGCGGCAGCCATATTTTGCGGTGCCGATCTGAAAGACGATGTCGGCGCCGCCTTCGAGATGGAAGGGCGAGAGGCCGCCTTCGCCCGTGTTCATCCAGACGCCGGCCATACGCGCGCCGTTGGAAAGGGCAAGCACCGCGGGCTTTGAAATCGCGCCATAGCTCATGCCTGAAATATTGTAGAGCGATGCCGTCCGGTAGGGCGTGCGCGCATAGGGGCCGATTTCGACAATGGCCGTGTCGGCGGCATTCTGATCGAGCGTCGGAAAGGGGCAGTTGGCGAAGGTAACTGTGCCTGCCGGCCTGAGGTCGCGCGTCGAGCCGAAGGCAACCGTCGTGTCGACGCCCTTCGCAGCGCGATAGACCCAGGCGCGCTGCGCGCGGTTAAAAGGAAGTTCCTCGCGGTCCATCGCAAAGAAATACTGGCGAAAATATTCGCCCAGCGTTTCGAAGAGATAGCGGAAGCGTCCGATGACCGGATAATTGCGCCGCACTGCATGCTGCGTCTGTGTACGGTCGATGATGAAGATGACGACGACCGACAGCAGCAGACAACCGATGCTCAGAATGAAAAGTGCGGAGAGAATGTCCACGATCTGCCAGATCGCCGAACGATTGAAGGCGTCGGCGAGATTGCGAAGCGCGGTGCTGAAACTATCGACCATGGTGCCCCCCGGCTTAGTCGTTGTTTAAGCGCCCGGTATCGAAACGTCCGCGACGCGTGTCGGTCCGGCAGGCATCGGGTCGAGTACGCGCGGCTCCCGCCTTTCGGTTGTGCTCGCGGCCTCGGCCACATCTTGATCGGCAATCGAGAGGCGCAAGCCGACTGCGGCGCTCGCCGTCTCACGCACATTCTGTTCCGGCGCCGCGTCGAGAACTTTCGGTGCCGGGCGATAGGAGATGGCTGTCGGCTCTGCGGCTTCGTTCATTGCGAGCACGCTCACCCCCGGTCCGACCGCCGGCTTCAGGAAGTCGGAGACGTCGATCTTCGGCGGCGCCGCAGCATAGCTGCGCTGTGCGACACGCGTGCGTTCGTTTTCCCAAATCCGGATGACACGTGCGAAATAGCGTCCGCCGCGTGAGGCCGTCTGCGAATGGTAGTGGGCGACAGCTTTCTCCCATGAGCCAGCCCGCTCATGCAGGCGCATCAGAAACTCCGCGCCATAGGCTACGTTCGTCATCGGGTCGAAGCCGTCTTCGAGGCTGATGAAGGCGTCGGGATGGTAGCGAAGGTTGACCTGCATGCAGCCGATGTCGATGGAGCGCATGCCGCTGTCGAGGAGGCGTTGCGTCGTCGCAATGGCTTCCTGCTTCGTCTTGAAATAGTAAGGGCGCCCCTCTGCGTTGATGGTCCAGGGCCAGGCGCGTGCCTTGCGCGTCGTCGGGCTGTAGCGGCCGGACTCGGCAAGCGCTACCGCCGCCAGCAATGCGCGGGGGAGGCCGTTCGCCTGTTCGTGGTGGATGGCCGCGTCCTCGCAGGCATTCACAGGATCGTGCACGGCGCCGTCGCTCTCGCGGCTGAACGCGGCATGCGGGCTGGCAGTCGCTGCAATCAGCACTGCCAGAAATCCGCAGAATCCTGTGCGCAGGTTGAAATCCCGCGATGTCCGATGAGAAGCCATTGATCCCGTCCCGCCTCGCCGCATGGCAGGAGCCCGCGGCTGTTTCAGGCGTCATCATGGCTCGCAGGCGTTAAGAAACCTTTTTCCGGCGGGAAAGGGGTGATGTTGCGCTGCACATTCGTGCATAGGATGCCCCGATCGGGGGCAAAAAAGGTACGGTTTGCCAATAAGTTGGGCAGGAATCTTTTTGCTGCACCGCGATCATTTCTCACTTGATTTGTGTGCAGCGCAATGTCATCTTGTGCATCGCGGCATTGGTTGAGACTTTCTCCTGGTGCCGCAGCCCTTCCTGGGCGTTTCCTCCCTAAACTTGGGCCCTGGTTCGCCAGGGCCCCTTTTTTTGTCCAAAGCGAAAACCGGCGGAAAGGCTGGGGGTAGCAACGCTCAGAAGGCCGCCCCACGCACGCCGGCGCCGGCGAGAGCGGATGGGTCATGCCGGGCAAGTTCGGCTGCGAAGGCCGCCATATCATCCCGCACCTGCACAAAACCGTCAGTCCGTTCGAGGCGGGCTTCGTCCATGTAGAGCGCGCGATTGATCTCGATCTGCAAGGCATGGAGGCCCCTAGAGGGGCGTCCGTAATGTTCGGTGTTGAAGCCGCCGGCATAAGGGTTATTGCGCGCGACGCTGTAGCCGAGGTCCTTGAGGATGCGTTCCGCCTCGGCTGTCAAAGCGCCGGAGCAGGAGGTGCCATAGCGATCCCCGAGCACGATATCGGGGCGGTCGAAGCCATTGTCGTCGTCGGCAGGCCCGCCGACGGACGGCATGGAGTGGCAATCAATCAGGACCGCGCATCCGAATGCCGTCAGCGTTTCCTCCAGCAGCTCGCGGAGCGCTTCATGAAACGGCATATAGAGATGCCTGATGCGCTGTTCCGCCTCCGCATAGGCGAGGGGGGCGCGGTAAATTTCGGCCGAATCGGCGACCACCCGCGCGATGGTGCCAAGGCCGCCTGCGACGCGCAGCGAGCGCGTGTTGACGTGAGGCGGCAGCGGCTCGGCAAACATTGTCGGATCGAGCTCATAGGGCTCGCGGTTCGCATCGAGATAGGCGCGCGGGAAGCGGGCCTGGAGCAATGGCGCCCCCAGTTGCACCACGCCGCCGAAAAGCTCCTCGACGAAGCAGTCCTCGGAACGGCGCAAGGTCACTGGATCGAGGTTTGATCCCGCTACGAAGGCTTCCGGATAGTACCGGCCACTGTGGGGAGAGCTGAAAACGAAGGGAACCAGTTGCGTTTCCGGCCTTTCGACCAGGATGGGGCGCTCGAACAGCGTGCCATCATCGCCTCCGAAAGGCGCCATTTCGGCGTTCGAATCGCTTGCCGCTGTTTCCGGACCAAGATCCATCTTCTGGTTCGCCGACTGCCTGTTTCGTGATCCACGGCCTCGGGGGCGCAATGTGTCGAGCATACACGGCCTGCTCGCCCGGAGCGACCAGTGAGCGGGAAAAGCTGGCCGAAAAGGGTGCGGGGTGGTGCCGGCTCCTGCGCTGATCCTCGAAAAAGAGGAGGCGTGCTCACACCCGCCTGCGATCGCTTCATATCCTGTTTACCCATCAAGTCTTACTCTCGGGGCCAAGGTGGCGATTCCCCTTCCGCGGGGCGCTTCCGGACGGGTGGACCACACGAAAAACGACTGGGCTGGGCCGATGGCACGTATTCTCCTTGCTGAAGATGATGAATCCATGCGCCGTTTTCTGTCCAAGGCGCTGGAAAACGCCGGCCATGAGGTCGTTTCCTTCGGCAAGGGCGATGAGGCCCATGGCCGTCTGAAACAGGATATTTTCGACATTCTGCTCACAGATATCGTCATGCCGGAGATGGATGGCATCGAATTGGCCCGGCTGGCGGCCGAACTCGACCCTACCCTCAAGATCATGTTCATCACGGGTTTTGCGGCGGTGGCGCTAAACCCGGAAGTGGCGGCGCCCCGCGATGCGAAGGTGCTGTCGAAGCCTTTCCACCTGCGCGATCTGGTGGCCGAGGTCGACCGGCTGATGGCGGCTGCCTGAGGCTGCTCCATTACCGCCGTTTCCGGCTTGTCTTTGCGGTTTTTCCTAGATATACGAACGGCCTTCGGCATGTTGATGCCGGTGGGGCGTGACCGCGCCTCGCACTCCCGAATGGCAATGGGCGTGTAGCTCAGCGGGAGAGCACTTCGTTGACATCGAAGGGGTCACAGGTTCAATCCCTGTCACGCCCACCATTGCCACTCCGGACCGCCGCAACGGCATTCGCCAAATTGTGCGGATATGCTGGCAAATTGCCATTTTCCTGCCGGTGCAAATGACCTATTTCCAGTGTCTTGCGCCGGTGTCGGCAGCACCCCGCCCTGTCTCACGTGAATTATAATGGGCCGCCACCACAGGTGGAACAAAGCCCCGAGAGCGACATTCATGCAGTCTTTGAGAGAGCTTCCTCCGCGTACACTGATCATTGGTGCATTGGCCGCGCTTGTGGTGCTTGGTTTTATCTACCTGGTCTATGCACGCCTTTCCGGGCAGCAGGGGCAGCAGGCCTTCCCGCCGCCGGTGGTCGAGGTCGTGGAGGCTCCGCAGCAGCCGGTTCAGGTGAAGGTCTCTGCTCTCGGGACGCTTCAGGCCGATCAGGCGATCACGATCAGACCCGAGATAAACGGCATCGTTACCAGCATCGATTTCGTCGACGGTCAGCGGATGGATACGGGCGATCTCGTCATCACCATAAATGATGAGGATCTGAAGGCGCGGTTGATGCAGGCGGAGGCCCGTCTCACCCTCACTCGTGCGAACTATCAGCGTGCCGAGCAGCTGGTCAAACAGGGGTCGGGCACGGCGCGAGCCCGCGATGAAGCGCTCAATGATTTCAAATCGGCGGAAGCAGAAGTCGCGGCCGCCAAAACGGCTCTCGACAAGGCGACGATCACGGCGCCGTTTCCGGGCATCATCGGTTTACGGCAGGTGAGCCTCGGGCAGTATCTGACCGCGGGAGAGCCTATTGCGACGCTCGCCGACGTGGACAATCTGAGGATCGACTTCAGCGTGTCCGAGGTGTTCCTCACGCATGTTCGCAAGGGGCAGGACGTGCGGGTTCTGTTCGATGCGCTGCCGGGCAACGCTTATAGAGGTGTCATCAGCGCCGTCGACCCTGTTGTCAGCACCGAAGGTCGTGCATTGAGCGCGCGTGCGGTGTTGCCCAATGAGGAGGGAGCTCTGCGACCCGGTATCTTCGGCCGCGTCGAGATCGTGACGGAAACAAGGACCTCGATCGTACTGCCGGAGGCCGCAATCGTCGCGTCACCGACCGGAGCAAAGGCAGTGTTCGTGGTCGTAGACAGCCACGCGCAAATGAAAGAAGTCACCATCGGTGAAAGGCTTCCGGGCAGTGTTGAAATCCTCTCCGGGCTGGAGGCTGGCGAGGTGGTTATCGTCGCCGGTCAGCTCAAGGTGAGAGATGGAGCGCCCGTCGAACCGACGCCCGCGACGGAGACGGGTGTTTCGCCCGCCGGCGATCCCGGCGCGGCCAATGCCCCCCGGGGCGAGTAAGCGCGAAGGGGAAAGCGGGCGTCATGAATATTTCGGAGCTTTTTATCCGCCGCCCGGTCTTCGCGACCGTGGTCAGCCTTATCCTCATGCTTCTGGGGCTGGTCTCCTACGATCGACTCTCCGTACGCGAGTATCCGGCGATCGACGAGCCTGTCGTGACGGTGACGACCGTCTATCGCGGTGCCAGCGCGTCCGTGGTCGAGCGCGAAGTGACGCAACCGCTTGAAGACTCCATGGCGGGTATCGAGGGCATCGAAGTTCTCTCATCCGCCAGCCGTCCCGAAGAGAGCCAGGTGACAGCGCGCTTTACGCTGGAAACGGACCCGGATGTGGCCGCGAGCGACGTACGCGACCGTGTTGGCCGTGCGCGCGGTTTACTGCCTGACGACGTCGAGGAGCCAATCATTGCGAAGGTCGAGGCCGACGCGCAGCCGATCATGTATATCGCCTTCAAGAGCGATCGAATGTCGGCTTTGGAAATTACCGACTATCTCGACCGTATCGTGACGGACCGTCTGCAGAACCAGCCCGGCGTCGCGCAGGTAAGCATTTTCGGCGGCCGCGAATATTCCATGCGCATCTGGATAGATCGCCTGCGCCTGGCGGCCTACAACCTCACGGTTCAGGACGTCGAGAATGCGATCCGGGCGCAGAATGCCGAAATTCCTTCGGGCCGTATCGAAAGCCTGGACCGCGAGTTCACGGTGCTTGCGAAAACGGCGCTGCAGACGCCGGAACAGTTCGAAAATATTGTCGTCAAAGAGGCTGACGGGTTTCAGGTCCGGCTTGCGCAAGTCGCGCGCGTCGAGGTGGCGGCGGCCGACATCCGGCGCTCGGCGACCTATAATGGCGAGACCTCAATTTCGCTTGGTGTCGTAAAGCAGGCGACGGCAAATCCGCTTGAAGTGGCTGCCGGTGTACGGCGCGCGCTCGACGATCTGGCGCCGACGCTGCCGGTCGGAATGTCATCAGCCGTCGGCTACGATACGTCGATCTTTATCGCGGAATCGATCAAGTCCGTTTACGAGACGATCGGTGAAGCGATCGTCCTTGTGGTGCTCGTCATTTTCGTCTTCCTGCGAACGCTGCGTGCGTCTTTCATTCCCGTGGTCACGATTCCGATTTCGCTCATTACCAGCTTTGCGATCATGTTGATGCTCGGATTCAGCATCAACACGCTGACGCTGCTGGCGATGGTGCTTGCTATCGGCCTTGTGGTCGATGACGCCATTGTGATGCTGGAAAATATCTACCGGCATATCGAAGAAGGGATGACGCCGTTTCAGGCGGCCATCACCGGTTCTAAAGAGATTACGTTTGCCGTCATCGCCATGACGCTGACCCTTGCCGCTGTGTACGCACCCGTCGGTTTCGCGGAAGGCCGAACCGGCAAGCTCTTTCTCGAGTTTGCATTGACCCTTGCCGGCACGGTGATCGTTTCCGGCTTTGTGGCTCTCACTCTGACACCGATGCTTTGTTCGAAGCTTCTAAGGCACGAGACGAGCGAGGGCAGAGTGCAGCGCTGGCTCGGCCGGCAGCTCGACCGCATCGATGGCGCCTACAAGCGTTCACTCGAACGTGCCCTGTCCATGACCCGCGTCGTTGTCGGGGTCGCTGCAATCATTGCTTTGTCGTGCGTCGGATTGTTCTTTCTACTGCAGCAGGAGCTCGCGCCCATCGAAGACCGGGGCACACTGCTTGTCGTCGGTCAGGCGCCGCAGGGGGCAACGCTTGAGTTCTCCGCGCGCTATGCGAAGCAGATCGAAAGCATCTATGTCGATATTCCGGAGGTTGCCGGCTATCTGGTCGTTTCCGGTTTCCCCCAGATTACCGATCTTGTTTCCTTTTCTCGCCTCGCGCACTGGAGTGAGCGGTCGCGCACGCAGCAGGAAATTGTCGACGAGATTCAGCCCAAACTCGCGCGTATTCCCGGTATTCTGGCCTTCGGCGTCAACCCGCCCTCTCTCGGCCAGAGCGGCCGTTCGCAGCCCGTTGAATATGTCATTCAGGCATCCGGTACCTATGAAGAACTCGACCATTATGTCGAGCTGATGATGAATGAAATCCGGAACAATCCGGGTTTCGTCAATCCGGACTCAAACCTGAAGCTGCAGAAGCCTCAGCTTGATATCGAGGTGAACAGAAGCAAGGTGGTAGATGCGGGGATCGACGTGTCGACGGTCGGCCGCACGCTGGAAACCCTGCTCGGTAGCCGGCAGATCACACGCTATGAGCAAGGCGGGCAGCAATACGACGTGATTGTTCAGGTTGCCGAAGATGAGCGGCGCACGCCGACCGACATCAGCAATATCTACGTCCGGGGCGGCAAGGGAGAAATGGTGCAGCTCTCCAATCTTTTGACGGTGAGCGAAAGCGTTGCACCCAATTCGCTCAACCGTTTCAATCAGCTTCGCGCTGCAACGATTTCGGCAAATCTCGCGCCGGGCTATTCCATGGGGCAGGCTCTCTCGTTCCTTGAAGATACGGCGGCGCGGATTTTGCCATCCAACGCGCAGACGGATGTCGATGGCCAGCTTCGTGAATTCGTGAAGTCATCCGGCGCTATCGCGGTCACGTTCGTGCTGGCGTTGCTGTTCATCTATCTCGTGCTTGCGGCGCAGTTCGAAAGTTTCGTCGACCCGCTGATTATTCTCGTCAGCGTTCCGCTCTCGATTGCAGGTGCGTTGTTGCTGCTGTTCCTGACCAACACGACGCTTAATATCTACAGTCAGGTTGGGCTCATTACCCTTGTCGGTCTCATCAGCAAGCATGGCATTCTGATTGTCGAGTTCTCGAACCAGCTGCGCGAGAAGGGCCGCTCCGTTTACGACGCTGTAGTGGAAGCGGCAGGACTGAGATTGAGGCCCATTCTGATGACCACGGGCGCGATGGTGCTTGGCGCCTTGCCGCTGGCGCTTGCTGACGGAGCGGGCGCGGAAAGCCGCCGTTCGATCGGCCTCGTGATCGTGGGCGGGATCAGTTTCGGCACACTGCTGACACTCTTCGTAGTGCCGACCGTCTATCTTCTGATCGCCGGAGCGCGCGAGCGGCGCATTGCCGCAAAGGCGGCGCGCGTTTCTCCGGCGCCGGCCGAGTAGGTATAAGGCAGCTCAGAAGAAGCGAGCGATACGGATCTGCACATAATCGTCGTCGGCGATGTGGTAGACGGGGTCACGCGTGGGTACGTTACCGAAAACATAAGCCTCGATGGAGAGCCGGTAGTCTTCCGCGAGCCGCCGTTCGCCGCGCAGGCGAAACCCCAGCGCGCCGGTCTCCGTATCGACTGCAATGCCGCCAAGCATGCTCGTCGACGCCGTATCGTTGGCACTCCAGCGCAGCGCGAGAAATGCGTCATTCTGGTAGGGGTTGCGCTGGTTCATGCCCCGGCTGTCATAGCTGTATTCCACCACCGTGCCGAGGTCGCCATCGCTGCCGAAGGCACCATAAAATGTATATTCGATGCCGCCTGTTGCGGCGGCATAGTTGTCGCCAAGCTCACGCCGCCCGAACCCTTCGAACTTGTAAAGCCATGCGCCGATGGTCGCCTGCAGATCCAGCGATGCCTGCTTCATCTGGGGATAGAAGGGCGCCAGAACGAGATTACCGGCGCCATCGAATGCCGGCTGCAGAATTGGATCGCGAGCCGTTCCCTGGAAATAGCCGAGGCCAATGTCGAATGGGCCCAATGTGTTGCTGTAGCGGCCGGCGAAGTCGGTATGCCATTCTTCGGCGCTGCTCTCGTAGGTCGTCAGGTTCGTATCGACGGGAATGTCCGTTGCCGGTCTGCCATCCGCTCCGGGAAAGGTGCGCTCCCGGAAGTAGGGAAGAAGGAAAACATCGAAGGTTCCGAACTCCTGAGCCGTCCGTAGCCGTAGCATGGGCTGCCCGAGCTTCACTTCCTGTTTGACCGGGTCCTCGAGCAGATCGGTCTGGTTCACCACATCAACAAGGTGAACGGCTTCGGTGACGCCCCAAAAGACCTTGTCGAAACCGACGCGGAGCTCCCATTTACCCGAATAGAGGGCATAGCGCGCTTCGCGAATGTCCCAATGGGTTCGGCGGTTATCATGCTGATCGAGGCGCGCGAAGGGCGTGAAGACGAAGGACTGATCGGCATTGTCCCAGAAATATTTTGCGGTCGCTTCGGCCGCTATCGCCAGTGTCGTGTCTTTTTGTCTCGGGCTGGATGCTGTTTGCGTAAAGATGCGCGCTTCGGGCTCAATCATGCCGCGCAGCTCGAACTCACCCGCATTGACGGCGCCCGGCAGAGCGAGGGCCGCTGCAACGAATAAGTACGGGATTCTTCGCCCTGATTCTGAACCTGCGCCCGCCACCGACCCAACCTCGTAACGCAACCGAAGCAACTATCTTACGCAAACAGCCTTAACCGTCCGCGAACGCCCTCGGCGATTAGCGGGCTCTTTCGAGGCTTGCCGTGGAGAAATCATTTCCCGTTAACCCTGTCTTGAACTCGTAGCTTTCCCAGACGAGTTTTGTTTTCTTGCCGGTTTCATGGTTCGCCATTTCGAGCGTTTGCGGACGCCAGATACCGTTGAGATAGCTCTTGTATTCGCCAAACTCGAGCGTCTTGAGCAGGCTTTCCTTTCTGTCGTAATAGTCCGTCTTGCGCAGAAGGTAGTCGGTGGTATCGATCCATACGATCTGGCGCGTGTAGCCGGAACCTTCATAGGCGGGCACCCGCTCGACGACATGGCAGGTGAGGGCGCCGCAGGCTTCATCGCGAAGCCATTTGTAAGTGAACTTTCCAACCTCCTGGGCCGCGAGGTCTTCGAAGGCGAATTCGCTGCCGACAAAGGGGCCTGCCTTATTGGCGGAGGAAATACGCTTCACGCGCTTCACGGCAGGAAGGTATAGCCATTGATCGTCCGGCGCATTCACATGCGCATGGGTCAGCAATGCCGTCCCCTCGATGTCGCGCGGCTTGTCGAAAATCATCAGGCTCAAGTCGCCTTCATTGGCCGTCGTCACCTCCAGCATCATCAGGCGAAGTTCACGCTCGCTCGTGTCTCCCGCCGAGTTGGTCAGGATCATTTTCAGCTTCGCGCGCGCGTCGCCCCAGCCACGGTCCCGGCCATCCATTTCCTCGACGACGGCGAGGCCGCGCGCCGCAGGGTCGCTTTCCGGCGGCAAGGCGGTTTCGGCCATGACAGGCGAGCCGTGCATCAGTACCAGCGCGGCAACGACAAACATGAGTTTTTGTGCAAGTTTCGATGATCCGGCCACGTTTTCCCCCGTCCGTTCCGATTCATGGCGATGATGCCTGCCCGGGTCGGAGGTTCCAAGGGAAAATCTTGCTTTCAATCCGCCGTCTGTATTAGGGCGCGGCGCTTTTCCCTTATCGCGGCTATGACCGGGCCGAGCCTTTCCTCGTGGAAGCGGTCGCAGCCAATGCAGAGATTGGCATAAGGCTTCCCTTGCGGCGTTGTGGTGTGAGCGGCCGCATGGAAAGCCTCGCTGCTCCATCCCAGACTCTCGCCCATGCGCCATGGCTCTCCTGCATTGAGTGCCTCGAACACAGGATGCCCCTTCAGGCTGTCGAGGATGTCGACCAGGCGTTCTTCAGTCAGGTTGCCTATCGGGAGTTTCGTTTTCAGGCAGCAGGGAAAGACATCGCCGTTCGGCTCGATCGAAACCTCCGCGCCCGCCCAGCCATGATTGAGGAAATTTTTTCCACCGGACCAGCGCGCACAGAAATTGGTTTTCATGTCGGCGCTCGAGAGACCGTCCTCCCAGGCACGGCCGCGTGGCCAGAGTTCAGCGATCCACTTTCCGGGCTGTGCGCCAAAGAAAACATAAAACGGGCCGTCCTCTGTGAGATGGTCGCGCCCGCTGGCGGGATCGGGCACCGCGTTGAAGCCGGCCGCTTCAAGCATGCTTGTCAGTTTTTCCACGAATATAATCCGCTTATCGCCTTCCATGCCGACGTGGTAATCGTCGAGGCTCGCGATGGCGATCATCCAGATTCCGCGCTCCCGCAGTTCATCCAGCATCCGCGGGGTCACGATATCTCCGGTCGTCTGCATGCTGAGCCGGACGCCCCGGGAGCCATATTTTTCTCGCGCGGCTTCGAGGGCGGGATAGAAGAGCGTCTCGCGAACAGGATCGAGCAACAGCTCGCCGCCCGCCATGATCAGGCGGCCGACCCGCTCCGACGGCGTACCGTCCGGATTTGGATGTGCCGGGTCGAGATAGGTCATTCTGTCGGGAAGGTTCGCGATGATACGTTTGAAGTTGGCGGTGCCTTCGCCGACGACAGCTTTCAATTCATCGCGGACATAGGGCCGGAAGCGCGTGTCGTAGCAATGCCTGCACTTGCGATGGCACGCATAGGTAAGGACGTAATAGAGGGATTCCATGCAGCCGGCTCCGTTCCGTTAAGTGGAGCATAGCGGTTCGGGAGGTGCCTTGCTGCATCACAACTGCGCGATTCCGGCCTAGAAAGGCCGGTCGCCGTTTACGGTCACTCGTTCCATATGACGGCGATGGCCGTGATAATCGTTCAGTGCGAAGTGCTGCGCGGCGCGGTTGTCCCAGAAGGCGAGGGCGTTCGCTGTCCAGCGGAAGCGGCACGTGAGAGGCTCCTGCGTGCAGTGCTCGAACAGGAAATTCAGAAGCGGCCGGCTCTCGCGCCTCGTCCAGCCGACGAATTTTTCGGTAAAGGCGGGGTTCACATAAAGCGCCTTGCGGCCGGTTTCCGGATGCGTGCGCACCACAGGGTGCTCATAGGAGGGTGTGTCGTCACCGGCAGTTGCGACATCCATGGATTTTCGTGCCTGGGCGGAAGCGCCCCGCTCGCTGTATTCGCCCTTTGCCGTATGTACGGCCTTCAGACCGTCGAGCGTCGCCTTCATGCCGTCCGACAGTGTTTCATAAGCGAGATACTGGTTCGCCCATAGCGTGTCGCCGCCATAGGGAGGGACTTCCTTCGCATAAAGGATCGAGCCGAGAGCCGGCTCTTCGAGAAACGACATGTCGGAATGCCAGCCGCCGCCGAAATTCAAGCGATCCTCCGGCTCCTTCACGATCTGCATGATTTCCGGGTGCCCCTCCATTCCCTTCACGTAAGGATGGATGTTCAGCGTGCCGAAGCGCCGGCCGAAAGCCTTGTGCTGTTCATGACTGAGTTGCTGGTCGCGAAAGAAAATCACGACATGGTCGAGAAATGCCTGATGGATATCGTCGAAAGTCTCGTTGGAGAGGTCCTTGGACAGGTCCACGCCTTCGATTTCAGCGCCGAGAGCGCCGGAAATCGGCTTCACCTGGATTGTCATGTGGCGTTCCTTCCTTCGGTCAGGCGGTTGCCTTTTGAAAGGCCGGGCGTTCGCTCAGGCGTGCGAAATAGGCGCTGACCTTCGGATGGTCTGGCGTGAGCAGCCCGAAGAGCTTGCAGAGCAGAAGGTCATATCCAAGCATGATGTCGGCGGCCGAAAACTCCGCGCCGCAAACATAAGGCTTGTCCGACAGTTCCTTTTCCAGCACGTCGAGCATCTTCTTTGCGTTCTGCTGGCCTTCGAGAGCTATCTGCGGAATGCGGTCTGCTTCCGGACGGATGAAGGCGTGCTGGGCGATGTTGCCGAGCGGACCCATGAAGGTTGCCTCGGCGAAATGAAACCAGTGCAGGAATTGGGCGTGTTCGGGCGTGCCGTGTTTCGGTTCGAGCCGGCCATTGCCGTGTTTTGCGAGAAGATATTGGGTAATCGCGCCTGATTCATTGAGGATCAGCCCGTCCTCGTCCACGGCAGGAACTTTTCCGAGAGGGTGGATCGCGAGATAGGCCTCCGATTGAAGATCGGCGGGCGCAAAATTGAGTGTCTTCAGTTCATATGGGATGCCCAGCTCCTCACACAGCCAGACGATGCGAACGGAGCGCGTGTTCTTTGCGTGGTAAATCTTGAGCATAATCTCTCCCTGCGGCGCCTCTTCGGGGCCTTTTCATCTTCAGTTCGCGCAGTCTAGCGGATCGGAAGGCGGCGCGGAAAGAGGCGGTCAAGCGTTACCGCAAACGCGGGCAGGAAGATGATTGCCGCCACCATGTTCGCGAGGAACATGAAGGACAGCAGAATTCCCATATCCGCCTGCAGTTTCAGTCCGGAAAAGGCCCAGGTCGAAACGCCGATAGCGAGTGTGAGGCCGGTAAAGATCACGGCGACACCGATCTGTTGCAAGGCAAGACCATAGGCAACAGCCATCGATTTGCCTTCATCAAGGAAGACCTGCAACCGGCTGTAGATGTAGAAGGCATAATCCACGCCGATGCCCGTCGCGAGCACCAGCACCGGCAGCGTTGAAACCTTGAGACCGATATTGAGCGCCGTCATCACCCAGTAACCGAGAAATGTCGCCATCAGGAGCGGCATGCAGCAACAGATAATGGCGCGCCAATCCCGATATGCGAGATAGACGAGAAGCACGATCACCGCATAGACCCAAGCGAGCATCGGCAGCTCGTTCGCCTCGATCACATCATTGGTGGCGGCCATCACGCCGACCCCGCCCATGGCGAGGCGAAAGTTCACGTCGTCGCGGGCGATGGCTTCGGGGTCGGTCGACCTGAAATGCTTGATGGCTGCAATCAGTGTTTCGATCGTTTCCGCCTTGTGATCGTCGAGATATATGATGACGGGCAGGATCGTGCAGGCTTCGTTCAGCAGTCCGCTGGAAGGTTCATAAAGCGATGTCGTCTGGATCAGTTCGGTTTCGGTTCGGGGCAACGCGATCCAACGCAGATTGCCTTCGCGCCAAATAGCAGAAGTTTCCCGTGCGGCGGTTGGCAGAGACTGAACGGAATTCACTCCGGACACGTTTCTCATTGCCCATGAAAATCTGTCGATCAGACGCATTGTCTCGTAATGGATGCAGGCATCCGGGGGTGTTTCCACGACGACGATCAGAGCGTCGGCCGAGATGGAAAAGCGCTCGACGATTTCCGCGATATCGCGATTGTAGCGCGATGATGGCCAGAGTTCCGAAAAGCCGGCGGTCAGATCGCCGGTATGCCGGTTGCGCGTTTCATGGACGGCGGCACCGAGCAGTACCACGAAGACGACAAGCGCAATGGCGGCGGGGACAGGGCGCGCAACCGCACCGACCTTCGCCATGGCTTCCTCCCGCGTGTGGCGCAGTCTCGCGAATGTCGCGGCGTAGTCTTCGCGCACCGGTATGTAAGAGGCGACAAGAGGCAACATGACGAGATTGGTCACGATCTTCAGCGCCACACCGAGTGCGGCCATCACTGCGAGGTCCTGAATGACTTCGATGGGAATGAGATAAAGCGTCCCGAAGCCCACGAGATCGGTAATGAGAGCGAGAGAACCGGGGATGAGCAGACGACGGAAGGTTGCCCTTGCCGCTTCATCCGCGGTTTTCCCTTCGCTCAGTTCCGTTCCGATCAGGTTGATCTGTTGTACGCCATGACTCACACCGATCGCATAGACGAGAAATGGCACCAGCACGGCGAGAGGATCGAGATTCCGGTCCATGAGATGCAGAAGACCGAACTGCCAGACGACCGAGACGAGCGAACAGAAAACAGCGAGAAACGTAAGTTGGGGCGACCGCGAATAGATGAAGACGGCAAGCGTGGTCAGCACGAAGGCGAGGACAAAGAAGAGGAAGACGTCACCGGCGCCATCCGCAATATCGCCGATGAATTTTGCGAAGCCGACTATCTGAATCTCGATATCGGTGTCTTCGTATTGTTTCCGGATTTTCGTTTCCAGGGCATCGGCTAGAACGAGATAGTCAAGCCTTTCACCCGTGAGGGGGTCGACTTCTTGCAGTTCGGCCATGACGAGGGCGGCGCGGTGATCGTTGGAAACGAGAAATCCCTTGTGCTTGCCGTTCAGCGCCCGGTCCCGGATGATCTCGACATCGGCCTCGGTGATTGTTTGAATGGTGACGCCGTGCGGGACGACCGGATAAGCGTTGATGCCTTCCTCGGTATTCTCCGTCACACGGGTGGTGGTCGCCCAGAGAGAGCGCACAGTGGTCCGCCGCACGCCGGGGAGAAAAGCTACCTCTTCGGCCACGTCATGGAGCCGCTTCATGAAAGCGGCTGTCCAGATCGTTCCTTCCCGCGCCTTTACCGAGACCAGGACGAGATTGGCGCCCGGCACCTGGTTTTCATATTCAAGAAAGGTCTGAACGTATTCATGCGTCGTGGGCACCTGCTTCAGGAAGCCGGCCTCCATGCGCAATTGCACGGCGTAATAGCCCATTGCCAAGGTAAACAGCGCTAGCGCCACGAGAATGGGCGCTCTCGCCTTGAAGACGACGAACTCTACCGCGTTCACGAAATTCCCCCCCGTACCGCTTCCCCGGAGCGAATACCCCCTCATTCCTGGGTCCACCGAAAGCTTTTCTCAAATAGGTGGCGGCTCTCCGGCTTTTGATCCAAGATTAGTAAAAGAGACTTATCATTTGGGGGGATGATCCATGCGTTTGTCAAAGTGTATCTGGGCATCGGCTGCTGTGTCGGTGTCGCTTCTCGGGAGCGCCGTTGCCGGCGTTCCCTCGCAGCAGGCCGCGCGTCTCGGCAATGATCTGACGCCCATGGGTGCGGAAAAGGCGGGAAATGCGGATGGGTCCATTCCTGCATGGAGCGGCGGGCTCTCGACCTCGCCTGCCAATGCGCCAAGAAGCGCTAATGGCCACTATCCAGATCCGTTCGCAGACGATCCGATACTGTTCACGATCACCAAAGACAATATCTCCGAGCATGCGGCGATGCTCACGCCGGGCCAGGCCGCGATGCTCGCCGCCTACCCGGACTACAAGCTCAATGTCTATCAATCCCGCCGGACATGCGCATTCCCGGATGAAGTCTATTCCGCCATTCGGAAGAATGCCGAAGAGGGGTCGCTGGGCGGCGATGGCGACAGCCTATCCAACGTGCTGCACGGTACGCCGTTCCCAATTCCATTCAACGCCTATGAAATCGTCTGGAATCACAATCTCCGTTACCGCGGCTACAAGGTCTCCCGTGCTTTCGTGTCGGCGGCGCCAACGCGCAGCGGCTCGTATACGTCGGTCAAGGTGCAGGACGACCTGATTTTCGATTATTCTTCGCCTTACATCTCCAGCTTTGACCAGCTCAAAAATACCTCGTTCCGATATATTCAGGAGACGCTTGCGCCGGCGCGCCGCGCCGGTCAGCTGCTTCTGGTGCACGAAGTTGTCGATCCGGCCCGAAATGAGCGCCGTTCATGGCAATACACGAGCAGCGGCGGGCTCGCCTCGCCGCGCGTACAGCGGACAAGCGCGGCAGCCTATGACACGCCGCAGATTTATTCGGATGCCTTGTCGACCGCAGACAGTTTCGACGTCTTCAGCGGTCCTCTCGACCGCTTCAATTGGATGGTGACGGGCGTGGAAGAGCGTTATGTCGCCTATAATTCCTACAAGCTGAGCTCGCCGGAATACAAATATGACGACATCGTCCACTCAGGGCACATCAATCAGGATCTCGTGCGTTACGAAAAACATCGGGTGTGGGCTGTCGAAGCTTCGCTGAAGCCCACACAGCGCCACGTCTACAGCCGGCGCACCGCCTATTTCGATGAAGATGGATATAACATGGTGGCGGGCGAGCTTTACGACGCTCGTGGCGGCCTCTGGCGCGTGCAGGAAGCGCACATCATTCAGTATCATGACGTGCCGACATGTTTTAACTCGTCGGATGTGGTCTACGATCTTACCGAAGGCCGCTACGTGATTCAGAATCTCAAGAATGAGGAGGCCGGCATCAACTTCGATGCAGCCCATCTTCAGGACGGAAACTTTGTCTCCGATGAGTTGCGGCGGCGCCTCAACCGGCGCTGAGGCCCAATTCAGCGTGCTTAGTTGCGCGCGTCCTTGAGACTTAGTCCAGCGCGCCTACAAGCGAGGCGCGCTGGGACATCTCGATCCAGTTGCCGTCGGGGTCGCGGACGAAAGAGATGCGCGCCACCTTGCCGAGCGTTTGCGGCGCGCGGCCTTCCTTGCCGCCGTGGGCGAGAATGGCGGCATGTTCCTCGTCCACGTTTCTTATCTGGATGGTGATATAGCGAAAGCCGGGGCCTTCGAAGATCGCATCGCCACTTGCATCCGGCGTCTCGTCGAACAGGATCACGCTGTCACCGCATATAAAGCTGTCGCCGCCCCGCTCCGGCACGTCGGGCAGGCCGAGGGCGACCGCATAGAAGCGGCGATGCGCGGCGGCATCGCGGACGCCGAGACGAATGCCGATCCGCTCGATACCGTGGGTGCCGGACGGCACCAGCGTCACGAGATTGCCGTCAGGGTCGGTCAGCCGTTTGGGCCCGAGCAACCCTTCGCGCGCGATCAGCAATTCCCGGTAGCCGGAAGGCGATGCGTCGGGCAGCGCGTTGCGCGCGTGGTTGATTTTCAGCACCGATCCCAGAAGGTCATGGCGATGCTGCTGCAGGCCGCCGCCAAGCGGCAGAGGATGGTCGAAGGGCAGGCCGATTTCGTTCTGCCAGAAGTCGAGCATCGGTTCGAGATTGGTGGTGAAGAGGCCGACATCGATGCGCGGTTTCGCGAGGTCCATGCCGGCCTCTCCTTTGTTCAGGGTGCTTCGTTCGAAAAGACGATGGTGCCCGATGCCGCGAACATGCCGCCGACGCCATGCGCGATGGAGATCTTCGCGCCCGGCACCTGTGCCGGTGCAATGCCCCG
Organism: Parvibaculum lavamentivorans DS-1; assembly: GCF_000017565.1. Classification (NCBI taxonomy): domain Bacteria; kingdom Pseudomonadati; phylum Pseudomonadota; class Alphaproteobacteria; order Hyphomicrobiales; family Parvibaculaceae; genus Parvibaculum; species Parvibaculum lavamentivorans. The sequence continues at coordinate 2,197,229 of NC_009719.1, forward strand.
CATCTGGCGCACGCTCTCCTGAAGCGCATACATGCCGTACATGCCTGAATGCATGTAGGAGAGACCGCCGCCATTTGTGTTGAGCGGCAGTTTGCCGCCCGGCCTCGTATTGCCTTCGCGGATGAAGGCCGCACCTTCGCCCCGCTCGCAGAAGCCCAGGTCTTCGAGCCCGTAGATGGGGAGATGAGCGAAGGCATCGTAGATCATCAGATGATCGACATCGCTGTGTTTGATGCCCGCTTCCTCGAATGCCTTCTTGCCGGAGACGCGAAAGGCTTTCGATGTCGTGAAGTCTTCCATCTGGCTGATCATCGGTGTTTCGCAGCTTTCACCCGTGCCGAGAATGTAGACGGGCTTTTGCGGAAAATCCTTTGCGCGTTCCGCGCTTGTCAGGATCAGCGCGCCGCCGCCATCCGTTACCAGGCAGCACATCAGCAGCCGGAACGGCCAGGCGATCATCTTCGAGTTCAGCACATCCTCGACGGTGATCGGGTCGCGGAAGGAGGCACGCGGGTTCATCGCCGCCCATTCGCGCTGCACCACGGCAACGTGAGCCACGTCTTCTTCCGTCACGCCATATTGCTTCATGTAGCGAAGCGCGGGGATGGTGAACATGGTTGGCGGATTGGTGATGCCGTAGGGCACTTCGAACTGGCCCTGCTGGCTGGCCGGGTCGCGGCCGAACTTGCGCGCGCCGACGCGTGAGCGGCCGCTCTCCGCATGGGTGATGAGCACCGTGTTGCACAGGCCCTCGTTGATCGCGGCCGCCGCATGGCGGACATGCAACATGAAGGAACAGCCACCGACGCTTGTGCCGTCCACCCATGTCGGCGTGATGCCGAGGTAATGGGCGATTTCGACCGGGCTGTCGCCTGCCGTCGCCACACCATCGATGTCCTTTGCCGTCAGTCCAGCATCCCGCATCGCGTTCAATGCCGCGTCCGCATGCAGCATCAATTGCGACATATCCGGAATCTTGCCCATCTCTGTCGTTTCGGCGGCACCGACGACGGCCACTGATTTCTGTTTCATCGTTTCACCCTTTCGCCGGCTTGAACTTCGGCAGGCTGATTTCCTCGTTGGCCTGCTCGAAGGTGACTTCGAGCGCCATGTCGAGTTGCAGCGCTTCCGGCGTCTGCGGGCAGTCCACGATGTTGGTCATCATGCGCGGGCCCTCGGCGAGTTCGACCACCGCAATCGAATGCGGTTCTTCACCGAAATCGGGCCTCGGGCGATGGTTGATGACGTAGCTGTAAAGTGTCGCCTTGCCGCTCGCCTTGTAGACTTCCACATCGCGCGAGCCGCAGGCGGGGCAGAAGGGGCGGGGAGGAAAGTAGCTTTCCTTGCACGATTTGCAGCGCTGCAGTTTCAGTTCGCCTTGCCTGCAGCCTTCCCAGAAATGCCGGGTTTCGGGCGTGGGCAAGGGCAGCGGGCGATTATATTCCGCCATCGGGGTCTCCCTGTTTATCATTGCCTTTATATCGTTGGCGGGGAGGATAGCCGGGCGGCGGGCTTTGGCAAGCTGGCGGAATTCTGCGGTTCTGCAGCGTTGATTTCGAGCCTCCGCGTGCTTATGTTTCAAAATGAAACGTCAAGCGCGAGAAGATTATGAACCTGCGTCTTTTCATTCTGGTGAGCCTCGTGACGGCGGGTTTTTCAGCTCCGGCCTCCGCCGGCGAGTTGCGCTCGGTCGATCCCTGGGCGCCGGATGAACTCGCGGGCGCCGAGCCACATGCGGACAATATAAGCTGGATCGATCCCTGGGCGGGCGATGAGACACCGGAAGATGCCGACGATCTGACCGGCTCCGTCGATACGGCGGGCTTCACGGGCGGCGTCGGCGCGACGAGGACCTTGGTCTTCGTGTCCAACGGCTTCTACTTCAATCCGTCGCTCCCCGCCGGTCAGGCTGCAATGACGGGCGACCGCGCGCGGCCCGTGCATCCTCTCGGCCACCCGCGCTTCTGAGCCTCATTCGAAGCCGTGAAATGTCGCGAAGCTGGCCACCGGCTCGCGTTCGGCGACAAGTGTATTCACCGGTGAGGTCTCGTCGGCATAGCCGAGCGACATGCCGCAGATGATGTATTCGTCGTCCGGCACGCTCAAAACACGCCGCGTTACCGTCCAGAAATTGTTCCATGCACCTTGCGAGCAGGTGTCCAGGCCGCGAGACTTCGCCGCCAGCATGATCGACTGCATGAAAATCCCGATGTCGAGGAAGCTCATCGCATCGAGGTCCTTGTCGATCGTAAAGATGAGCCCGACAGGCGCGTCGAAGAACTGATAGTTGCGGCCCCATTGGCGCCAGTTCGCCGCCTCGTCGCCTTTCGGAATGCCGATCAGGCCGTACATTGCCTTGCCCAGTGTTCGCATGCGGGTGGTGTAGGGCTCCTTGCGCTTCGACGTGCGCGGAAATTCAGCGACGGCATCGGCGGGCTTCGTGTCGCGATGCGCGAGCACCTCGGCCTCCAGCTGTCTGCGGACGTCGCCCGCTACGACATGTACTTTCCATGGCTGGATATTCGTGCCTGATGGCGAGTGCCGCGCAAGCTCGAGAATTTCGTTCACCAAAGAGAGCGGTACGGGATCGGCTTTGAACGCGCGAACGGATTTCCGCGCCTTGAGCGCTTCGTCGAGGTCCATGGGAAGGTCTCCGGCAAGATGATTTCTTTGCCGGGAGTGGTAGCACATGGGCTTGCCGGTTGCGACGGGGCTGATATATTGACATTATAAATGTCATAATAATCCGGCCGCAGAAAAGCCCTTATGCCCGAACAGCCGATCATCGTGCACGGCCTCAGCCTTTCCTATTTCACGGGCAAGATGGAAGCCTATCTGCGCGCGAAGGGTATTCCCTATCGTTTCGCGGAAATGGACATGGCGTCTTTCCGCCGCGCGGCGCGGGCGACTGGCATCGCCCAGATGCCGCAACTTGAAATGCCTGACGGCACATGGCTCACCGATACGACGCGGATTATCCGGCATTTCGAAAGCACGGGGGCCGCGCCCGCCTTGTCGCCGCGCGATCCCGCTACCCATTTCATCAGTCTTTTGCTTGAGGACTATGGTGACGAGTGGTTGTGGCGGCCGGCGCTCTATTACCGTTGGCATTTTCCCGACGACATGAGGCTGATGAGTGCCGCCATTGCCTGCACGATGATGCGCGACCTGAAACTGCCGTTCTGGCTCAGGCGGAGACTGATCCTGCAGCGCCAGCGCCGCGTCTATCTCTCGCAGGATGGCGTGACCAAGGAAACCGCGCCGCAGATCGAAGCGCTTTATCTCGAAACACTCGATGCGCTTGAAGCTGTCTTCGCGCGGCGTCCCTTTCTCATAGGAGAGCGTCCGGTGGAAGCGGATTTCGGCTTCTTCGGCTCCATGTTCCGCCACTTCGCCAGCGATCCGACGCCCGCCGCCATCATGCGCGCCCGCGCCCCGCATGTGCTTGCCTGGGTGGCACGGATGTGGTCGCTGGCGCCGGCGGATTTCGCGGGCGCGCCTTTGCCCGATGCCGTTCCCGCCGATCTGGCGCCGATCCTCAGAGAAGCATGCGCCGCCTACCTTCCTTATCTGGCGGCGAACGATGAAGCGTTGAGGCGCGGCGCCCGTCATGTCTCCTATGCGGTCGAAGGGGTGGGTTGGCAATTGCCCGTCAATCCCTACCGCGCTCATTGCCTGGCGGCTCTGCGCGATGCATATGCCGCACTCGACACCGAAGCCCGTTCGCGGGTCGATGCGGCGTTGGGCGGACCACAGGAAATTCTGAGCGCGCCGGCCATACATACCGCGCCGATGCCGGCGGCGCCGGCAAAACCGGTCGACCGGCAATGGCGGACCGCAAGAGGATAAGAGGCATGGGGATGAACATCTTTAAAAGCTCGAAGCTGGCGGCGGTCATGCTGCCTTTCATCGCTCTCTCCGCGCAGGCGCAGGAAGCGCGGCCCAACATCGTGCTGATCCTTGCGGACGATGTGGGCTTCAGCGATTTCGGCGTTTACGGCAGCGAGATCGAGACGCCGAATATCGATGCACTGGCGGCGAGGGGTACGCTGTTCTCGAACTTCCACGCCTCACCCATCTGCGCGCCCTCGCGCGCCATGCTGATGACGGGTGTCGACAGCCATCTCGCCGGTATCGGCAATCTGCCGGAATCGGCGCCGCTAGAACATCGCGGCCAGCCCGGCTATCTCGGCCGCCTGGCCGATGATGTGGTGACGGTGGCGAGCCGGCTTAGCGCGGCCGGTTACCGCACTATGATGACCGGCAAGTGGCATCTCGGCCATGGCGAAGGGGCGCATCCCGCAGCACGCGGCTTTGATCGCTCCTTCGCGCTCGAAGCGTCAGGCGCCGACAACTGGGAAAAGAAATCCTATCTGCCGATCTATGACGACGCGCCTTGGTACGAGGACGGCAAACCTACCGATCTGCCGGAAGATTTTTACTCCTCCGAGTTTCTCATCGACAAGATGATCGAATATCTGGAGGAGGACAAAGACGAAGGGCGTCCGTTCTTCTCCTATGTGGCCTTTCAGGCGATCCACATTCCGCTGCAGGCACCGCGCGAATTCGTCGAAAAGTATGAAGGTGTCTATGATGAAGGCTGGGACGCGCTGCGTGAAGCGCGCTTCCGTGCCGTCGTCGAGCGCGGGCTGCTGCCGGGCGGCATGGGACTCGGACCAATGCCCGAGGGACTTCGCGACTGGAGTGCGCGGAGTGAGGACGAAAAACGAATGCTCGCAAAGAGCATGTCCGTGAATGCGGCGATGCTCGAGGCGATGGATTTTCATGTCGGGCGGCTGGTCGAATATCTGAAGGAGACCGGCCAGTACGAAAACACGATCTTCATTGTGCTTTCCGACAATGGACCCGAGCCTGGCGATCCGTTGGCAACGCCCGGCTTTCGGCAATGGCTGTGGTGGACCGGCTACAACCGCGACATCGAAACGCTGGGCGAGAAGGGCTCATATGTCTTCATAGGACCGGAGTTTGCCAGCGCGGCGGCTTCGCCCGGCGCCTTCTTCAAGATGCAGGCGGGCGAGGGCGGCTTGCGGGTGCCGTTGATCTTCGCAGGCGACGGCATCTCCCCTGCACGGATGACGGATGCCTTCAGCTACATCACGGATATCGCGCCAACCATTCTCGAACTTGCGGGTATAGGGGCGTCCCGGGATTTCGAGGGCACTACGGTGCAGGCAATGACCGGCAAATCGCTGGCGCCGTTGTTGCGCGGTGAGGCTGCACGCGTCTATGGCGAAGAAGATGTCGTCGGTATCGAGGCGGCAGGTAATGCCGCGATTTTCCGAGGCAGTTACAAACTGGTGCGCAACGCGCGGCCCTACGGCGATATGCAGTGGTATCTCTACAATCTCGCGAGCGATCCGGGTGAGACGAATGATATATCGCAGGACGAGCCCGAACTTTTCGCCGAGATGATGGCGGAGTACGAGGCATACGCGGCGCGTGTCGGCGTGCGCGAAGTGCCGGAGGGATACGACCAGACGGCGCAGCTCACCACCAACCGCATCCACGATCAGGTCCGGGAGAACTGGCCGGGCCTCGCTGTCCTCGCGCTATTGGTGCTTGGCGGGCTTGTCTGGTCCGGTATCCGCTTCGGCCCAAACCTCTGGCGAAAGCTCCGCGTCTAGGGGCATCAGACCTTCATGAGCTCGCGCAAGACCTCAGTCTGCGTGCTGACACCGAGCTTGTCCTTTATGTGCGCAAAATGCGTGCGCACCGTGTTGATGCTGCTGCCGCGTGTTATTGCGATGTCGGCCAATCTCTCGCCGCGTGCAAAAGCCACCGCGATTTCGGCTTCGGCTCGTGTGAGGTTAAAGGCGAGTTCGTAGTCTTCCGGCGCGGCCGTGCGGCCAGCCTCCGGCATCGCCCATTCGAGGCGCGGATTCGCCGTCAGCATTTCGTCCACGAAGCTGTTTGCGTGCAGCAAGGCCCACTGCTTTATCTGTTTTATGCGGCGGCGTACATGCGCACTGTCATGGCCAAGCGCGCCCGCATAGACAGAGCGGCGCGGGTCGTCATCAGACATGGTACTGGTCCTGCGAGCGTTCGGCCCGGGTTGCGGCCTCAAACCTGCCATCGATGAAGACCGCGATCTCCGTTAATGCACGACGGGATTCAGGAAGCAGTGCTCCAAGGCGCTGCCAGCCATGCGGCATTGGGGGATAGAGGCGGAATTCCGTTTCCGTCCCTCCGCGATGCAACGCTTCGTCAATGCGCACGGCGTCATCAAGAAGTATGTCGGAAGAGCTTACCTGGATGAGCGCGGGCGGCAGGCCGGAAAGATCGGCGAAGACAGGCGAGGCCAGGGGGTCGGCGGGCGTGTGCCCTTGCAGATAGAGCTCGCGGCATATCATCATCATTTCAATATTGTTGGAGAGCGACGCCTTGCGCGCATTCGTCAGCAGCGAGCGGCCGGAGAGAGTGAGATCGGCCCACGGCGCGAGAAGCGTCATGGCGGCAGGCATGGGTAAGCCCTTGTCGCGCAGTTTTATCAACGCGCCAAGTACGATGCCGCCGCCGGCGCTATCACCCAGGATCTGCATCTGCCCGGGCGAGATGCCTTCCGCCAGCAGCCACTCATAGGCCGTCACCAGGTTGTTGAGTGCTGCGGGGAAAGGGCGCTCAGGCGCCAGGCTGTAGTTGACGGCCAGTGCCGATGCATGGGCCTGCTGGCAGATGCGTGCCGCGAGTGCATGGTGCAGCCGCGAGCGGCCGAAGATGAAAGACCCGCTATGCGCAAAGAGGATGATCCGCCCGGCTTCGGATTGCGGCATCGTAATCCAGTCGGCAGCCACAGGTGCGCAGGCTGCCTGCTCAACCTGCATGCCGCGGGGTGCGAATGTCATGAGGCTTTCGGCGCGGTGTACGACCGGTCGCGCGGTGGCGATGTCGAAGCTGGCAGCTCCATCCCTCATACGGGGCGTAAGTGGGCTGCCGACAATACCGAAGGCCGCGTTGAACATGCGACCGCGCCAGCTCGGTTTCGCTACGGGCGGTAAGGACCGAACTGCTGCTTCCGTAAATTCGAGTGTCCGAGCTGTCATGAGCGCATATCCCTGCTGCGGGGTGGCGAATGGCAAGCAACAGTCTCTTCCCAGTATGCCGTTAAAACCTGCGGCGCATCACCAATTTTGATGATTTCCGGATCCGCCCTCTCCCTATCGTGAAGCATCGCACGGCGCAGGGCTGGGGCGTATGGGCGTGGGAGGGGTATCATGAGAGGTGGTGTTTTCGCAGGCCGTGGCGCGGTCAGGCTCGGGTTTTGGCTGCTTCCGGCGGTGTCGGCGCTCTTGCTTCCCGGCTGCGCCGCCTTCGGCCCGGACAGCGACCCGAACCTCACGCCGCCGAGCCTGCGAATGCAGACGGCGGCTGACGGTCCGGAATCCATCCTCGATGAACTACCCCCTGGCCCTGCCGGCGATCTCGCACCCTCCACCTACGGTCCCGAGGAGCTTGTTGCCGAGATAGAACGGGAACAGGACCGGTGCGCGCAAGGCGGTGAAGCGCGGGACGATCATCGGCAGCGCTATCGCCGCTACAGGCAGCAGTTGCAGGATGGCGCCAATGCCGAAGCAAAGGCACTTCAGGATGCGGGACGGGATCCCTATACGGACCCGCGTATCCGCTATATGCATGAGGCGCTGATCCGCCTGCCGGAGAATCCGGATTGCGACCAGAACAAGAAGAAAATGAGGATCGGCTATCAGCCCGAGTTTGATGCGACGCTCGAAGCCGGTATCGCGGGTACGCGGCTTTCTCTCCCCTCCTACCGTTTTCTCGGCACGGAGATGGGCGGCGTCCCCAATCTCAATACCGGCTACAATTTCGAAGGTAACGAGCAGACGAAGTCTCTTCATCTGGGCGGTAGCATAGGCCTTGGGCGATATGGGCTTGGTGACGGCTTTGGCGGCAAGCTGAAGCTCAATGTCGGACTTACCTATACCGATGTCGAGATCGACCGGAACACCGGCGCTTTTGATCCCAATGGCGCAACTCTCCTTATTCCCGGCACTGGCGACGGTCCGTCCGGCGCCGGTTTCTCGCTCGCGGATGCGGGCGGTCTCAATCTCGTAGCAAATTCGGACTACCGGCTCGATTACGATCACACCTCCATCCGCCTGAAGTTGTCAGATGAGTTCTGGTGCGATGGCGAGGATGACGAGGACGGTCCTCCCTTCGGTCTCCTGCCCTATATCGGTCTCAACTACACGAGAGGCAATATCGACCAGCGCTTCGCGGGCTCGATTCCGGGCTATGGGCGCGACTTCGAGTACAATACCGACGTAAAGGTCGAATCCTGGGGGCCTGTTTTTGGCGCGCAGTTCCTCGCGCCCGTGAAGCGTTCGCCGGTTCTCTTGCGCGCGGGCGTCACCGGCTCGATAGAGTTCAACGATGCAAAAGGTTCGGACAGTCTCGACTTTACCGGCTTCGCGCGGCAGACAATGCAGATGTCGAACGACGATACGACCTTCAGCTATACGCTGAATGCCGGAGTTACGGTCGGTGCGAAAAGCCCGATCCAGTTCGACATAGATGGTTTCTACGGTGCCATCGGCAATACGCCGGTAGTGACGCGAGACGGCGTAGGCCCATCACGGCTCGATCTTGAGCGCAGCGATTATGCCGGCGCAATGCTCCGAACGCGATTCAGTTTCTAGAGTCCCAGCACGGCCTTCGCCATGATGTTGCGCTGAATTTCGTTGGTGCCCGCATAGATGGAGCCGGCGCGGTCGTTGAGATATTTCGCCGTCACCGGCCATGAATAATCGGGGCCGACCGGTGTTTCGTTCGGCGTGATGGAGGGTGCGCCCGGCACGGGGCCTCCCGGCGCCGTCGCATGCGGCTGGAAGGGCAGGGCGTAATAGGCCACGGCTTCGAGCGCCAGTTCCGTCACGCGCTGGCTGATTTCGGTGCCACGCGTTTTCAACAGCGAGGATTCCGCGCCCGGTGCCTCGCCATGGCTCAACGCCGACATGATGCGGTGTTCGGTATATTCGAGGCTGGAAATTTCCACCGACGCTTCAGCGAGTTTGGTTGCGAAATCCGGGTCGTCGATCAGCCGTCCGCCACCATTGCCGCTTTCCTCGCCCGCCATCCGGGCAATGCGGCTGAGCCGCGTGTGCAGGCCCGGCGCATAGGCATGGCCGCCGCGCTCGAACTGCATCAGATATTTCGCCACCGTCCAGCCATCACCCACCTTGCCGACGACGTTCATCTTCGGCACGCGCACATCCGTGAAGAAGATCTGGTTCTGGATGTGCTCGCCCGACAGCATCACCAGCGGTTCGACCTTCACGCCAGGCATGTCCATGTCTATCAGGATGAAGGTGATGCCGCGCTGGGGGATATCCTCCTTCGACGTGCGGACGAGATTGAAAATCCGGTTTGCGTAATTCGCATGCGTCGTCCAGATTTTCTGGCCGTTGTATATGAAGTCGTCGCCATCGGAGACGGCGCTCATCTGCAGGCTGGCGAGGTCGGAGCCCGAGCCCGGCTCCGAATAACCCTGACACCAGAAATCCTCTCCGTTGAGGATACGCGGCAGGTAATAGGCTTTTTGCTCGGGTGTGCCGTAGCCGATGAGCACCGGTCCGCACATGCCGAGGCCCATCGGCGAAAGCGAGGGCGCGCCGGCGGCGGAAAGTTCGCTCGAAAAAATGTAGTGCTGGATTACAGACCAGTCACACCCGCCATATTCAACAGGCCATGACGGCGCGACCCAGCCCTTTTCGTAAAGCGCCTTGTGCCAGGTCATGGTCGTTTCATAATCGGCATAGACACTTGTCATCCGCTTGCCCGTGGCACGCAGCTCCGGTGTCAGCTTCTCGTCCAGAAAGTTTCGCACCTCGTCGCGAAAGGCGGCATCGGCCACGCTGTAGCCAAGCTCCATGATCTTCTCCCGGTCTCTCATTCGATTTAAGCCAATGTCTTTGCGAGAGAGTAGGCGTTGCGGCGAGCGGCACTGTCAAATTGCCGTTATTTCTCCTGCTTTTCGCTAGGTCATCCTTCGTCTTTAAATGGCATATTAGGGCCTCAGGACGAGAGGGACGGCATATGGGCGAGGATAAGAGCGAGCTGGAACTGCACCAGTTTTCGCATTCGCACTACAATGAAAAGGTACGCTGGGCGCTCGATTACAAAGGCCTGCCGCACTGGCGTCTGAATTATCTGCCGGGTCCGCACGCTGTCGCGATCCGAAAAATGACAGGCGCCACGGAAACGCCGGTCCTGAAAGTTGGCGGCCTGGTCGTTACCGGCTCAGCCGCCATCATCGATGCGCTTGAAGCGAGTTATCCGGCGTCACCGCTTTATCCTGCCGGCCCGCAAGGCAAGGATGCTGTGCTGGCCGTTCAATCCTTTTTCGATACCGAAGTCGGCCCGCAAGTTCGTCGGGCTTTCTTTTCGGAGCTGGTGCATGAGCCGGCCTATCTCTGCGCGATCTTTGCTTCCGGCAAATCGCTGCCCTCGCGCATATTCTACCGCGCTACGCTCGGTGTCGCGCGCGGTCTGATCAGGCGGCAGATGGGTCTCGACCGGCCGGGTGCGACGGAGGAAGCATTCCACGCCACGCAGTCGGCCCTGGACAGGGTGGCGGCACAAACAGCGTCCACCGGCTACATGGTGGGCGACAGCTTCACCGTCGCCGATCTTGCGGCTGCGGCGCTTCTCGCGCCTGCCTGTGCACCTTCCCACCCCGATATGGAATTGCCGGTGCCGCGCCCGCCGCGGGTCGAGGCCTGGCTGTCGCGCTGGGCGGCTCATCCCGGCGCCTCTTGGGTGCGGGACATGTACGACCGTCACAGGCCGAAGCGAGTGCTGGCGCTCAGACACCCCGCCGAGTAAGCCCGCAGGGCTCGCCGGGCTGGAAAGCCGTCACCGTTTGACGTAAAGGAAGGGCAGCCTCCCACAAGAGGGCGGTTTTGTCGGAAGGCCCCACCTCATGGCGGAAGACGAAGATATCAGAACGGCGGAAACCGCTGCACCGGCCGCCAACCGGCCTCTGCGTCCCTCCGATCCCGACAGGCAGACTACGCCGCAGGAGCGCAAGCGCGCCTTCTTCATCCTCTTCGTCTGCCTGCTCTCGGTCGGCATGGGCCAGACACTCGTCTTCGCCGTCCTGCCCCCCATCGCCGCCGATCTCGGCATGTCCGAGTTCGAAACGACGATGATCTTTTCACTCTCCGCCGCGCTCTGGGTGCTCACCAGCACCTTCTGGGGCCGCCGCAGCGACGTCATGGGCCGCAAGCCAGTCATCCTGATTGGCGTTTTCGGTTTCGCTTTCTCTACTTCGCTTGTCGGCTTTGTGCTGCTGGCCGGCTATCAGCACTGGATTTCGATGGTGTTGATGTTCCCGCTGGTCATGGGTGCGCGGGCGATCTTCGGTATTTTCGGTTCCGGCTCAATGCCCGCCTCGCAGGCCTATGTCGCAGACCGCACCACGCGGGCCGAGCGGGCAGGAAGCATCGCGCAAATCGGCGCCGCCTTCGGTCTCGGAACGGTCGTCGGCCCCGGCATCGCCGCAGCCTTCGCGGAAATCCACATCCTCGCACCTTTCTTCGCTGTCGGTGCGCTGGCCTTTGTCAGCGGCATAGCGATCTGGATCCTGTTGCCGGAGCGTACGCGGCCAAAGAAGATGCTTTCGGAGAAACAGGAAAAGCAGGCCGCGTTGAAGTGGAGCGCGCCCAATGTCATGCCCTGGCTCGTCATCGGCGTGATCCTCAGCCTCAGCCAGTCGATCATGATGCAGCTCTTCGCCTTCTATCTGATGGCGGAGCTCGGCATGCAGGGGTCGGAAGCCACGCAGCTTGTCAGCGTCGGCATGATGGCCATGGCGATGGCGACCCTCGTCGCGCAGCTCGGCCTCATTCAGCGGTTCGACCTCTCGGTGCAATTCCTGCTGCGCTGGGGTGCTGTCACCATGATCCTTTCATTCGCGATGCTGGTGTTCGGCGGCTCCTACGGCGTGCTTGTCTCGGCGCTGGCGCTTGCCGGTCTCGGCTTCGGCTTCCTGCGCTCCGGCCTGTCCGCCGGCGCGTCACTCTCCGTTTCGCTGAAGGATCAGGGCGCGGTCGCAGGCCTCATCGGCTCGACTGCGGCCACCGGCCACATCCTCAATCCCGCCATCGGTATCCCGCTCTTCTACCTGCTGCACTCGGCGCCCTTCATGCTTGGCATCGGCCTCATGGTGATGATCCTCGCCTTCGCGATCTTTCATCCGGTGCTGAAAAATCTGCGCAGCGGCGATACGGGCCTGGTCGACGAGGAGGAAGAGGAGATCGGGCTGCACTAACCGCCAGGCCTAGCGCCCCGTATGCCCGCCCATCAGCGTCACAAGATGCACCAGCATCACCACGGCGACGATGATGCAGGCAAAGAGGAGCGTCGTCGTCGGCAGAAGGCGGATGCGCCCCGGCTCGACCGGCTTCTTTTCCAGCCAGATGAAAAAACCCGCGCTCACGGCGCTCACCGCCAGAATGGTGAGCGTGAGCGCGAGGGTCACTTCAAGGCACCTTCGGCCTGCCATTGCGCCATGGTCGCGCCAATGGCGGTGGCGAAAGCTTGCGGCTGATCGAGCATGATGTGGTGCTGCGCGCCGGGAACGGTGAAGGCGGGTTTCTCCGGCGCGAGGCGGCGCAGAAAGTTCAGCTTTTCTGGATCGTAGTCCTTGCTGTTGAGCCCGAACATGGTTGCACCCCGGCAGGCGAGATTTGCGTAGATTTCCGCGTGGTCGGCGCCCATGCGCAGCCCGTTGAAAATCGAGTGATCGAATTTCCAGGTCCAGCCGCTTTCCTCGAAGGTTCGCTTGCCGCGTGTTTCTCCCGCCTTCACTTCGCGCAGGCTCAGGGGGCCGATGTAATCGAGGATGAAACCGTTGGCGCAGGGTTGCAGCGGTGCCAGACGGAAGCGCGACTTCGCTTCCTCGAAGCTCTTGTAGATTTTGGTCGGCCGCCGCTCGGGGCCGTTCAGGAACCACTCATGCGGGTCGCTCGCCGGACGCACTGTGAAGTCGCAGAGAATCAATCCGCCGAGCCTGTCGCCATATTGGTGCGCGGCCATAAGCGACACGAAACCGCCGAATGAATGCCCGACGATGACGGGCTTCGGGCCGAGCCCCGCCGCCAGCGCCACTTCGCCGATCTCGCGGCCGAATGTCTCGCGCGTATATTCGATCCGCCAGTCGCTGTCGCCCATGCCGCCCAGATCCATCGAGGCGACATTGTAGTGTTCGGTCAGCAGCGGTGCGATGAAGGAGAACCAGCGGGCATGGGCGCCATTGCCGTGCACGAACAACAGGCCCGGTCTTTCAGGGTCGTTGTTGCCCCAGCGCAGGTAGTGAATGGCGCTTCCATCGACCGTCAGGCGGTGGCTCTCGCAAGGAGCGGCCAGTGCCTGACGGAACCATTGCGGCCGATGAAGAATGATGTCTTCCTCGGGCAAGGTGGCGACGGCGGGTTCCGTCATCCAGTCTCCCGCTTCTTTCGTGATACTCATTGCATGTGCTTTACAGGTTTTCTGCGGCGCTCAGGAGAGCGGCAGAAGGGTGCGCAACAGGGCGCGCGCGGTAGTCGGCTTGCCGATGCGGGGAATTGCGGCGATGGGGCCACGGAAGAGACCGCTATCGTCTGCATGTGCTGTCGCGAAGACGACGCGGGCGCCGCGCTGCTGAAGGGCGAGCGCGAGGTCGAAGGAATATTGGCCGTCGAGATCGACATCGAGCACCGCCATATCGAGCGTGCCGCCGCCGAGCAGTTCTTCCGCCTCTTCTACCGAGCGGGCCGGGCCGATGACATCGGCGCCCGCCGCTTCGAGCGTCTGGGCGATCTCAAGTCCGACGAAAAACTCGTCCTCGACCACAAGCACCGTCTTGCCGGAAAGCGGCAGCCCCGGTGATGGAGCCTTTTCGCCACCTGCCCCGCCTTTCGAGCCGCCATCTAGGCCCGTCATCCACCACAGGACATTCATTTTGAAGGTGCGGCGGCGATTCAGCTTCTCAACGATCATTGTTCGGTGCCTTTGGTCTCGGAGATAGAATTCTGAGGTTCGGAAACCGGGTCCGGGTGTTTGACTTGAAGCTTGGGCAACGTGATGAAGATCGATGTGCCGCCGGCTTCGTTGGTGTGTCTCTTGATTTCGCCGCCATACTGGCGCGAGAGGTTATCGATAATCGTGGTGCCGAGGCCGGGGTGCTCCGGTTTGCCGGACGTCGCCGCCTCCATCCCGATCCCGTCGTCGATGACGGCAAGTAGGGGAATGCCATCGGGGCCGAGCGTGAACGAGGCTTTGATCTCGCCGCTGCTTCGGCCTTGAAAGGCGTGCTTGATGGCGTTTGATACTAGCTCACCCAGCACCACCGCAAGTGTCGTGGTGTCCCGTGAGGCTACAATGAGCGGCTGAAAGTCGCTCACAATGGTGAGCGTGCCGTTCTCCAGCGTCGAATCGGCAAGGTCGGAAACCACGGCTTCAAGCAATTCATCGGCGCGGGTGGATTGCAGGTCGGCCCCCAGCCGGAGGCGGCGTTGCGCGGTGCTGATCGTCTGAATGCGACCGCGCGCGGTTTCGAGTGCCGAACGGGCTTCCCCGTCATTGACTTTCGACTGCTGCATGCGCAACAGCGATGAAACCATAGCGAGGTTGTTGCCGACACGATGCGTGACGTCGCGCAACAGAAGCTCCACGCGTCCCCGTTCATATTCGGCGCGGCCTGCTTCGCTTTCGGCAAGCTCGCGGGCCCTTTCAAGGTCGGCGGTCCGTTCGGCGACGCGCCTCTCCAGTTCTTCGTTCAGCCGCAGTAGCTGGTCGCGCCTCGTTTTCATGTTCATGAACTGGCGGCGGGTCAGTTGCAGCGCCAGGAAAGCAAGGATGAATGAGGCGACGAGCGCGCCGACAAGCGCCGTGAACAGCCATGTATGCGAGCGGGTCGCGCTTTCCTGGCGTGCAGCGAGAAGCGCGTTCTCTTCGGAAATCGCCTCATCCACCAGCCTGCGGGACTCATCCATCAGCGCCTTGCCGCGGTCATTCCCGACGATTTTGCTCGCGCCCTCGAAGTCCCCTTCACGCGCCATGGCGATCGTGCCGTCGAGGATGGCAATGCGCTGGCGGACTGTGTCGTGGAGCGCCTCGATGCGCTTCTGCTGACCAGGATTATCGGCAACCCGCGCCTCAAGTGCTGTCAGCTTCTCGCCGATCTCGAACCGCGTCTCGTTGTAGGGCTCCAGATACTTCGAATCGCGTGTCAGCAGAAAGCCGCGCTGGCCGGTTTCCGTGCCCTGAAGCAGATTGAGGATGGTAAGGAGGTCGGCGCGCACTTCGATTGTTTGAGATACCGCTTCGGCATTCGTCCGCGCGCGGTCGGCCAGCATCAGCGCGGCCGCGCTGGCGCCGAACAGCAGCAGGAACGCGAGCGTCATCAACGCCGCGTTCACCCGCCTCATATCGTCCGTATCGGCGTCTCTGGCGCCGAAAACGCGCATGGACAGACCCAGCCCGGTCATTCCTGCTTTACCCCCGCCGCCGCGAATCCAGGATCCTTGGCAGCGAAATTGCCATTTCCGAAATACTGTTCTGGAAATAGGACATTCCGGCTCTTTTGGAAAGATACCAAGTTGTCAGCGGCGCAATTTACCCCCCTGGCGGGGAGGCATCGGAAAGAGGCTGAAACCGCCAAAAAAAGCGGGGTTTGCCGGTTGACACCGCATGACCGCCCGCTTAGTTTCCGCGCCAACTTAAAGGGCGTTCCGGCATCGGGCCGGAGGCGGGGCAGGCAGTTCGTCCCGCCCGCGGGCCCGATCCGAGGTTGAGCCATGAAGATCCGTAACTCATTGAGATCGCTCCGGAATCGGCACCGGGACAACCGTCTCGTGCGCCGCAAGGGCCGCGTCTACATCATCAACAAGACAAACCGCCGCTTCAAGGCCCGCCAGGGCTGAATGCGCGTCAGGCGGCCCTTCCGGGTGCGCCGCCTTGAGTTGGAGGCCGCTGCCGGAAGGTATGCGGCCTTTCTGCTTGTGGGGGCAGTATGGGCGAAAAGCTCGATACCGTTGTTTTCGACATCGGAAATGTGCTGATCCAGTGGGATCCGCGCCATCTCTACCGTTCCATCTTCCCGGACGAGGCAGAGATGGAGGCTTTTCTCGCCAATGTCTGCACCATGGAATGGCATATCGAGCATGATCGCGGCGTGCCCTTTGCCGATAATGCGCTCGGACTCAAGGCGCGGCATCCGGCCCATGCAGATCTCATCGACCTCTGGGGCGCCCGCTATCTTGAGATGACGCCTGATCGTGTGCCGGGCACGGCGGCCCTGCTTCGCGGCCTGAAGGCCGGCGGTATCGCCCTTCACGGGCTCACCAACATGCCGTCCCCCGTCTTTCCGGCGCTTTGCGAGCGCTATCCTGAGCTTCTGCTTCTGGAGCAGACGGTCGTTTCGGGCGACGAAGGCATTCTCAAGCCCGATCCCCGCATTTACCGGATATTGATCGGCCGCGCGGGGATCGACCCCTCGCGCACGCTTTTCATCGACGATTCGGCCCGCAATGTGGAAACAGCCGCCTCGCTCGGCTTCCACACGCATATCTTCACCGGGGCGGATGGCCTTGAAGGTGCATTGCGCGGTCATGGGCTGATTTAGCCGGAGCGGCGAATTCATTGGGTTTGCGTGCGGGCCCGTGTCGCGGCCTAATAGGGCCGTCCCGGCAGCCGGGATTCCGTTCAGGCGATGCAAAAGGATTTCCCGAATGAGCGACCGGTTCATGATCTATGGCGCCACCGGCTATACCGGCAAACTTGTGGCGCGCACCGCGAAGACACTCGGCATGAAGCCTTTGCTGGCCGGCCGCAACGAAGCCCGCCTGAAATCCATCGCCGCTCAGCATGGCTTCGAGTATCAGGCCATCTCGCTCGACGAGCCGGAGGCGCTCGATGCCGGGCTCTCCCAGGTCGATGTCGTGCTCCACATCGCCGGTCCCTTCTCGCAAACATCGAAGCCGATGGTGGAGGCGTGTCTGCGCACCGGCACGCATTATCTCGACATTACCGGCGAGATCGATGTTTTCGAGGCCTGTGCCGCGCGCGACGAGGCGGCGCAGAAGGCTGGCGTCATGCTGATGCCCGGCGTCGGTTTCGATGTCGTGCCGAGCGATTGTCTTGCCGCTCACATGAAGACGCGGATGCCGGATGCGGTTGAGCTCACGCTCGGCATTTCCGGTCTCGGTCACATGTCGCATGGCACCGCCAAGACCGGCGTCGAAAGCATCGGCAAGGGCACGCGCATCCGTCGCGATGGCCGCATTGTCTCCGCAAAGAAGCCGCTTCGCCGCGAGATCGATTTCGGACAAGGCGCCAAGCCGTCGATCGCGATCGGGTGGGGCGATGTCTCCACCGCCTGGCACTCCACGAAGATCCGGGACATCACCGTCTATTTCGAGAGCAATCCGCAATTCGAGCAAATGGCAAAGCTCGGCGCCTTCATGCGCTGGGTAATGAGCCGGGGGCCGATGCAGCGGGCGCTTAAAAAGCGCATCGAACAGCAACCCGAAGGGCCGACGGACGAGCAGCGCCGCGAAGGCTTCGCCGTTCTCTTCGGCGAGGCCGTCAATGCCGAGGGCGCGCGCGTCCAGTCGCGCCTGCAAACGCCCGAAGGCTACACGCTGACGGCAATGACCGGCCTCGAGATCGTCCGGCGGGTGCTCGCCGGCGATGCGCAGCCTGGTTTCCAGACGCCGTCTTCGGTATTCGGGGCCGATTTCATCACGGAATTCGAGGGCTGCACCCGGCAGGACCTCAACGGCTGATTTGGCGGCGGCGGGCTCTCGCCCTATCATCGGCGGCATGATCAAACGCCTGCTCATCTGCCTCCTGTTGCTGCCGGGCCTTTCTCCGGCGGCGACGGCCATCCATGCAGCGGAGATGGCGGCGGGCGAAGAAACGCGCGAGGCCGTGCTCGACAGTCTCTTCGAGCGGCTCCGCACCGCCAAGGACGAGACGGAAGGCCGTGCGGTCGAAAGTGCCATCCAGTCCTTCTGGCTGCAGTCGGGCAGTCCGAGCATCGACCTGCTCATGCAGCGCGGGCTCGATGCGCTGCATGAGCAGGACTATGACCGGGCCCATTTTTATTTCGATGAGGTGGTGGTCCTCTCGCCCGGCTTCGCGGAGGGATGGAACAAGCGCGCAACCATTCATTACATCCGCGAGGATTATTCGTCGGCGCTGCGCGATATTGAGCAGACGCTCCGTCTCGAGCCTCGTCATTTCGAGGCACTGGCGGGGCTCGGCATCCTCCTGGAGGAACTCGGCGACAAGAAAGGCGCGCTCGATGCCTATCGTCGCGCGCTTGCGCTCAATCCCTGGCTGCGCGACGGCGATGCACGCATCAAGCCGCTCCAGCTGGATGTCGAGGGCAGGGGCATCTGAATGCGCGCGAAGGTGAACCGTTTGCCGCCGGCATTCGTACCCGTCGCATGGCCTTTCTCAAGCGCGTTCCATCCTTGTTTGTCCCGCTTCTCGTTATCGGAGGTCTCGTGAGCTACTCCGCGCCACGGGCGCTTGCCGCAACGATGTGGCCGCCCGATCTATTCGTGGAACTCGGCGGCGAGTTTTCCGGCGCGCGTTTTCATTATACCGAACAGGGCGTCGCGCCGCCGGGTGTCGCATCCGTCGTTCTCATTCATGGCGCGAGCGGCAATCTGCGCGACATGGAACTGAGCCTGATGGAATCCCTTTCGCGCCATACACGCGTGATCGCCATCGACCGGCCGGGGCATGGCTGGAGCGACCGCACCTCGCATCCGGATATCTCGAATCCCGCCGTTCAGGCGCGTGCGATCCGCGAGGCGCTGGCGCGGCTCGGCGTGGAGCGGCCGGTGATCCTCGGCCATAGCTGGGGCGGCGCGGTTGCGGCGGCCTATGCACTCGACTTCCCTGAAGACACGGCCGGTATTCTGCCTCTGTCGGGTGCGCTTTATCCCTGGCCCGGCGGTGTTGCCTGGTATCACTCGGTCGTCCGTACGCCCGCCATCGGCTGGCTGTTCATGCAGGTACTCGTCGAGCCCGCCGGCAAGCTGCTGGTGGAGGAAGGCGTGAAAAGCAATTTTTATCCCGACACGCCGCCGGAAAACTACACGAGCAAGACGGCGCTGCCGCTGCTTTTTCGGCCGCATGAATTCCGCGCCAACAGCGAGGATACGTCGAACCTGAAAGAAAACCTCGCGCGAATGAGCACACGCTATGAGAGCATTTCGGTGCCTGTCATCATCGTCACCGGCAATGCGGATCACACAGTCTCCCCGAAGCTCCACTCCTATGCGTTCCACAATGCGGTCGAAGGCTCCGAGCTCATCAAGCTCAAGGGCACCGGCCACATGCCGCACTACGTGCGGCGCGACATCGTGGTGGACGCGGTGCTGCGTCTCGCGCGCGGCGAGCGAGTGCGCGCCGGCATGACGACTATCCATGCGGATGGATCGGTGGAAGAGGCGCTGGCAGCCGAGTAGCTGCGAGAAAGGTTTCCCGCGGAAGCGGAGCCTCTCAATCGCGGTCGCGCCGTCCCACAAAGGAAACACGCAGCATGTTGGTTGCACCCGGCGTTCCGAGCGGCACGCCCGCCGTCACGACGATGCGCTGCCCCGGTTGCGCGAAACCTTCCGAGAAGGCGATCCGCCCGGCGCGGTCCGACAGGTCGTCGAGGTCCTTGGCGTCTTCCGTCAATACGCAGTGCAGCCCCCAGACCAGCGCCAGCCGCCGTGCCGTTGCGGGCACGGGCGTCAGCACGATGATCGGAAAGAGAGGCCGTTCGCGCGCGGCGCGGAGGCCCGTCGAGCCGGAATTCGTCCAGCAGACGATTGCCGCCGCGTTCAGCGTGTCGGCAACGGAATGCGCGGCGGCGCTGATGGCGTCGGCGCCCGTGGCTTCCGGTTCGGCGCGCTGCGCATAAATGATGCCGGGATAGGTCGGGTCGCCCTCAACCGATTGCGCCACCTTGTCCATCATCGTGACGGCTTCAACGGGATATTGTCCCGCCGCCGATTCCGCCGACAGCATGATGGCGTCCGCCCCCTCGAAAACAGCCGTCGCCACGTCGGAGACTTCCGCCCGTGTCGGAGTGGCGGAGGAAATCATCGATTCCAGCATCTGTGTGGCGACCACAACCGGCTTGCCGGAGCGTCGCGCCGCGCGCGTCAGGCGCTTCTGCCAGCCCGGCACCTGCTCGAGCGGCAGTTCGACGCCGAGGTCGCCGCGCGCCACCATGATGGCATCCGCAATGTCGATGATTTCCTCGAGATGGCCGAGCGCCTGCGGCTTCTCGATCTTCGCCATCACGGCCGCGCGGCCGCGTGCGATCTTGCGGGCTTCGGCAACGTCTTCGGGGCGCTGCACGAAAGAGAGCGCCACCCAGTCGACGCCGAGTTCGAGCGCCATGTCGATGTCGCGCCGGTCCTTCTCGGTCATTGCCGCCATCGGCAACAGCGTGTCGGGCAAGCTCACGCCCTTCCGGTTCGACAATTTGCCGCCGATGATGACTTCGGTGTCGATGTGATCTTTCGCCTTGGCCTTCACGAGCACGCGGATCTTGCCGTCGTCGAGCAGCAGAGTCTGGCCGGCCGACACGGCGTTGAAGATTTCAGGATGCGGCAGCGGCGCGCGCGTCTTGTCGCCGGGCGCCTTGTTCATGTCGAAGCGGAAGCGCGCGCCCTTTTCCAGCATCGCCGAACCGCCGGTCATTTCGCCGACGCGGAGCTTCGGTCCTTGCAGGTCGGCGAGAATGCCGATGGGCCGGCCGCAATCTTCCTCCACCTGCCGCACGGCTGCGTGAACCCGTTTCAGGTTCGCATGGTCGAGATGGCTCATGTTGAGGCGGAAGACATCGGCACCGGCATCGAACAGCTTCCGGATCATCTCCGGCGTGTCGGAAGCGGGGCCAAGTGTCGCGATGATCTTGACGTTACGGCGGCGAATCAACCTGGTCGCTCCTGTCTGTCTCAGTGTTCTCGACCAGTATGACCCGAAAATCGTTCACATTCGTGTAACTCGGCCCGGTCTTAACGAGATCGCCAAGCTGCGCGAAAAACGTGCCGGAATCGTGACGTTCCAGCATTTCCGCCGCATCGAGCCCTGCCGCGCGGGCGCGGTCAAGCGTGTCTGGCGTTATGATGGCCCCCGCAGGGTCATCCGCCTCGCCCGAACCGCCGTCGATCCCGTCCGTATCGCCCGCAAGCGCCGTGACGCCCGCCATGCCATCGAGTGCTATGGCGAGCGCCAGCGCGTATTCCTGGTTGGGGCCGCCACGGCCGCCTTTCTCACCATCGCCGAATGTCACGCCGGCTTCGCCGCCCGAAATGATGGCGACCCGGCGTCCTTCGGCCCGCGCCTGAAACACGCGCTTGGCGTGCTCGGCCGCCAGCTCCCGCGCTTCGCCCTCTATGGCGTCGCCCAGCGCCACGGGGTCGTAGCCCTCGGCGCGAGCAATGGCCGCTGCCGCGCCGAGCGAGCCGGTGCCGCTTGCGATCAGCTTGTAGCTGGCATGAGCGAATATCTCCGCACCCGGCTTCGGCGTCTCGGGCGCGGCGTCGATTGCGGCCCGAAGCGTCTCCGAGACCGGCGGCCGCAACGCGTCGATGATCGCCATGACGCGCGCCTTGCTCGTCGTGTCGGGCACGGTCGGTCCCGAGGCGATGGTGCTCGGGTCGTCGCCCGCCACATCCGAGATCGCCAGTGTAAGCGAACGGGCAGGGTGGATCGTCTCGACGAGCCTGCCGCCCTTGATCCGCGAGATGTGTTTTCTCACGCAATTGATGTCGCCGATGGGACGGCCCGAGGCGAGCAGCGCCCGCGTCAGCCATATCTCGTCATCAAGCGTGATGCCCTGTATCGGCTGTGCCGTCAGCGACGAGGCGCCGCCGGAGAGCAGCACAAGTGCGAAATCCTCAGGCCCCATCCACTCGGCCATTCGCAGAAGCCGCTTGGCCGCCGCTTCGCCTGCCGCGTCAGGTACGGGGTGGCCGCCTTCCAGCACTTCCACATGGCGCGTCGGCTGCGCGTGGCCGTAGCGCGTCAGCGCCAGTCCCTCGATATGGGTGCCCGGAAATTCCCTGTCGTAATAATCTTCAGCCACCGCCGCCATGGAGGCCGCCGCCTTGCCGATCGCGAAGATGACGAGGCGGCCTTCGCCCGGCGCCGGCGGTTTGGGCAGATGGGGCGGCAGGCAGGATGCGGGCAATGCATCCTTTACCGCCGCATCGTAGAGGCGCCTCAGCAGCGCCCGTGTTTCCTCGTCCCGCGCTTCCATCCTTCAGATATAATGCGCGAATGCGCGATCTGTCACTTCAGCCGGAAAATTCTCGGTCACAGCCTTTCGAATTGGTGAACCCCGGCGGTTCTCCGGGCTTTCTCGTCCTTTGCGACCATGCCTCCAATGCCTTGCCGGAGGGCTATGGCAGCCTTGGCCTCGCGGCGGCGGAGTTCGAGCGCCATATCGCCTTCGATATCGGTGCCGCCGGTGTCGCCCGGCACCTCTCGGCGCTACTCGATTGCCCGGCCGTGCTCGGGCGCTATTCGCGCCTCCTCGTCGATCTGAACCGGGGCGAGGACGATCCGACCATCGTCATGAAATTGTCCGACGGTGCGGTCATTCCCGGCAACCGGGATGTCGATGCGCATCGAGGCGCCGTGGAATTCGCGCATCGCATCGCCGCCTTCCACGCGCCTTATCACGATGCCGTGGAGCGCATGATCGCGCGGGCGCGGGCGGCGGATACCGTTCCCGTCCTCATCTCCGTCCACAGCTTCACGCCGCGCTGGCGCGCCCATATCCGCCCCTGGCATACCGGCATTCTCTGGGACAAGGACGGCCGCCTGCCCGTGCCGCTCATGGCCGCGCTGCGCGAGGATGGCGACATCGTCGTCGGCGACAACGAGCCCTATACGGGCCGTCTCAAGAATGATTGCCTCTATCGTCACGCGACGATGCACGGGCTGCCCCACGCGCTTATCGAAATCCGGCAGGACCTGATAGAGACGGAAGAAGGGCAGGCGGCATGGGCGGCGCGTTACGCGCGCCATCTTGGTCCCATCTGCGCCATGCCCGGCCTTCGCGCTATCCGGCATTTCGGCTCGCATGCCGATCCCGCCCTCCCCATATCGCAATGAGACACGAGAGAGGACGCCTCATGGACAAAGCCACGCAGACAGAGCTCGAAGCCGCCGCTTTCCGCCGCCTCGTCGCGCATCTTGGCGCGCGGACGGATGTGCAGAATATCGACCTGATGGTCCTTGCCGGCTTCTGCCGCAATTGCCTGGCGGACTGGTACCGGGAGGCGGCGGCTGAAAAAGGCATCGAGATATCGAAGGATGAGGCGCGCGAGACGATTTATGGCGAGCCTTTCGCCGAGTGGAAGGCGAAGCACCAGCCCGAAGCGACGCCCGAACAACTTGCCGCCTTCGCCGAAGCGCAGAAAAAATCCCACGGGTAAGCGCCGCTCTTCCCGACTATCCACAGCTTTCTCGCCGGCGCATATTGCCGCCGCCTGCCCGCGGCACTATCGTCGCGACCCTCACTCATGTACCTGCATAATTGGAGCGACGCATCATGGCGGACGGCAATACCCCCAATACAGGCGTCGCGCATGACCAGCTTCGTTCCATCGTCGAGCGCATCGAGCGCCTCGAAGAGGAAAAAGCGGCGCTCGCGAACGACATCAAGGAAGTCTATGCCGAAGCGAAGGGCAATGGCTTCGACACGAAGACGCTGCGTCAGGTCGTGCGTATCCGCAAGCAGGACAAGGCCGAGCGCCAGGAACAGGAAGCGATCCTGGAACTTTACCTCAGCGCGCTGGGCATGGCCTGAGACTTCTTCCGCACAGGCCCCCGTATCGTCCATACTGTCCCCGTTGATGCCGTGCTAACGGGGGGTCAGGGGTGAACGACGACGCGCGTCAGGGTCCGGGTACGGTGCCGGAAGAGGCCGCGCCCTCGCGTCTCGGCGACGCGGTGGATGCCGTCTACAGCTATGCCGCCTCGCGCTACAACTGGGAAGACCTGATCGGCTTTCTCGCTCATCTCGACCATGACAGTTTTCGGTCCGATGCGCCGCGCGACAGCCGTGAGATCGCGTCCTCGCTGATATCGCATCTGAGCCGCGCCGACGCGCTGGCGACGCGGCTTCACGGCGCGGCGGAGCATGAAGCCGACATCGCCTATGCGCTGCTCCTCCTCGATGCGGACCGGCGCGTCATGGCATCGAATGCCGGTGGCCGCGCCGTCTTCGATGCAATCTCGCCCGCCGTCGAAACCGGCAAGCGTCTCTCTTTCCGCGAAGACGAGCATGCGGCGATATTCCGCCGCGCGCTGGACGATCTGAAAAAGGACGCGGACATGGCTCCCGTCCTTCTGCGTTTCGCGGGAGAGGATGGCGAGACGCGCCTTGCCTGTTACCTCGTTCCCGGCGCGCGGCTCACCTCGCCGGTGCTGCGCGCGGCGGATGCGGATGAGGAGGGGCCCCGTCCGCTCTGCGCGCTCATCGTCGCCAACAAGGACGATATGGAGGAAGCGCCGGAGATTTTCCGCAAGGCGCTCGGTCTCACACCGGCTGAAGCGCGGCTCGCGGCGCGGCTTCGTTTCGGGCTGACGCTGAAGGAAGCGGCGGGCGAGCTCGGCATCGCGGTCAATACCGCGCGCAATCAGCTCCGCAGCATTTTCGACAAGCTCGGCGTCAACCGCCAGAGCGATCTCGTGCGCCATTTGACCGAGCTCGCCGCGCTCGCCGCCAGCATGCAGGGCGCGCCGTCCGCTCGCGGCAAGGCAATAGTCACCAGCGCCGAACGGCGCATGGTTACGCTGCCGGACGGGCGCATCATCGCGCTGCGCGATCTCGGCAGGCCGGACGGCATGCCGGTCGTCATTCTCCATCCGCTCGTGCAGTCGAGCCTGATGCGTCCGCGGGAAGCGGTCATCGCGGGCGATTGCGGCGTGCGCCTCATCTCCGTCGAGCGTCCCGGCATCGGCCTGTCGACGCCCGACCCCGACTGTTCCTATGTTTCCTTCGCGCATGATCTCGGCCATGTCGCCGACGCGCTGGGCCTTGCGCGCTTCGCGGTGCTTGGCTGGGCGTCGGGTGCGCCTTTTGCGCTCGCCGCCGGGTCCGTTCTCGGCGAGCGCGTCACGCGCGTCGCGCTGGCAACGCCGCGCCTCACTTTCCGCGCGGACCTTGCTCCCGTCAGCAGCATGCATCAGTTCTTCGGCGGGCTGCGCCGCCACACCTGGCTCTTCGAGGCCGTCTTTTCCATCATGCGCGCCAAGCGGTCGCGCCGTCTCTTCCGGCCCATGATCCGCAACTTCCTCGAAAACTCGGAACCGGACCGTCTGGTCTTCGAGGCGGATACGAGTCTTCTCGATTGCTTCACCGACAGTTTCGTCGAGGCGCTCGACAAGACGCATAAGGGCCTTGTCGGCGAGTTGAACTTCTATGCGAAGGAAACCCCGGTCGATGTTTCCGGCCTCGCGCGTCCGGTTCTCGTCTGGCACGGGCTTCGCGATGAAATGAACAAGGCCGAGGATGTGCAGCGTATGCTGCGGAACATGCCGGTGGAGGCATTCCATCCGATGCCGGATGATGGCCATATGGTTCTGTTCACACATTTCCGTGACGTGCTGACCAGCCTCCTCAATGATAAGCATTAACTGCAATCTTTTTGCGGTGCGTGACATTCATTGCCCTCATTTGAGGTTTCCGGCTCTCTCACTTCCGGCCTAAAGTGCCACGGGCGGGACGGGGTGTTCCGGCAAGTCTCTGTCAGGGGCGTGGCGTGTCCGGGGTGAAATCGGTGGAAGATGAGGAGTTGCAGCGTGCGGCATCCGCGCGGCAGCCCGGTTCTGTCCGCCCCGATATCGCCATGGCGCTCGACGCCGTCTACGCCTATGCAACGGACCCCGACAATTGGGAGGAAATGACCTCCCTGCTCGACGGCATCGGCGCCGGCGGCGACGACGAAAATATCGGCGCGCTGATGGACGATGTTCGTGTGCATCTTGGCCGCGCGGAAGAACTTGCGCGCCGCCTTCACGAGACGCCGCCGGAAGACCGCGCCTCCAGCTACTGCCACATGATCCTGGGACGCGATCTCCGCATCGCCGATCTTTCCGAGGCCGCGCGCGTCATGCTCGGCCCGCTTTGCAAGCCGCTCCATAGCGGCGAGCGCCTCGTTTTCAACGATCCGGAAAACGCCGCTCGGTTTCGCGCGCTTGCCGCCTCGGTCGCGGAAGGAGCGGCCGGGCCCGCGCTGCTGCGTCTCGTGCTTGAGGATGGCGAGGAGGCTGTGCTCGGCTATATCGTCGCCGAGGCGAACCTGCCCGAGCCGCTTCGCCGCCGGCTTTCCCTTCCGCCGGAAGCGCGCAAGGGCGCCATCGCCTTTGTTGCGCCGGACCGCGACGCCGCGGCCGATGCGAGCCGCATGTACCGCGAAACCTTCGGCCTCACACCGGCCGAAGCCCGCCTCGCCGCGCGGCTGAAGGATGGGCTCTCTCTGAAGGAGGCGGCCGCCGAGCTCGGCATTTCCGTCAACACCGCGCGCAATCAGATTCGCAGCGTCTTCGAGAAGCTCGGCGTCAACCGTCAGAGCGATCTCATCCGTCATCTGACGGAATTGTCGCAGCTCGCGTCCTATATCCGCACCGCAAGCGGCGGCATCGCCGATCATTTCGAGCCGTCCGCGCCTGGCGAAGTGCCGCTCGATTTCGTGACGCTGCCGGATGGCCGCAAGCTCGCTTACCGCGATTACGGCCCAAAGGGCGGCGTGCCGGTGGTCATGTTCCCGAGTTCCGTCAGCAGTTCCTATCTCTGGCCGGTCGAGACGCAGCAGGCGGTGAGCCACGGCGTCCGGCTCATCGCCGTCGAACGGCCGGGCACGGGTGCCTCCACCGCCGATCCCGATCTCACTTTTGAAAGCTTCGCGCGGGACTTCGCCTTCTTCGTGGACGAAATCGGTCTGGAGCGTTTCCGTCTCGTCGCGCGGTCTTCGGCATCGCCTTTCGCGCTCGCCGC
Organism: Parvibaculum lavamentivorans DS-1; assembly: GCF_000017565.1. NCBI lineage: Bacteria > Pseudomonadati > Pseudomonadota > Alphaproteobacteria > Hyphomicrobiales > Parvibaculaceae > Parvibaculum > Parvibaculum lavamentivorans. The sequence continues at coordinate 2,224,275 of NC_009719.1, forward strand.
CGCCGCGCATCTCGGCGCCCGCGTCCAGCTTCTGATGCTCACCTCGCCGCGCCTCGGCGTTCCCGAAGGCAGCCGCACAAAGCCGCTCGGCATGCTCGGCGCCTTCTTCAACAATCTGCGCCGCTATCCCTGGCTCCTCGATTCCACGCTCTATATTCTCCGGGCGAAGATGTCGCGCGCCTTCATCCGGCCGCTCGTTCTCAAATTCTTCGAGCAATCGCCCGCCGATGTGGCGTTCATCCGTGCAACGCCCAGCCTCCACGAGGCAATGGTCCGCGCCACCATGGAAACGGTGGCGCATACCTATGCAGGCCTTCTTCGTGAATCGCAGCTTTATCTCGACGGCGTTTCGCTCGATCTCGCGGGCATCACGGCGCCCATCATCGTCTGGCATGGCGAAGAGGATGGTGTGGTGCCGCTTGACGAGTTGCGCCGCCGCCTGAAGGAAGTCGGCCTTGAGCCGGACGAGATGCGCGTTTTCCCCGGCGCCGGTCACTGTTTCATCAACAAGCACTACCCGGAGATCTTCGAGCGCCTGATCCGGGGTTGAGGGATTTTTCGCCGCTTGGTGCGTTTGCACTATTCAGACGGCCGATCCCGCCCGCTACGACTCCTTTCAAGACCCGGACATGGGGTGCCGGGCTGCTTGAAAAGGGGAACATCCGATGAAGAAGATCGCCGCGGGCGCCGTATTCGCCGCCGCACTCATGCTGTCTGCCTGCCAGACAACGGGCGCGGGCGGGCAGGCCGCGATACCGGGCGCCTATGTCCCGACGCCGCAGGAGCAGGCCATCCAGCAGGCCGCTATCGCCCAGGCGGGCGCAGCGGGCGCTTTCAACTACAATGCCGCGCAGGCGGCCGCCGGCGGGGCGCTTGCCAACCAGGCGGTGGCCGGTGCCGTCGGGCAAGGTCTTGCCGCCGCTATCGCGACGCCGGGCGCCAATGCGCCGATCGCCGCCTCCCAGCCGGATGACGGCCAGAAGAGCTGTGCGCAGCTCGCCGCCGAAATGGCAAGCATGAACGAAATCGTCGCCAAGGCCGACAACACCGCCACCACCTCGCAGGTTGCGAGCATCGGCATCGGCCTTGCCCAGACCTTCGGCGGCTATTTTGGCGGTGGCGCCGCCGTCAATGCGATTCAGGCCAGTTCCGCTGTCGATTCGGCAAACCAGCAGCAGCGTCAGGCCGCGCAGGTACAGAGCCAGCAGGCGCAGGTCCGCATGCAGGTGCTGGCGGGCATAGCGGCCGGCAAGGGCTGCTAGGGCGCGCCCGGTTCCCGCAAGAGACGTTTCCATCGGGCATTCCGCTGGCTGTCTCAGGCGTTCACCCGGACGCACACCCCTAGGCTGTCAGCGGATAACGGGGGAGCCCGCAAGGCTCCCCCGTGCTAGTTTCGCCCCGGCAAAAAAATGGGAGCGAACTCATGACGGTCATGAATGCCGATACGATCGTGCTGGCAGAGGCAGGGCCCGGCGAACCGGATCTCGCCGCCCGGCTCATCTACGACACCGGCTCCTATGTTTTCGATTGTCTCTATGACCGGGACTTCGAAGCCTTCCTGAAAATCACCGGGTTTCAATGGCAGCAGCAGGGCGGTGCCTTCTCCCATGTTCACGCCAGGGCGGCGCTCCATGATGGAAATCTCGCAGGCATCGCGCTCGGTTTCCCGCAAAGCCTCTATGAGCAGGAATTCGGCACGGCCATGATCGCGATGGCGGAAAAGGCGGGGCCGGACCTCATCGCCCATCTCCCTTCCGTTGCGGGCCATATCCCATGGCTCTTTCCCGATGTGCCGGACGATGCCTGGTATCTGCTTTTTCTCTCCGCCCATCCGCAAGCGCGCGGGCGGGGCATCGGCGAGAAGCTTCTGGTCGATTGCTATGAGCGGGCACGCAAGGCTGGCTGCGCCTCGCTCCATCTCGATGTTGCCTCGGTCAATCCGGCACTGCGCTTCTATGAGCGCATGGGGCTGGAGAGGCTGGTGGAAAGCGCCGTGCCGAAAATCGCGGCCTCACACGGCGTGCCTTCCCATATCCGAATGGTGAAACATCTCGTCTGATGCGGCGGGTGGAAAGTAAGTCAGGCTTCACCCAATGCCATGGCCCGAAGGAGGCCGGCATTCTTCACGATGATTGCGCGTTTGCTCGGCGCCGAGATGACGCCGGCGCGCTTCAGGTCGCTCAGTGCGCGGCATACCGTTTCGATGGTCAGGCCGAGATAGTCAGCTATGTCCTGCCGTCCCATCGGCAGATCCAGCCGGTCGCCCGTCCTGCCCGCGCAGCCCTGACGCTCCAGCATCATGAGCAGGAACGAGGACACGCGCTCCTTGACGGTCTGGCGGCCGAGCATGAACAGATGGTTCCGGGCATCGGAAAGACCGCGATAGAGAAGGGCCATCAATTGATCGCGAAGATCCGGCGACGTTTGTCCGAGACAGTCGATTTGTCCGGAAGAATAGCGGACGAGGATCGTGTCGTTCACGGCCTCGGCGGTCAGCGTATAATCGTCCGGCGAGGCGAAGCCGAAGAAGTCCCCCGCAAGGCAGAAATCCGAGATCTGACGGCGGCCGTCGGAAAAGATCTTGCACAGCCGCACCGCCCCGCTCACCACCCGGTAGGAGAACAGAGCGCGTTCGCCCTCGCTGTATATCGTCTGGTTGCGTTCGAACTTCAGTGTCGTGTCGCTGCTCCGCAGCAGAGAGATGTTCCCCCGGCCGTCAGCCTCCGGCCTCTGGCGCGCGGCTGGTGCCCCGGCGGCGTAGCGGTGGATGGACCGTGGAGAAACAGCTTGGATGGCGGTGATAGACATTCGGAACCCCTCCTGCATCGCGTCCGGCCTGGCGGCCTCTGCCTTCTGCCATGAGGAAATCCTGTCACGCCTGAACCACGTGCAAAATCCGTAGATACACTTAGAGGCCGTTTGCGGCGGGATCAGTCCAGGGCCTTGCCGCGGAGAGTGCGGCCGATCTCCCGCTTCAGGTCATCCTCGTTTACCGGCTTCTCAAGCAGCGCACATGCGCCAGCCTGCATCACGCGGTTCCGCAACACGGCGTCGGCGCGGCCGGTGAAAACGATCACGGGGAGAAGATTTTCCATCTCCTTCAGCCGTTCCAGCAATTCGACGCCATTCATGCCCGGCATATGCAGATCGAGCAAAAGACAGCCATGGATGCTTCCTTTTGCGCGAAGGTCGTCGTCGTTATCGCTCAGAAAATGAAGCGCCGAGGAATAGTCCCGCACGGTCAGGCCATGCGATTCCAGCAGCGCGCGCATGGAATCGCGCACAGCATCGTCGTCGTCGACTACATAGATTGTCGCGGTCTGAAAACTCTTCACTGCCGCCTCCGTGGCGACGAACCTTGCCCACGGAGAGAATAGAGAGGCGGCACGCGGTGCCCAATACGTAGTTTACCTAGGTCCGGCCTGCCTGGCATTGCCTGCCAGGCGCACACCGGCTTCAAGCGCCATGCGCACGAGGTCGGAGAGTGTTCTTGCCTGCATCTTCTCCATGAGGTTCGCGCGATGCACCTCGACGGTCCGGGGCGATATGTCGAGGTCATAGGCGATCATCTTGTTCGCCTTGCCGGCGACCAGATGTTCCAGCACTTCCCTTTCGCGCTGGGTGAGGCCGGCGACGCGGTGCTTGGCCGCTTTGGCAAAGCCGGCATCGTCGCGCTGCTGGCGGCCGGCTTCCAGCGCGCGGGCCACGCTGTCGAGCAACAGCTCGTCGTTGAACGGCTTTTCGATGAAATCGACCGCGCCTGCTTTCATCGCGCGCACGGCAAGCGGCACGTCGGCATGGCCTGTCATCACGATCACCGGCAGTGCGATCTGGCGGCGGACCATTTCTTCCTGAAGTTCGAGCCCGTCCATATCCGGCATTCTTATGTCGACGACGAGGCAGCCCGGCCGCTCCGTTGCCCGGGATGCCAGGAAGGAAGCAGCCGAATCGAAGTTCTCGACGCGAAAGGAGGCGGATTCCAGCAGCGCGCTGACCGAGTCGCGCACGGCGGCGTCGTCATCGACGACAAAGACTGTTTCATCCGTCTTCATAGGTTCTGCGCCGCTGCGGGCAGACGGAAGCGGAAGGTGGTGCCGTCGCTTCCGTCGCGCGCGGCCCAGAGGCGGCCGCCATGTGCTTTCACGATGGTCTGGCAGATCGAGAGGCCGATGCCCATTCCCTTCTCCTTGGTCGTGACGAAGGGCTGGAACAGCCGGCTCGCCACCTCTTCCGGCAGTCCTGGTCCGGTATCGGCAAAGGACGCGTAGATATAGCCGGGTTCGTCCGTTCCCGTCTTTATGAGGATTTCGCGCCGCTCGACGCTCTGCATTGCCTCGACGGCGTTGCGGACGAGATTGACGACGACCTGCTGTATCTGGATACGGTCCATGATGACAGGGGAAATGTTCGGGTCGAAATCGACAGCGACCTTCACATTGCTGTCCGAGGCGCCGATCAGGGCGAGCGCAATCGCCTCCCTGATCGTCTGGTTCAGGTCTTCCTCGGCGCGGAAGGCTTCCCGTTTCTCCACGAAATCGCGCAGCCGCCGGATGATCTGGCCGGCGCGGCCGGTCTGCTCGGCGGCCTTGTCGATGAGTTCACGCGCGCGGATTGCAGCCGGATCGTCGAGCCCCTCGATCGTCCGTGCCGCCGCGCGGACATAATTCATGATGGCGGTGAGCGGCTGGTTCAGCTCATGCGCGAGGGCCGAGGTCATCTGGCCCATTTCGTTCGTACGCGAGACGTGGACAAGCTCTTCCTGCACTTCCCGCAGGCGGCCGGCGGCGAAGTGGCGCTCTGATGTGTCGTGAATGATGCCGACGAAGATGCGCTGGTTTTCGAAGACGCCCTCTCCCACGGAGAGATACATGGGGAAGGTCGAGCCGTCCTTCATCTGACCCATCACCTCGCGGCCGATGCCGATGATCTTGCGGTTGGCGGTTTTGTGATAGGCGCTGAGATAGCCGTCATGCTCGTCGCGGTAAGGCGAGGGCATCAGCATCTTGATGTTGCGGCCGAGAACTTCCTCCGGTGTATAGCCGAACAGGCGCTCGCAGGCCTGGTTGTAGAGCCGCACATTACCGGCGGCGTCGATGACGATGATGCCATCCACCGCCGTCGCAATCAGCATGCGGAAAAGCGCCGCGTTCTCCGCGTCCTTGAACGGCATGTCCATGCCGGTATCCATCGCTCACCGCCCGGTCTTCAAACCCTTCCTCAAGGGTACTCCCGGTGACCGGAGCCGCCAACCCATATCGGGTCCGCGGGTGGCGCGTTCACTCGGCGGGTGCGTCGGCTCCTTCGGCCAGCAGCACGCCGGCGACGGCGAGGGGGCAGAGAACGAGAAAGGCGAGGGCGGGCAGCGCCCATGCGGACCCGCCATAGACCGGCAGCAGCGCCGCGCCGCCGGCAATGCCCAGCGCGACCCAGAGTGGCACAAGGAGCGGTGCGCCCGGCTTTTCGGCATCGCGTGCCGTGAAAACGAGACCGGGAAGAAAAGCGGTCACGCGCGCATTCATGTCATCCTCCTCAAGCGGCGGGGGCGCCCTTGCCCTCATGAAGGGCAGCCTGCCAGAGAGGCGGGAAGCCTTCATTGATCGAGGTCATGTTCCGCGCGCTTGCATCCCGCTCCGCCCTCGCTTATCTCGGCCATGGGATTTCCGTCACATCGAGGGCAGGGCGTTCATGACCGTCACCGAAACCGAACCGGGCCGTTTCCGCGCGCGCATCGCCTCGCTTGTCGGGGCGTCCTGGTTCCAGAATTTCATCACGGCGGTCATCCTCGTCAACGCCGTCACCCTCGGCCTCGAGACCTCCGCCACGGCGATGGAAGCGGCCGGCCCCCTCCTCGTCGCCATAGACCGCGTCGCGCTCACGATCTTCGTCATCGAGATCGCGCTGAAGCTCGTCGCCGCGCGGCTCCGCTTCTTCCGCGACGGCTGGAACGTCTTCGACTTCATCATTGTCGGCATCGCGCTGGTGCCGGCCGCGGGGCCGCTCTCGGTGCTCCGCGCGCTCCGCATCCTCCGCGTGCTCAGGCTTCTCTCCGTCGTGCCGTCGCTCCGCAAGGTGGTCGCCGCGCTTTTCGGCGCGCTGCCCGGCATGGGCTCGATCATCGCCGTGCTCTTTCTCGTCTTCTATGTCGGCGCCGTCCTCTCAACCAAGCTTTTCGGCCAGAGCTTCCCGGACTGGTTCGGCACCATCGGCGGCTCGATGTATTCGCTCTTCCAGATCATGACGCTGGAAAGCTGGTCGATGGGCATCGTGCGCCCGGTGATGGAGGTCTATCCTTACGCCTGGATCTTCTTCGTTCCCTTCATCGTCATGACGAGCTTCATGGTGCTGAACCTCTTCATCGCCATCATCGTGAATTCGATGCAGGCGCTGCATGACGAGGAGCAGAACGCCGCCCAGGACGCGCGCGACGCCCGCGCCCGCGACGAGCGCGCCGAAATCGAGCGCCGGGCGCATGCCGAGCGCGAGGCGACGGCGGCGGATGTCCGCGCCATGCGCGCGGAGATCGCCGAGATCAAAAAGCTGCTGGAAGAAAAAGCGGCACGCTGACGGGCCGGCCTATCTCAGGCCTCTCTCCGCCCTATCTCCGGCCTTCCGCCGCCCGCTCCGCCAGCGCGCGGATATCGCCTTCCCGCACGCCGTCGCGTTTCATCACGATCCGCACGATCGGGTCCGCCAGCATTTCGTCCAGAGACAATTCCCGGCTGAACGCCTCTCTGAGGGATGTTGAGATGGACATGGGGCTACCTCGCGTGATCGTGACGCCGGCCCTCGCGGAAACATGCCGCCAAAGGGCCGGAGAAGAACGTTATGGTCTAGTTGCGAATAATTCGCAACAAACAGATGGGAAGCCCCCGCCGGAACGGCAAGAGGCGCGCCCATAAAAAACCGTTTCGGAGGCAAAAAGTTTCAGCCGCCTTTCCCTGTCTCAAAGACGTACCGACTACATGAAAACCATCGGCGCAAACCGCGTCATGTTCGGCACCAACTGGCCAATGCTCTCGCCGAAGAAACCTGAAAGACCTCGCGAGCCTCGGGCTCAGCGAGGCGAAGGGTGAGGGGCCTTCAGATCATCCCCGGCTTACCCGCACCCAACACACCTTCGCCGCACAGCTAAGTGTTGTAGTTCTTGACAACACTCCCCAGTGTTGTCATCCTGACCAACGTGAAAGCAGAATTGCTCTATCGCGCCCGCACATATTTCCGCGACGACGCTTTCGCGGAGGCGGTACTTTGGAAGCTGCCCGCGCCGCTCAAGGGCAGTTCCCATTCCTTCAAGTACCGCCTTGCGCTCGTGATAAGCGACGAATGCGTCCTGCGTTACGATAACGAGGCAGGCAAGGGCGATCACCGCCATATTGGCGAGCGGGAAGAGCCCTATGAATTCGTCGATCCCGAGACGCTGCTTGCCGACTTTTCCGCCGATGTCGAAAGGATGCTCGAATGACCACGTTGCGAGTGAGGATCGGAGACTTCTCCGACATGAAGTCGGGCTTCCTGCAAGCCTGGAAGGAAGCGGGTGGGGGCAAGCGCGTGAAGCCCCGCCACGAACTGATCTTCCGCTCCTATGAAGACATGCACCGCGTCCTCTCGCCCGCACGCCTCGAAGTCGTGAAAGCCCTCGCGGGCCAGGGCCCGCTCAGCATGCGCGAAGTCGCCCGCCGCATCGGCCGCGACGTGAAAGCCGTCCATGGCGACATAACCGCCCTCATCAATTGCGGCATGATCGACCGCACGGAAGAAGGCGTGAGCTTTCCCTATGATCGTATCCGGCTGGACGTGGATATTGAGGCGGCGTGAAAAAAGGCCGGGCGTGAATTTTCGTGTGTAGTTCGGTAACGACGGGGCCGCTTTGTTACCGTTTGAACGACCCGCCGTCGCAAATGCCTTGCTCTCAGGCGGTGCGCTTCAGCCCGAATGCTGCTTTTCAACAGAATTTCAGGAGGTTGCACGAGCAGCGGTTACCAGCAATGATTGTGCTTGGGGATTGGGTGGGGGCAAACTTGCAAGTTTTGCGACTGAAAAGGCTTGGCAGCCATCGCTTTGCGATGGGTAGTTCCGCCGTGGGCGTTTTTCACATCGGCAAGGAGGTCTTGGCGATAGTTCGCCAAGGCTATTTCCATGTCTGATGGTCCACACTTCTCTAAAGTGTGCGCTGGCGGAGAGCCCCGGCTCGATGTGCTGTTTGTTCACGGCCTCACTGGCGACCCTCGCGAAACCTGGACTTCCGGAGGACCTGAACAGGAATACTGGCCCAAATGGCTGTGCGAAGAGCTAGAGGGGGTGTCGGTATACGCTCTGGGATACCCTTCTAGCATCTTCGGAAAATGGGCCAAGAAGGAGATGAATCTCCACGAGCGGGCAGGCAATATGCTAGAGCATCTTGCCGCCAACGGTATCGGAGCTAGACCGATTGCCTTAGTCGGCCACAGTCTTGGCGGCATCCTTGTCAAAGAAATGCTCCGCGCATCCAACGAATGTGCTGACAGGGATTGGCAAGCGATTGCTGCGCAAACCCGTCTCGCCGTCTTCATGGCAACGCCGCACAAGGGAGCCTCACTGGCTTCGGCGGTAAAGCTTATTGTACCGCGGCTTTCTTCCACGCATGTGGACCTTTTAAGCAACGATAGTGGCTATCTGACTAGTCTCAACCAAGCCTATCGCGACTTCGCGAACGGTGCGGGTATCGCAACCGTGGCCTACTATGAAAAATATAAGACCAAAGGCTCTAGCGTGATCGTTCCAGAAGACAGCGCTGACCCGGGGGTCGGAGCCACGAGGCCGGTGGCGGTCGATGCTGATCACATCTCAATTTGCAAACCGGCAAAACGGACCGATCTCATTTACGTTTCATTGTGCCGTCACTTGAAGGCTGTTCTGCAGCAGTGTTCCATGTCGGCGGGTGAAGACGGCGCTCTCGATTCATTCGCCTCGGACGATTATGGCACAAGTTCCGAATCGGATCGTCGAGACCTGCTGCAAAAGCTGATCGATGCGGGGCGAGAACACGAATATCAGAAAGCCAACAGCCTCCAGAATAAATTCGCGCAGCGTTATTACAAGCTGGGCTTACATACCGACGCCAAAACTAAAAGCGATGCGGTGCTGGCCGCAGTCGAGCAACGTTTTTTTACGCACGTCTACGGCGGAAAAATCTGCAAGGGCGCGACCGACGAAGAAATTGCGGCTGCTCTGCAAGTGCATGTCATTGATCCATTGTGCAGCGGTACAGGAAAGGATCATTTGAGCCCGACCGCGATTTTGCAGGCGCTCTACTTTCTCACTGAGCAATGTTACATTCAGTGGGACGCAGCATGAGCAGCCGTCTCTGGTACCCGCAGCTTGATGTTTACGACGCAATCCGGCGGATTGGCGGACTACTAAGCTTTTGGAGCACGGATGCTGCGCCGTCACCGGAGCGGCTGTTCATCGCCGATTTCTATCTCGCCAATCCCCCACTCCTCCACAAGACGCACATGACTCGCGAAGTACGGAAGGAATTTACCGGACTTGGAATCCCGCGTCCGGAGAAAGCCTTCATCAGCTATCCGTCTCCTCCGATCCTGTTTCAGAAAATGGACGAGGTTCAGCGCCAAGCGTTCAGAACGCTAACGGGCAAAGGCCTAATTGATTTACCGAAGCTTGAGAAAGGTGCGGTAGCGGCCTCTGCCGCAGGTTTTGAGCTTTTTGAAGATCGGTTCGTACCACTCTTTGGCGACGCCGAAAGCCAAGTCGCCAAATTCATCGCGCGTTCGTTTGCGCTTGCAGACACTGACATTGGTGCTTTGCGTCGGAGCACTGGTCTAAGAAGGGTGGTCCGTTGAGCTATTCTCATTTTCATATCAGGCGTCTTCGAGTGCTTCTGAAAGGAGCGTCGGTGTACGACCAGAGCTTTCATGCCGGCGTCAATATAATCAGGGGAGAGAATGGCTCCGGCAAATCCACAATTGCCGATTTCATTTTTTATATCCTCGGCGGAGAGTTTGATAACTGGAAGACGGTGGCCGCGAACTGCGATGAAGTGCAGGCCGAAGTCGCGACACAAGGCGGCGTGCTGACGCTCCGCAGGGAGATTGACCGTGCGCAAACCCCAATGCACGTCTTCTTTGGTCCAATGGTGGATGCGGAGCAACATGGGCTAGACGGATGGGAAACCTATCCTATCCGCAGGTCGGAAAGCCGAGAGAGCTTTTCACAGGTTCTGTTTCGCGCATCAGGTATTCCTGAAGCGCAAAGCCAAGGAGCTGCCAATATCACCATGAACCAATTGATGCGGTTACTTTACTCGGACCAGCGTACGCCGGCGGCATTTCTTTTCCGATTTGAACCGTTCGATACGCGCGAAATCCGTGAAGCGGTCGGTGATCTCGTTTGCGGGCTCAGCGTATATGAGCTGTATGAGATAGAACTCAATCTGCGCAAGCTTGATAAACAATTTGATGAAAAGAACCGTCAGTATACGGCCCTTTTGAGCGTGCTGCCACCGGATGAAGCGCTTTCGCGGGTGGAGACAATTGATAGCCGCGTGGTCAACATGATCGCTGAATACGACAGATTGGCAACGGAGATTGACAACGTTGACGAGCTTCTCGATTCCGGTCGTGCTCAGGAGTTTATAGCGGGACAAAAGAAAGCAGCCGACGAGCTGCGGAACTACCGCAAGCAGATTGCGTTGAATGAACAAAATCTTCACATCAACGAACTTGAAGTTGCCGATCTCACCAACTTTCTCGAATATCTGGAAGATCTGGCGGAAAAATTGCCACGAGCGCAAACCTCATCAGACATCGTTGGGAATATCGACTTTACCCATTGCCCAGCATGCCTCGCACCGCTGTCTGATAGCCTAGGGCCGGAACATTGCGTGCTGTGCGGCACCAAGACTGATCCCGAGCATGAGCGCTCCCGCTATCTCCAGATCAAGATGGATTTGGACATACAGATACGGGAATCCCGACAGCTCCTAGAGGAGAAAAAGCGTTCTTCTGCCAACATGGAGCGCGAGCTTCGTCGGCTGCGCCTTAATTACCAAGCAGAGCTTTCCGAATACACCGTCAGGTATGAGATAAGTATCTCGCCTCGTGATAGTTTTGTCGCCGAGCGCTATCAGCGCCTCGGCCAGATTGACCGTGAGCTATCAGAGTTGACGCGGCTTCGGGAAAGAGCCCTTGAGATACAATCGCTTAGCGACGAAAAGGCTGCTTTGCAGGAGCAGATCAACAGCCTGAAGGATCGCCAGAAAGCCTTGGAAGTCGCCAGCGGGCAACGCAGAAGGCAGGCGCTGACACGTGTTTCCGAAACCGCGAAAGCCATTCTGAAACAAGATTTGGATCGCCAAGATGAGTTCCAGAATGCTCAGAGCGTGGCCGTTAATTTTGGTGACAATTCTGTCCTTGTCGATGGCGAGCTGAATTTTGCCGAAAGCAGCAATGTCATTGTAAAGAATGCGGTCATTCTCTCGCTCCTGCTGGCAGCTACGCAGGATAAGAAATTCTATCATCCGCGTTTTGTCTTATTCGATAACATCGAAGACAAAGGGATGGAGCAGAACCGGAGCCATAATTTCCAAGAGATCATTTTGCGGGCTTCGGAAGATGCGGAGTTGGACCACCAAATTATTTTCACAACCTCGATGTTCAACCCATCTCTCGATGAAGATAAATACGCAATCGGGCCGCACTACACTCACGAGAACCGTACTCTTTCCGTCGGCTAAGAAACGGATGGAGGATAACGATTAACTTATCCCCCTGTATCCCCCTCGCCACAGACATTCCCGCCACATGGTGTTCGCGCCACAGCGGGGACAAGTGGGGCGCGGGCGGCCGGGGAGGGTGGGGACAAGTCTTGCGGGCGGTGTCTGTGCCGGCTCCGGGAGCGTCCGGAAGGGCTTCGCGCGGCGGGGATAAGTCCGTTTACAGATCAATATGACAGTCTCATGGCAGTTCGCTGACGGTGGCCCCCTCGGGGGCCACTCAGTCCGGGAAGTGTCCGTCGGAAAATGCCTCACGAAGCGGAGATAAGTCCGCCTGCGGATCAATGTGACAGTCTCGTGACGGTTCGATGACAGTGGCCTCTCCGAACCCGCTTTATCCCCGCTTGCCGCAAAAGAAAACGGCGCGGATTGCGCCGCGCCGTTTCCCGTCTGACGAAGGAGAGAAGGTTCGTTCAGTTCTCGCGCACCTCGAGGCCCATTTCGCGCACCTTGCGGTAGAGCGTCGAGCGGCCGATGCCGAGGCGGCGGGCGACTTCCGTCATGTGGCCCTTGTACTTGTCGATGGCGAGGCGGATCATTTCCGCTTCGATGTCTTCAAGCTTCCTGACATTGCCGGCTTCATCCGTGATCGAGATGCCGTCGGAGAAGTTCGAGCGGGCGAAATCCGCCAGCGTGTTGGTCTGTTGCGGCTGGGCTGCGTAAAGCGGTGCGCCGGTATCCGTCGCCGCCGCTTCGCCGATGGCGTGCGGTGCATGGGTGGCGGTGGTGGCGGCCGCGCGCGGCATGGCCGCTTCCTGGTAGCCGTCCACCATGCTGGCGATCTGCGGGAAGTCGGAGACTTCGAGCATCTCGCCGTCGCAAAGCACGATGGCGCGGAAGATCGTGTTTTCGATCTGGCGCACATTGCCCGGCCATTCATAGGCGCAGAGCATCGAGAGCGCGTCGCGCGAGATGCCGACGACCGGCTTTCCTTCTTCCGCCGCGAGACGGCGGATGAAATGCGCGACGAGTTCGGGGATGTCGTCCTTGCGCTCGCGCAGCGGCGGCACATGGATCGGGAAGACGTTGAGGCGGTAATAGAGGTCTTCGCGGAAGCGGCCCTCCTTCACCATCTGCAGCATCTCGCGATTGGTTGCCGAGATGAGGCGGATATCGACCTTGACGGGCTTCTTCGAGCCGACGGGGTCGACCTCGCCCTGTTGCAGCGCGCGCAGCAGCTTCACCTGGATGTCGAGCGGCAGTTCGCCGATCTCGTCGAGGAAGAGTGTGCCGCCGGAGGCTTCCTGGAATTTGCCGGCATGTTTGTCGGACGCGCCGGTGAAGGCGCCCTTTTCATGGCCGAACAGGATGCTCTCGACGAGGTTTTCGGGGATCGCGCCGCAGTTCACCGTCACGAACGGTTTGCCGGCGCGGTCGCCTTCGCCCTGGATGGCGGCGGCGATCAGTTCCTTGCCGACGCCCGACTCGCCTTCGATCAGGATCGGGATGTTCGATTGCGCGGCGCGCTTGCCGAGGCGGATGACCGGTGCCATGGCGGCGCTCGGCGCGATGATGTCGGCGAAGGTGAGCTGGCCGGATTTGCGTTTCTGGAGGCGGCTGATCTCGCCCGTCAGCGCGTTCACCTTGAGGGCGTTGCGCATCGAGACGTGGAGGCGTTCGGGGCTGACCGGCTTCACCACGAAGTCGGAGGCGCCTTCGCGCATCACGTTCACCACCGTTTCGATGCCGCCATGGGCGGTCAGCACGATCACGGGCAGGTTCGGCTTGTTCGGGTGGACGCGCTTCAGCACCTCCATCCCGTCGATGCCGGGCATGACCAGATCGAGAATCACCAGCGAGATTTCCGCGCCGCCGGGCCCCTCGAGATAGGCCAGTGCCGCCTCGCCGCCATCCACGGGGATGGCTCGGTAGCCGTCACGGTTGACGACCTCCTCCAGGATCCGCCGCTGCGCCGGATCGTCATCCACAATAAGAATGGCCTGGGTCATCCTGTTCCTCGGTAGCAGAAAATCGCAATAAAGGGCCGGGGATAACCCCGCTTTTGCCCCATATTGGGCCGTATTGGTAAAGGGGCCCTTAATCCGCAGGCCAATAATCGCCCTGTGGTGACACATGCTGGGACATTCGCCTTTTGATCCTCATTTGGTCACATATCCCACCGATTCCGCCGCGCAACAGTGTTGCCGACATGTGACGCATAGCGCAGAACTGCGTTGTTTCCTCTGATACGGGTTGATGGTTTCTGCGGTTCCGTGCGATGAAATTGGGCTTATGAGGGCTTACCGGTGGGGTCCGGGCCACCCGTCGTATCGTCGGGGGGCAAAGCGAAATAACGACGGAGATTGGGATGAAAATGATATCCCGGCTAATAGCGTTGGGTTCTTTCCTTGTGCTGGCTGGTTGCGGCACATGGACCGCCGAATCGTACCTGCATGAAGACATTCAGGGTGATTCCTTCAACGCTTGCCTGGCTCGCGAATATCAGGACAGGGCGACTTCGGAAGCCTATGTCGATTGCAACTGGGTCGATACGGCCACGATCGTTGCCAAGGGCCGCGCTGCGGCTGCTGGCGAAACCGTTCTTCCTTTCGACCCCGCCACCAAAGGGGTTCTTTCGAGCGATCTGCCTGAGCTGCAGGACGCCCGTTCCAAGCTGATGTCCGCACTGGACAATGGCGGCCGCACCGATCGCGGCTGTGAATGCGCCAAGGCGCAGCGCTACTACGACGGTTGGGTCGAACAGGCGAGCGACAACAAGCTCGGCGTGAACGGCTCCTACTTCGGCGGCGAAGGCGGCCCGGTACAGCCGGATCGCGTGGAAGCCGAGAAGGCCGCGTTCTACGAAGCGCTCACGGCTTGCGCCCTTCAGGCGCCGTCCGGTCCGTGGACCATCTATTTCGGTTTCGACAAGTATAACCTGACACCGGAAGCGCAGTCGGTGATCGATCAGATCGTCGCTGAAACGACCGGCCCGCTCTCGGTTATCGGTCACACCGATACGTCGGGCAGCAGTGCCTACAACCAGGCACTCGGCCAGCGCCGTGCGGACTCCGTGTCCAACGCGCTGACGGCCCAGGGCAAGGAACTCTGCAGCGCGGTTTCGCGCGGCGAGACCGAGCTTGCCGTGCAGACGGGAGACGGCGTACGTGAGCCGCTCAACCGCCGTGCGGTGGTTGCCGGCTGCTAACGCAGTAACCGACGCCAAGATCAGGGCTCCAGCCGCAAGGCTGGGGCCCTTTTCTTTTGCTCCGTTGAATGACGGGGGCGGACGCGCGATATAAGTTCGAGAACCTTCCCATGGAGTGTCCGAATGCTGCGTCTCAAGCCCGTTTCTGCCCCTGCCTCATCCGTGAGTAACGCAAAAGATCAGCAGGAATTGCTGGGCGAGCTGCCGGTCTGGAACCTGGGCGATCTTTATTCGGCACCAGATGCGCCTGAAGTTAAAGCGGATCTCCGGTGGGCGGCGGAGGCGGCGGCGGCTTTCAACAAGCTCTACAAGGGCCGCATCGGCGCGCTGGCAGCGGCGCCCGAGGGCGGCAAGGAGATTGCCGCGGCCTTGAAGGCCTATGAAGAGATCGAGGACAAGCTCGGCCGGTTGATCTCCTTTGCCGGGCTTCTCTATGCGCAGGACAGCGTCAATCCGGCCTATGCCAAGTTCTATGGCGACATGCAGGGCCAGATCACCACGATTTCGACGGACCTTCTCTTTTTCGCTCTCGAACTGAACCGGGTTGAAGACGACGTGCTGGCTAAGGCTCTCGAAGATCCGGCGCTCGGCCACTACGCGCCTTGGCTGCGCGACCTGCGCGCGATGCGGCCTTATCAGCTTTCCGATGAGCTCGAAACGCTTCTGCATGAGAAAAGCCTGACGGGGCATGCCGCATGGAACCGCCTTTTCGACGAAACGATGGCGCGGCTTACATTCGAAGTCGATAGCGAGACGCTGACGGTC